>JBDTVQ010000135.1:0-15256 GCA_040007195.1 Acidobacteriota bacterium | reverse complement strand
CCCGGAAGTGGGCTGGACTCCCTCCATGCGATTCATGATCCTGCTGCTGTTCGGCGGCATGGGCGGAATGTTGCTTTTCCTCGGCTGGACACGCTACCAGACGGCAACTAATCAGCTTAACGCATGGCCGCGGGCGAGCGGAGTCGTAGTACAGGCAGCTGACGACGGCTACGTCGTTCACTACCAGGTGCGCGATGAGACGCATGAATCAGCGGGCGGGCAGGTGGCTCGGCTGGCTCGGGTGGCCAGACGTAAAGCAAGGAGACCGGTGTGCAGTGGTGTATAACCCCCAGTCGCCCACGTTGGGAAAGGTGAACCTGTGGCAGGAATTCTATCAGGACACGGTGATTATCGTGTTCTTTGCCGCCATTGGACTGTTTCTGGGAATCGGCGGCTTCCTCGCATTCGATGGACGGCTGATGCCGTCGCCGGGACGATCGGAAACCGGCTCCGTGGCGGCGCGGCTGGAAAACGGGCCGGCGCGCGGCTCGCCACTACTATCGCTGGGGGAAGTGGTGGAGTTGCGTTACCCCTCGAGTTCCGCCTGAATGATGGCGATCGGGGCCGTAATCGCGTTTGGCGCGGCGCTGGGGCTCTTTCGGGCGCCGGACATATTGTGGGGGAGGTTCCTGGCGTGGCCAGTGGCCGCGGCAGCGTTCGTAGTCGGAGTGCTGATTCTATTTGCGGCCTACGACCACAAGCACACAGTGCTGCGGGCGGATGCGAACGGCTTGCGTGAGACCTCGCGCTGGAGTAGCAAAGAGGCGGCCTGGACTCAGGTGGCGAAGATCGTGCGGTTGCGCCGGACTGTTCGCGAATATTCGCAGGTGAACAGGCGATACCGCGCACGAACGGCCGGATTCACCTGGGTGCTGTCGGACCGCAATGGCGCCGAGTTGATGAAGATCGACGAGGACATGGAGCCCGCTGAGGCCCTGAACCGGTTGTTGCGCTACATGCCCGGCCGCACGGGAGTGACGGTGGAAGAACGCGCGGAGTGAGCGAGCGGAACCAACCGGCTGCCAACGATCGGCGTACTCGTCCGTAGTGATTGCTTACGGAACTTATGGACCGCAGAGTCCGTACAGCAAACAAGGACGAGCGCATCTATGGCAAGTGGAAATCACAGACAGAAGCGGCGGTGGTTGAAATGGAGCGTCACGCTCATTGTGATGGTGGGCCTGTTGACGGCGGGCGGGTTGTACCTCCAGGCCAAGCTCAAACCCGACTACTCAATCGATCCATCGAAACTGGCGAAGGTGGAGCGGGGGGATATCGCGCGCAGCGTCGTGGCCACAGGAAAGATCGAGCCGCGCGTAAAAGTCGAGGTGAAGTCGAAGGCCAGCGGCATCGTGGAGAAGCTGCTGGTCGACTATGGTCAGTACGTCAAGCAAGGCGACGTGCTGGCGGAACTGGATAAGGAAGAGCTTCATGCGCGCGTGCGCGAATCAAAAGCTTCCGTGGCGGCGGCGTTGGCTGCCGAGCAGATGGCACAGGCTGCATTCGAACGTACGCGCGCCGAAGCGGAGTCGCCCGAACTTCCCTTCCTGAAGTCGAGCGTCGACCGTGCGTCGCAAATGCACAAGCAAGGGCTGATTTCACGCGCGGTGCTCGAAGAAGCGGAGCGCGCCTATGAGGTCGCCCGGAACAAACAGGTCATCGCAACCCGCAACATTTCGGTCACCCGCGCCGATATTGCGCGGGCAAAAGCCCAGGCCGCGCAGGCGCAGGCTTCGCTCGAACGCGCCGAGGAGGATTTGCGGAACTCGACCATCGTCAGCCCGATGAACGGGCTAGTCCTGTCGCGTGACGTGGAAGTGGGCGATGCGGTCAGCTCGATTCTCGTCTTGGGCTCGCAGGCGACGCTTGTGATGACCTTGGGCGATGTCAGCGACGTGTACGTCCTCGGCAAAGTAGATCAGGCCGACATCGGGAAAGTGCATCTCGGGCAGGACGCGCGCATCACGGTAGAGTCGTATAAAGACAAGAAGTTTTCAGGCGCGGTGATGAAAATCTCGCCACTGGGCGCGGAAAAAGACAACGTCACGACCTTTGAAGTGCGCGTCTCGATTAAAAATCCGGCCGGCCTGCTCAAAGCCAACATGAGCGCCAACGCGGAAATCGTACTGGAAGAGAAGAAGGATGTACTGCTGGCTCCAGAGAGCGCCGTGCTGTTCGGGCGCGAGGGGAAAGCGACGATCGAAGTGCCCGACCCAATGGCGCCCAAGGGCAGGCGCGTGGTACCGGTGCAGGTGGGCATCAGCAATGGCGTGAAGGCGGAGCTGTTGTCCGGCTTGAAGCCCGGCCAACAAGTGATTCTGCAGTAGTGGAGCCCTGGCGATGACTCTGCGCGATCTGTTCGCCGATACCTTTCGCACTCTCTGGGCGCATAAGATGCGCACGTTCCTTACGATGTTCGGCATCGCATGGGGCATCCTGTCCATCACCATGATGGTGGCCGCGGGAGAAGGTCTGCGCAAAGGCCAGGAGATTCAAGCGGCGACGATGGGCAAGGACTTGATCATCATCTTCTCGGGCCGCACGAGCATGCAGGCGGGCGGCGCGCGGGCGGGGCGGAGTCTGCGCTGGCGCGATACCGATCACATCGCTTTGGCAAAAGAGGCCACCGACTGCGCGCACGTGCTGCCCGAATTCGCCCGCGGCAGCCTACAAGTGCGCAGCCGCTTCAATGCCGGCTCGCTGATGGTCACCGGTTCGCTGCCGCCCTTTCAATACGTGCGTTCGCTCGACATCGAGGAAGGCCGCTACTACACCTGGCGCGAAACGGAAGAAGCGCGCCGCGTGGCATTCATCGGCTCCGACGTACGCAAGCAACTGTTCGGCGACAAGCCCGCTCTCGGCGAAACCCTCACCATCAACGGCTTTCCGTACGAGGTGATCGGCGTGATGAATCGCAAAGAGCAGAACTCGGACTACAACGGCCGCGACATCAACAAGATTTTCGTTCCCCTCGGCGCCGTCGTACGCGACTTTCCGCAAGCCCCCCCGGCAGAGCCGCACGTGATCGATCAACTCCTCGTCGTGCCGGCGTCGGTTGAGCAGCATGACGTCTGTGACTTTCAAGTGCGGCGCGGCTTGGCCCGGCTGCACAAGTTCGATCCGAACGACAAAGAGGCCGTGCCGACGTGGGACACATTCAAGGAAGCCCAGGCCTTCCGCAGCATGACCGATGGCATGAAAGTTTTCCTCGGCGCCGTCGGCGTGGTGACGCTCTTTCTCGGCGGCATTGGCGTAATGAACGTCATGCTCGTGGCCGTGCGGGAACGCACTCGCGAGATTGGCATTCGCAAAGCGGTGGGCGCTACGCGCGGATCCATCGTCGGCCAGTTCTTCGCCGAAACGCTGCTTATCGTGTTCTTCAGCGGGGCGCTCGGTTTGGGAATGGCATTTTCGCTTTGCTCCATCGTGAACACCATGGAGATGCCTGCCTTCTTTGCCGGCCTCATCGCCGATTGGCGCGTCACCTTTGCCTCGCTCGGACTACTGGGCCTGGTGGCGGTGCTGGCTGCGGTCTATCCGGCGACGATGGCCGCATCCATCGATCCAATTGAAGCGTTGCGGTACGAGGTATAGCGGAATGGGCATCTTTCGAGAGGTTCTCATCCAAGCGTGGATCGCTCTCCGGCGCAATCCCCTGCGCAGCTTTCTCACCATGCTGGGCATTGTATGGGGCATTGCGTCGGTAACGCTGCTGATGGCCTATGGCAGCGGGTTCCGCCGGGTCCTCGTCACCGGATTCGAGGCGTTCGGCAAAGGCGCCGTAATCGCACGGCCCGGACAAACCAGCATGCAGGCCGGCGGTGAACGCTCAGGACGCCGCATCCGTTTTGAGAAAGCCGACATCGAAGCTCTGCGTTCCGAGGCCACGCTCATCAAACAGATTGCCATCGAAACAATGTCACGCCTTCCCGTCACCTACGGCGATAAGGTGAACACCATCGGCATTCGCGGTGTGCTGCCCGTCTATGGAGAAATCCGCAACGAACGAGCGATCGAGGGCCGCTGGCTGAACGACGAAGATCAGGCCGATGCGCGCCGCGTCGCCTTCATCGGCGCCAAAGCCAAACAGAAGCTATTCGGCAACCGCCAAGCCTTAGGCGAAACGGTACGCATCGGTGGGTTGCGCTTTCTCATCGTCGGAATGATGGAAACGAAATTCCAGCTCAGTAACTACTTCTCCCCCGACGACCAGTGCATCTTCATTCCTTACTCCGCGGCCGAGCAACTGTGGAATGCGCAGTACCCGCCGATCATCCTGTTCAACCCAGTGGCGCCCCATCTGGAGCGCCAGTCGATTTTTCAATTCCGCCAGATCATGGGGCGGCGTCACCGTTTCAATCCCCTCGATCAGCGGGCCATCAATGCATACGGGCGCGAAGAATTCCGGCCGGTCATTGATGGCCTGACCATCGGCCTGCAAACTCTGCTGCTCTTCATCGGTGTGCTCACGCTGGGCATCGGCGGCATCGGATTGATGAACATCATGCTGGTCAGCGTCGACGAGCGCGTGAAGGAAATCGGCATCCGCCGCGCCTTGGGCGCGCGTCGTTCGCACATCCGCTTGCAGTTTCTCGCCGAGGCGCTGGTCATCACGATTGTGGGCGGCATCCTCGGACTGGCACTCAGCTATGCCATCGCAGCGGCGGTCGGCACGGTACCGATGTTGGGCGCGCTGTTTGAAGACGAGACAGGAAAGGCCGACCTGAAGCTCATCATCTCGCTCCAAAGCGCCCTGGCCTCGACGGTTGCACTTTTTGCCGTCGGCTTGATGAGCGGCACGATTCCCGCGATGCGCGCCGCAAAGCTGGAGCCCACCGAAGCCCTGCGCTACGAGTGATCCTTCAAAAACGCCCAGCCCGCTCTACCGCTTCCCGAACCACGAATAAGCCGCCACGCCGAATCCAATCGCCACCACGATGCCGCGAATAACAGGTGCTGGTGTCTTTCGCGCCAGGCGCGCGCCTATGTAGCCGCCGGCGATGGAAGCAACGGCCATGATCAGCCCAACCTTCCACACAATCGCGCCGGAAAGAGCGAAGATGCAGATCGTCACCCCGTTCATCGCCGCCGCGAGCACGGTTTTCACGGCGTTCATTTCGTGGATGTCGGAGATGCCGACAAAGGCGAGCGAACTGAGCATCAGAATCCCGATACCCGCACCGAAGTACCCGCCATAGATGCCCACGAGGAATTGAAAGAAGACGATGCCGGCCAGCGCTCGCGGCGTCGGCTCGTCGTGCGGCTTCGCCCCGGCCCAACGCGACATAGGCTTCTGCAACAGCAGCAACGTCGATGCCACCAGCAGCAGCCACGGCACCGCGCCGGCGAACACCTTCTCGGGAAGTCTCGTCACCAACAGCGATCCAATGATGCCGCCAATAAAGCTCGGCGGCAGCAGCCGGACGAGGTGCCGGCGGCATCGCGCCAGTTCCGTGCGATATCCCCAGGCCGCCGCAAGCGAACCGGGAAACAGTGCGAATGTGCTGGTGCCATTGGCCAATACAGGCGACATCACGGCGAGCAACGATGGGAATGTGAGCAGCGTGCCGCCGCCGGCGATGGAGTTCACAACTCCCGCGCCAAAAGCTGCCGCGCACAACAAGGCCCAGCCTAATAAGGTTTCGGGCATGAGAAGAAACAGCGTAGCAAATGGCGATTGGCTATAATCGACTCACCGGAATACCTTTCTCCCTCCTTCGTCGCAGGGCGAGCTGCAAACTCCTGCAAACTCTATGCCCATACGTGTCGCACTGCATCACAAAACGACTTACCACTATGACCGGTTAGTGACGCTGTCGCCACAGGTGATCCGCCTGCGGCCCGCTCCCCATTGCCGCACACGCGTGATGAGCTATTCGTTGACCATCGAGCCAGCGAAACACTTCCTCAACTGGCAGCAGGATCCACAGAGCAACTACCTCGCGCGCGCGGTCTTCCCCGACCTGGTTCGCGAGTTCAGCGTCGAGGTCGACCTCGTCGCTGAGATGACGGTAATCAACCCATTCGATTTCTTCCTCGAACCGCACGCGGAGAATTTCCCATTCGCGTATGAGCCCGGACTCAAAAAGGAACTAGCCCCGTTTCTTGAGGTGCGAGAGGCTGGCCCCAAACTTCTCGAACTCCTCGGCAGTGTCGACCTCGGCGAACGCCGAACGATTGATTTTCTCGTTGACCTGAATCAGCGCATCCAGCGCGCCGTGCGCTATCTCATCCGCATGGAGCCGGGCGTGCAAAGCTGCGAAGACACGCTCACGCTGGGCAGCGGTTCGTGCCGGGACTCGGCGTGGCTGTTGGTCCAACTGCTGCGCCATTTGGGACTCGCGTCGCGCTTCGTGTCCGGTTACCTCATCCAGTTAAAGGCTGACGAAACGCCCCTCGAAGGACCCGCGGGCACGCAAGTTGATTTCACCGATCTGCATGCGTGGACCGAGGTCTACCTCCCCGGCGCGGGCTGGATCGGCATGGACCCGACGTCAGGCATGTTCGCCTCCGAAGGTCACCTTCCCATTGCCGCCACCCCCGAGCCGTCTTCCGCCGCACCGATCAGCGGCGGTGTCGACCCTTGCGAGGTGGAGTTCAGCCACCACATGTCGGTGACGCGCATTCACGAAGACCCGCGCGTAACGCTGCCCTATCACGACGACCAGTGGAATAGCATCGAATCTCTTGGCCACAAGGTGGACGCCGTCCTGCAGGCAAACGACGTGCGTCTCACCATGGGCGGCGAACCAACGTTCGTTTCCATCGACGACATGGAAGGTGACGAATGGAACACCGCCGCGTTGGGCGAAGACAAACGCCTGCGCGCGGAGGAGTTGCTAGACCGTCTGCGCAAGCGTTATGCCGAGGGCGGCCTGCTCCATTACGGTCAGGGCAAATGGTATCCCGGCGAGCCGCTGCCGCGCTGGGCGCTCGCCGTCTATTGGCGGCGCGATGGGCTGCCACTCTGGCACGACCGGAAGCTCATTGCCCGCGCGGCCGACAAACACAAGTTTGGTCCGCTCGATGCCCAAAATTTCGCTGAGACTCTCGCGCGGCGCCTCGGCGTGGACCCCAGCTATTCGAACGAGGCATACGAAGATCCGGTGCACTACATGCAACTGGAGCGAACGTTGCCGATGAACCTCGACCCGTCGGACAACAAGCTCGAGAATCCTATCGACCGCGAGCGCATCCGCCGCGTCTTCGAGCGCGGGCTGGGCACTCCGGTGGGCTACGTGCTGCCGCTGCAGCGCGGCCAGGGTCTGAAAGGGCCGGAGTGGCAGACGGGATTGTGGATGCTGCGCGGCGAGAAACTCTTTCTGATGCCAGGCGATTCGCCGGCCGGTTTGCGCCTGCCGCTCCCGAGCCTGCCGTGGATGGCGGCTGAAGATGCACCCATCATCGATCCTGAAGATCCGATGGCGAATCGCGCGCCGCTGCCCGTGCCCGCGCGGGTGAAACCGGAAGACCCAATCCTCCAGCGCCGCCGCGGAGGCGACCGCGACCGAAAGCCCAAGCAGGGAGAGTCTGCTCCGTGGGTCGTGCGCACGGCGCTATGCGTAGAGCCGCGGAATGGCGTGCTGCATGTGTTCATGCCGCCGGTGCAAGCAACGGAAGACTACGTCGACCTGATCACGGCGATCGAAGATACAGCCGCGGCGTTGAAGACGCCAGTTGTTCTCGAAGGGTATTCGCCCCCGTTTGATTGGCGCTTGAATAACATCAAGGTGACGCCCGATCCCGGCGTGATCGAAGTCAACGTTCACCCGGCGCACAGTTGGGACGAACTGGTATCGAACACAACGAACCTGTACGAAGACGCGCGCCAGTCGCGACTGTGCGCGGAGAAGTTCATGCTCGACGGGCGGCACACCGGCACCGGTGGCGGCAACCACTTCGTGCTCGGCGGCGCAACACCTTCGGACAGTCCATTCCTGCGGCGCCCTGATCTGCTGCGCAGCATGCTCTGCTACTGGCTGAACCACCCCTCGCTGTCGTACATGTTTTCGACAATGTTCCTCGGCCCGACGTCGCAGGCTCCGCGCGTCGACGAAACTCGCCAGGACAGCATCTACGAATTGGAGATCGCCTTCAGCCAGATTCCCGCGCCGGGCATGGGCGATTGTCCGCCCTGGTTGGTGGATCGAATCTTCCGCCACATACTGGTCGACGTTACCGGCAACACGCATCGAGCGGAATTCTGCATCGATAAGTTGTACTCGCCCGATTCCTCAACGGGCCGCCTCGGGCTGCTCGAACTGCGCGGCTTTGAGATGCCGCCGCATGCACGCATGAGCCTGACGCAACAACTGCTCGTTCGTGCGATGATCGCCTGGTTCTGGAAAGAGCCGTTCTCGCATCAGCCCATTCAATGGGGCACTCGCCTTCACGACCAGTTCATGCTGCCGCACTTCGTGGCCACCGACTTTGCCGACATCCTGTCCGATCTGTCCCGCGCCGGATTTGGGTTCGACCGCTCTTGGTTTGCTCCACACTTTGAATTCCGCTATCCGGTGCTCGGCGTGGTGAACCACATGGGAATGCAGATGGAAATCCGGCAGGCGACCGAGCCCTGGTACGTTCTGGGCGAAGAACCCGCGGGCGGTAGTACGTCACGCTTCGTCGACTCTTCGGTCGAACGCGTACAAGTGAAGGTAACCGGCCTCGTGGACCGCCGCCACATCGTCACCTGCAATGGCCGCCGCGTTCCGCTGCACGCCACCGGAGTGAACGGCGAATGGGTCGCGGGCGTGCGGTACCGCGCCTGGCAGCCTCCTTCATGCCTTCATCCGACCATTCCCGTTCATACGCCGCTTGTTTTTGATTTCGTCGACACCTGGACGGGGCGCTCCATCGGTGGCTGCACGTATCACGTGGCGCACCCGGGCGGCCGCAGCTTCGACACATTCCCCGTGAATGCCTTTGAAGCGGAAGCAAGACGCGGCGCGCGATTCGTCGAATTCGGCCACACGCCCGGACCGATGCCGATGCCGGCGGTCGAGCTAAACCCGGACTATCCGCTCACGCTCGATCTTCGAAGGTTAATCAACGCGCGGCCTGGCGGCTTCCAATGAGAGAATGAAGGGCAACCTGGATGAAGAAGGAAGGGGCAGCGTCTCCACAGGGTCTGGACGCGCATTGGCGATATCAGCCACAGCCCGTCTACCACGATGAAGCGGTAGGCGCGGACAGCCGCGTTCGGGGGCACTGGCGCAGCATTCTGGAGTCTCTTACCGGCATGGGCCATTCTCAGCTTGCGCGCCGCTGGCAGGAAGGCCGCCGCGTCATCCGTGAGAACGGCATCACGTATAACGTCTACGGCGATCCGAAAAGCACCGCCCGGCCGTGGACGCTCGACCCTGTTCCCCTGTTGATCGATGGCGCGGAGTGGAAGCGCCTTGAGGCCGCCATCATTCAGCGCGCGACTCTGTTGAACACGATGCTGGCCGATTTGTATGGTCCGCAACGATTGCTGCGCGAGGGCATGTTGCCGCCGCGGCTGGTGTTCGAAAATCCGAATTTCCTGCGGCCCTGCCACGGAATTGAAGTGCCGGGCGGCACCCATCTGCACATGTACTCGGCCGACTTGGCGCGCTCGCCCGACGGCCAGTGGTGGGTAATCGCCGACCGCACACAGGCTCCGTCCGGAGCGGGTTACGCGCTTGAGAACCGGCTCGTAATCTCACGTGTTTTGCCTGACCTGTTTGGCGAAGGGCAGGTACAGCGGCTCGCTTCCTTCTTCCAGACTTACCGCGACTCGTTGCTCAAGCTCGTCCCCAGCCACAAAGAAAACCCGCGTATCGTGCTGCTCACGCCGGGCCCCTATAACGAAACCTATTTCGAACACGCGTTCCTCGCGCGCTATCTCGGCTACACGCTCGTCGAGGGCGGCGATCTCACCGTGCGCGAGAATCGAGTGCTGCTGAAGACCCTCGGCGGACTGCTTCCCGTCGACGTGATTCTGCGTCGGCAGGACGACAGCTTTTGCGACCCGCTGGAGCTCCGCGGCGATTCGATGCTCGGTGTTCCAGGGCTCGTGCAGGCAGTCCGTTCGGGCACGGTGGCCATCGCCAACGCGCTCGGTTCCGGACTGGTGGAATCGGCCGCCACCGCGGCCTTCCTGCCCGGACTCTGCCGCCAGCTTCTGGGTGAAGATTTGAAGATGCCGTCGGTGGCCACATGGTGGTGCGGCCAACAAAAGCCGTTTGAGTATGTCGAGAAAAACCTCGCCAATCTCGTCGTGAAACCCACCTTCCCGTCCTTCGGCAAGCAGCCCATTTTCGGAGCAAAACTTTCGGCGGCCGAGCGCGCCGTCTTGATAGAACAGATGCGCGCGCGGCCGGATCAGTATGTCGCGCAGGAGCAGGTTTCACTCTCAACGGTGCCTGTGTGGGACGAAGGACGTCTCCATCCCCGGCACATGGTGCTGCGCGTGTACGCCGTAGCCAATGGCGACAGTTTCCACGTAATGCCTGGCGGTTTGACGCGCGTTACGTCCAGCCTCGACAGCCTTGTCGTCTCCATGCAGAAGGGCGGCGGCAGCAAGGATACATGGGTTCCCGGCGACGAAACCGTTCCTCACCTCACGCTGCTGCGGCCGGCGTCGCACCCGCTGGAAATCAGCCGCGCGACGTTCGATTTGCCCAGCCGCGTGGCCGACAATCTCTTCTGGCTCGGCCGCTACACAGAGCGCGTGGAATTAGCCGTACGCATCATGCGCGCCATCCTGCCCCGGCTGAGCGAAGAGACCGACCGGTCGCTTTCCTCGGGCGTGGAGACCGGTATTCGTATTCTCCAGGCGCTCGGTTATCTCGCCGCCGACGCTTTGGAAGGCGCTGGTCCCGAAACGCGCGAGCGTGAGTTGCTCGCCATGGTGTATGACCGCGAAGGGGCCAGCCCGCTGTCTCGCCACATGCAGCAAGTGCGTGCGGTAGCCTGGCTGCTCCGCGATCGCATTTCAGGCGATGCCTGGCGCGTCCTAAGCCGACTTGGCGAACAACTTTCGGCGCCCGCCCCGGCCGCGCCGCTGCTCATGAGCACCGCGCTCGACCGTCTGAACGAAGTCGTGCTTTCGCTCTCTGCCTTCAGCGGACTCGTAATGGAGGGCATGACGCGAGGTGACGGCTGGCGCTTCCTCGACATCGGCCGCCGGTTGGAACGCAGCATTCAAATGTCGGAAGTGCTGCGGTACGGCATCGCCGAACCCTGCGGCGCAGACGCTGGAGTACTGGAAGCCGTGCTCGACATCGCCGACAGCACCATCACCTATCGTTCGCGTTATCTCACCTCTGTGTTGCCGGAGTTGGTGCTCGACTTGCTCCTTGTGGACGAAGTGAACCCGCGCTCCATCGCCTTTCAATTGGCGCAACTGGTTGAGCACGTCGATCAACTGCCCGAAAGCCAGAATAAGATTCGCCGTCCGCAGGAAGCGCGCGTCGCCCTCGGCCTGCTCACTGCCGTTCAGCTTTGCGAGATCAATGAACTGACGCGTCCCGACCCGGCTGGGCAGTGGTCGGCGCTCGACACGCTGCTCGGGCACCAACTCACGGACCTGCGCCTCCTCTCCGAAGCGCTGACACGCCGCTACTTTAGCCATGCCGCCACGTCGCGCCGCCTGTCCGCACCATAGACAGCCATGATCTACCGCGCCACTCACACCACGATGTACATGTACAGCGAACCCGTGTCCATCTGCCACACCGAGGTTCACTTGTGCCCGCGCGAGAACGAGTCGCAGTCGCTGGTGGAACACGAACTCTACATCGTTCCCGCACCCGATTTCATGGAATCGCGCCGTGACTACTTCGGCAACGAGGTCACCTACTTTTCCATTCACGAGCCGCACGAAACGCTCACCATCACCGCGACAACCGTCGTGGAGGTGGAAGCCGGCGAACCACCGGAGGCGACGCTTTCGCCCGCTTGGGAGTCCGTGCGCGATCAGGTTCGCGACCGGCCCGATGGTCCGCTCTTCGACGCGCTGCCGTTCGCGCTTGCCTCGCCCCAAGCGCCAATTGCCGAATCGTTTGCCGCCTATGCGCGGAGTTGCTTCCCCGAAGGCCGGGCCTTTCTTGCCGGAGTCGCGGAGTTGTGCAGCAAAATTTGCAAAGAGTTCGACTACGATCCGCGCGCCACATCGGTAACAACGCCCGCCCATGAGGTGCTCGAAGCGCGCAAGGGCGTGTGCCAGGACTTTGCTCACCTCATGATTGCCTGCCTGCGTTCGCTCGGGTTGCCCGCGCGTTATGTCAGCGGCTATCTCCGCAGCGGCGACAAGACGGTCGGGTCTGAAGCTTCGCATGCCTGGGTGTCGGTCTACTGCCCTGTATTCGGTTGGCAGGATTTCGATCCGACAAACAACGTGCGTCCGCAAGGCGCGCATGTGACACTCGCATGGGGCCGCGAGTACCTGGATGTGACGCCGGTGAAGGGTGTTGCCTTGGGCGGCGGCGAGCAGATCATCACCGTCTCAGTGGAAGTACTACCCACGCCGGTCGCGCGCTAGTCTGGTGGGATGTCCAAAATCGATGTGGTCGCCCACATTCACGCCAAACCCGGCCACGAAGCCGGCCTCCGCGCCATTCTCGAAGGATTCATCGCGCCCACGCGAAAAGAAGACGGATGCCTCCGATATGACCTGTTTGTCGACCTTTCCGACGCAGGTAAATTCACCTTCATCGAGGAGTGGACAAGCGAAGAGGCGCTGGCCGCGCACGGCCGTTCAGAACACATTCAAAGCGGGCGCGCGCGTATGCCGGACTTTCTCCGGGAGCCCGGCTGGGTGCAGGTTCTCACTGCAATCGCCTAGCTCTGGAATCGCCGGAATGGCGGAAACCTCGGGCGCAGCCCTGGCGTCATAACCTCCAGCGCAGGATTCACAATGCATTGGACTCGTGTAGTGTTGCTCGCGGCGGCGGCGGTCTTACCGGCCGCCGACGATGAGGTGGTCTTTCGCAGCGACGTCTCCCTGGTTCGCATCGATGTTCAGGTGCAGGACCGCAACAAAGACGCAATCACCGGGTTAAATCGAGAGGACTTCGTTCTCCGCGAAGAAGGCCGTGTCCAGGAGATCCGCAACTTCGCCAGCGAGAACGTGCCCGTTGACATCCTGATGTTGCTCGACGTGAGCGGCAGCATGAGGCCGCATCTCGAACAGGTGGCGCGGGCCTCCCGGCGCGCCCTGCAGGTACTGGGCAAAGAAGACCGCGTGGGCGTGATGGTGTTCGACCGGGCAACGCGGGTCCGCCAGCCCTTCCGCGCAAATCCTGACGACGCCGTTCATGAGTTGGATTTCCTCCTGCGCCAGGAGACGTTCGACGGCGGCACCGACATTACACGAGCGCTGCTCGATGCAGCAAACTATGTCGAGTTGCACGCCAGACCCGATGCTCGCCGGGCCATTGTCATCGTCACCGACGATCGCACGGAGTTCGATCGCGACGAGCCGCGAGTCAACCGCGCGCTCGCCTCGGCCGACGCCGTCTTGAGTTTGCTGCTTGCGCCAGCTATTGACCCTGGTTACGGGCGCGGCGGTGGTGGCGGGATGCCCGGAGGCCGGCAATACCCACCCTCTCGCCGTCGTGGCGGCGGCTCGTGGCCTGGTGGCGGCTCAACGTGGCCGGGCGGTGGCGGCTCAACATGGCCGGGCGGTGGTGGCGGCAGCACATGGCCCATTCCCGGTGGACAGGGCCCCGTTTGGGGACCGGGCGGTGGTGGCGGAGGACGAATCCCCGGCGGCGGCCAGTACCCGGGCCAATCACGCACCAAGTCGGCGGGCACCGATGAAATCGCCCGCGATTCCGGCGGCGACAGCCTCAGCCTGGGCGAGGCTTCGTCGGTCGAGCGGACACTGCAACGGATTCGCAACCGCTATGCGATCTACTTCCTTCTGCCGAATGACGCGCACGAAGGCGAGCAGCGCAATGTCGACGTGATCCTGAGTTCCGCCGCGGCCTCGCGTTATGCCGGCGCCGAAGTGCGCATGCGGCGCCGGTATCTGGTCCCGAAGCTGGGACCGAGAAGCACGCCCTCCGAGACCACTGTCACTTCGACCGCGGAACCCGAATCCACAGGTGGCTTCCGGCGCGCGACGCCGTCGGATGTCGTACCGGCCTCCGACGACACATCTTCTGCGAACAAACGCAGGCGTGCGGCCATCAGCGAACCGGGCGCAACGCGCGGCCCGAACCCCTCGCTTGGTTCGACTCCAAAACCTTAGGCCCGTTTCAGCACGAATCGCAGCAGAGGAGCTCCGCGCGGAATCTGCAAAATGCCAGAGAGCAGCACGGCCGCTTCCGGCGGCAATTCGTCGGGACGCCAGCGCCCAAGGAGCGTATCGGTTCCAACCAGTTTCAATTCGCCCGCGGCGACGGGCTGGACAAACTCGGGCGAGTCCATCCCAAGTCCTGCAACCTTCCATTTCACCAGCAGTCCCTCGGCCTGCTCGTGCACGGTGGCCTCAAACAAAACCGGACTCACCTGATTGCGCAAGCTCGTGTCCGGCGTGTCGAGGTAGGTGACGTGCCCTCGCCAGGAACCTTCCAATTGCCCAACCGTGGGCTCGATTGCTAGCGCACCGCTGAACAACGCGTCATGATCCTGCACGGCCATATTTTCGAACGGATAGTTGTGGCGCGCCATCGTGAATGTTGCCAATTCAACACCATTCGGAAACGTGCCCAGATGCATCACGCCGATTGCGTTTTGGTCGTCGATGACCTTGATCGTGTCGTAGATCATCTTGTACGGATCGTTCGTATAGGTGAGCAGCAACACCTGGTCGCCCTTTTTGAAGTATGGCCGCGCGTCGTTCGGGTAGATTACCGTTCGCACCTCCGGCAGTCCGGGCAAAGCGGTCAGTTCGTAGTTGACCACATGGCCCGTCACCACGCCGTCTTTTACCTGATCGAACCGTTTCCAAAAACCGCCGCCAGTGAACTGGCCAGACAGCTCCACGGCGCCGTTCAATAGCGACTGTTGCGCGCGCTCGGTCCAACCGAGCAACGAATCCTTGGCGAACGATCCCTTCCAGAACGAATCGCGGAAGACCCGTTGCCGGGCGGCATCGTACTGCACGCCACCGTCGTTGATCAGCCGTTCGAGGGGAAGCGTAGGTGTGTCGCGCAAGATTGCCTGAAGGTCCGCGGCCGGTTGCGTGCTAAAGAAATCGGGCGTCTCGGCGCCTCGACGCACCGCTCCGGCCACCTCCTGCGCGAGTTGATCGGGGCCAAACGAGAGCGGATCGTATTCGTAC
>JBDTVQ010000134.1:0-15302 GCA_040007195.1 Acidobacteriota bacterium | reverse complement strand
AATTTCGACGGTTTCCGTTTTAACGCCCCCTTCAAACGCGATGACAAAGCATATGTCGCGAAGATGGACTTCAACATCGATAAAAGTGGCAAGCACACCGTAAGCGCGCGCGGCACGCTGGCCGACGCGGCGCAGGACGTCAACGTGGCCCAGTTCCCGGGCCAGGCGCCGACCTCAAAGTTGCTCAACAACTCCAAGGGCTTTGCGGCCCGCTACACGGCAATTCTGAAACCGACGGTGATCAACTCGCTGAACGTGGGATTGACGCGGCTGGGCCTGGAGCAATCGGGCTCGGTGGGCCCATCGTTGAGCTTCGACGGCATCAGCTCGCAGCAAAACTTCACGAATGCAGCTCGCGGCGCGGGACGCGTCATTCCGACCTGGAACGTCGCCGACGATGTGAGCTGGATGAGGGGCGCCCACACGATTCAGACGGGCATCAATTTCCGCTTCATGACGTTTGACCGGAACTCGTACATCAACTCGTTCCCGTCCTACAGCATGTCGCGCAACACCCTGCTCGGCCTTGGCTCGGACATGACGACGCTGGTTACCAACTATATTCGCCAGCGCGAAGGGAACTCGACATTGACGCTTTCCGACGCGGCCAACGTGACGCGCGGCATGGGCGCGTTGCTGGGCCTGTTGAACCAATACTCGGGTACGTACAATTTCGGCCGGGACGGTTCGGCGATCCCGCTCGGATCGCCAGTGGCGCGAAAATTTAAGACCAACGAGTATGATTTCTTCGTGCAAGACTCGTGGCGCGCGACCAGTGAGCTGACCCTGAACTACGGCATCCGCTATTCGAACAACTCGGTGCCGTACGAAGCCAACGGCGTGCAGGTTTCGCCGGTTCCGGGCATCGACAAGTTCTTCGCCGACCGCGTGGGCGGCCAGGCGCTGGGCATTCCCGGTTACGCCGTGACGAACAACAAACTGACCTACGCGCTTTCGGGCGCGGCGAACGACGCTCCGGGTTACTGGGCGCGGGATAACAACAACTGGGCTCCGCGCTTCGGATTCGCCTACTCGCCGCAGAAGGACGGCCTGTTGACGAAGGTTCTGGGCAAAGGCAGCGTGTTCCGCGGCGGCGCGGGCGTGGTGTACGACCGGTACGGCAGCGACATGATCGTGGAGTTCGACCGCTCGGGTTCACCGGGCCTCGCCACCACCGTGACGCAGCCGCTCAACACGAACTTCACAACGGCTCCTCGCTATGCGGGCGGGTTCCCGACCTTGCCGGCAGCGGCGTCGGGATCGTTCCCGTTCACGCCTCCGACCATCGTCGGTGGATTCGGCAGCTATCTGGGAATTGATCCGAATCTCCGTGCGCCGTACTCGTTCATTCTGAACGCGAGCTACGCGCGTGAGGTAAAGGGCAGCATCACGGTAGAGGTTGGCTACATGGGCCGCCTGGCCCGCAAGACCCTGCTGCAGGTGGACACGTTCCAACCGCTGACGCGATTCAAGGATCAGAAGAGCGGGCAGGATTGGACGCAGATGTCGGGTGTGATGTACGACTACTTCCTGAAGGGCGTTACTCCGGCGCAGGTGAAAGCCAACCCGGGCATCATCTCTCCGCAACCCTGGATTGAGAACCTGGCACCGGGCCTGTCGGGATACCTCTTCCCCGGCAGCGCGACGGCGAACTACTTCGGCCTCGTTTACGACGAGTACGGCGGCAGCGATCTGGACGCCTTGAACGATCTGGACCGGCTGCGCAGCACGAAGTTCCCGAATTGCATCATGGTGACGGGCTGCAACACGACGTTCCCGCTGCAGAACGCGGGCAACCGCACGTGGATGAACGTCGGCTTCTCGAATTACCATGCGGGAACGCTGACCATCCGCCGCGGATTGAAGAACGGCTTCGCGTTCGACTTCAACTACACGATGTCGCACTCGATCGACAACTCATCAGGCGCCGAGAGCGGCGCGGGCACCAGCGGCGCCGTGATTCAGGACGCATTCAACTTCAGCGGCTTCCGCGGTTCGTCGGATTTCGACATCCGGCACAACATTTCGGCCAACGGCTTGTACGAACTGCCGTTCGGCAAGGGTAAGGCATTCGCCAACGGCGTGCCGGGCTGGACCGATCAGATTATCGGCGGCTGGCAGGTGTCGACGATTATGCGTTACCGCTCGGGCCTGCCGACGACAATCAGCTCAGGTGGCGTCTACCCGACCAACTATCTGAACTCGGCCATTGCGATTCCCGCTCCGGGCGCGACAACGTCCAAGGGCGGATCGACCTACAACCAGAACAACAATCCCTCGGTATTCGGCAACACGAACGAGATCAACTCATACGTGAGCCAGTATCCCGGGCAGACCGGCATGCGCGCCATTACGCGGCTGGACAACCTGGTCAACTTCGATCTCGCGGCGGCGAAGTACTTCCGGCTGCCGTGGGAAGGCCATCGCATTCAGTTCCGCGCCGAGGCGTTCAACGCGTTCAACAACGTGAACTTCTTCGACGCGCAAATGCGACTGGACCGTGCGTCTACGTTCGGCGAGTATCAGCGTGCAATGCCATCGCGCGTGATGCAGTTCGCTCTGCGGTACGAGTTCTAACGAGTCGTCTGCTGCTTCTATCTTCGGCCTGCTCCCACGGGGGCAGGCCGTTTTTCATTGGTATCGGCATAGAATGGTTCCCGATATGGTGAATCGACGTGAATTTCTGGGAACCGCGGCGGGGGCGATGACGAGCGCGCTGGCCGCGCAGGCACAAGGCGGCAAGAAGCGGAACGTGTTGTTCATCGCCACCGATGACATGAACAATTCACTCGGGTGCTACGGGCATCCGGTGGTGAAGACGCCCAATCTGGACAAGCTGGCGGCGCGCGGCGTACGGTTCGATCACGCCTATTGCCAGTACGCGCTGTGCAGCCCGTCGCGCACATCGTTGATGACGGGACTGGGGCCGGACACGACCACGGTCTACGACCTGCAGAAGCACTTCCGCACGGTGTTGCCGGACGTGGTGACCTTGTCGCAGTGTTTCCAGAAGAACGGCTACTACGCGGCGCGCGTTGGCAAGATTTATCATTACGGCAATCCGGGGCAGATTGGCACGGACGGGCTGGACGACGCGCCATCGTGGAATCACAAAGTGAATCCGCGCGGCGTGGATAAGGACGAAGAACCGAAGCTCACCAACCACACGCCGGAGCGGAAGAACCCGGGTTCGTCGATCAGTTTCTATGCTTCGCCCGAGCCAGATGGTAAACACACGGACGGCATGGTCGCCGAGGAAACGATCAAGTTGATGGAGGAGCACAAGGACGGGCCGTTCTTTCTCGCGCCGGGATTCTACCGGCCGCATTGCCCCTACATCGCGCCGTCGAAGTACTTCGACATGTACCCGGCGGACAAGATGGTGCCGATTCCCTTCACGGAAGGTGAAGACCGGATTGCGCCTCCGTGGGCCTATTGGACGAACCCGCCGAACTGGGGCATGACGCGGCGTCAGCAACAGGAGGCGCTGCAGGCATACTATGCGTCGATCTCCTTCGTCGATGCAAACGTCGGGCGGTTAATTGCGGCGCTGGAGCGGCTGAAACTGCTGGAGAACACGGTGGTCGTGTTCTGGTCCGATCATGGCTATGGCACGGGCGAGCACGGGCAGTGGATGAAGCAGACGGTGTTCGAAGCGGCGTCGCGGGTGCCGATGATTATGGCCGGCGCGGGTGTGAAGGCAGGGGGCGGATGCGCGCGGACGGTGGAGCTGCTGGATCTGTATCCGACGCTGGCCGATTTGTGTGGACTGTCGAATGTGCCTTCGACGCTGCAGGGCAAGAGCCTGCGGCCGCTGCTGCAGAATTCGAAAGCCGCGTGGGATACACCGGCGGTCAGCCAGATCCGTCGTGGGGCGGCGGAGGCGAAGGGGAAGGTAGTCACCGGCTATTCGATTCGTACCGAGCGCTATCGGTTCACCGAGTGGAACGAGGGGGAAGAGGGTATGGAGATGTACGACTACCAGGCCGATCCGAAGGAGATGAAGAATCTCGCGCGGGATCCGGCTGCTGGGGCGGAGCGGGCGAAGTTGCAGTTGCGGCTGCGGGAGATCAAGAGGCAGCGCGGGGGCTGAGGGGATGCGGGAGCGGAAGATACGAGAAGCGAATGTCCTGTTTTGGGTGGCGGCGATGCTGTTTGCCTACGGTGTGTTCGAGTATCTCCGCTCGGTGTTGACGGGCGGACGGCCGGGCTTGCTGGGCCAGTTGTTGGCGACAGCGACCATGATGGTGCTGTGCACGTATAGTTTCCTGCTGCTTGCCCGGTTCACTAAGGTGCGCTTCAAAGGGTATCCCTGGGCGTTTATGGAAGACCGCGGGAGGTCCCGTTTGCGGTGGGCCGGTGCCGGATTTATGGTGCTGTTTGCGATTGACTCGGGTCTGCGGTTCTATCAGTGGAAGACGCGCGTGGAATGGGTGACGCTGCCAGACCAGTGGGTTTCTTCGATGCTCATTCTGGAGTACATACTCGTTGAGGAATTTGCCGCCTATCGGCGCTGGCTGCGTGTGCTGGCGTAGACCGATTGGCGCGCCTATAATTTCGTCATGATGCAGCGAAGAACCTTGCTCGCGATGCTTCCGGCGCTGGCGGTTCCGGCGGGCGGGCAGTACATCGAAGGAAAAGGCGAGGTGCCGTTTGTGCCCACGCCCGACGAGGTCATCGAAGCCATGTTGAAGCTGGCCGAGGTTTCGGCGAGCGACACCGTTTACGATTTGGGCTGCGGCGATGGGCGAATCGTCGTGATGGCGGCGAAGAAGTTTGGGGCAAACAGCGTGGGGATCGATATCGATCCCGACCGCGTCAAGGAAGCGAACGCCTTTGTAGCGGAGAACGGCGTGAGCGGCAAGGTGAAAATCATCGAACAGGATATGTTCGCCGCCAATATCAGCGCGGCGACGGTGGTGACGCTCTATTTGCTGACGAGCGTGAATGTGAAGCTGCGGCCGAAGCTGCAGAAAGAGCTTCAGCCGGGCACGCGGATCGTGTCGCACCAGTTTGATATGCGCGATTGGAAGCCGGAGAAGCGCATCCTCGTGGGCGGGCGGCCGGTGATGCTGTGGCGCGTGTAGGCGGGGGCAGTGGTCACTTGACCTGATAGATCGTCTGCGTCTTTGTGCTGCCAGCGGCGAGGCCAACGACCGCGCCGACGCCCCCAAAGAGAATTGCGCCGCCTGCCGCTACCAGTGCGATCGAGTCGTTGAAGAAGTCGTCGGTTGCCGCGGCTACTCCAAAAAACGTGGCTCCCGCCGCAGCTCCGATGAGAGCACCCATCGCCGCTCCTTTGGCGCGGCTTTTCCCGGCGTAGGTGGAGACCTTCACCAGATCGGCGCGTGAAATGACGACCTCCGAGCGCTTGTGGCGAATGGTCAGGGCGCTCTCGGTCCATGAGGCGGCCGTGGCTGTGCGGTGGCGAGTCGAGTTGCCGTCGCGGTAGATGATCCAGACGCGCTCTCCGGGCCGGAGTGCTTGCAGATTCTGCCAGTCGTCGAGGGCGGCGTGTGCAGTCAGCGCGGCAGCGAGCGTGAGTGTGAGCAGGCGAAGCATAAAAAGAAGGACGGGAGTCTATGGCAAAGGTGTCGCGCGATAGAGAAGGTGGAGGTAGTTGCCGTCGGGGTCGGCGAAGAAGACAACCTTGTTGCCCTTGGATTCCTGCGGCTCGGCGAGGAAGGTGACGCTGTGGTCCTTCAGGCGCTGATACGCGGCGTCGAAATCGGCGACGGCGAGCGCGATATGGCGGATTCCTTGGGTCTTCATCGTCTGGGGTCCACGGTCTTCGTCTGCGTGGATGAGTTCCAGCATGACGCCGTTAGGTGATTTCACAAAGATGGCGTTCGGCGATTGGTAATTGATGACGAAGCCGAGGACATCGGTGTAGAACCTGGCCAGCGCGGCAATGTCGTGTGAGGCGATGGCGGTGTGTTCTATGCCAGTGATCATGGGTTGATTATCGCCTACCGATTCCACCCTCGTACCGAGAGGACGCCTTCATCTATGGGCTAGAGAGTGCGGCCGATTGAAACTTTGGGCGTTTCTTGTGCTGGAGCGATCTAGATTGCGACCGCGCCTTCCGGATTGGCGTTCCTGCGCGGGCGGCGTCAGGCGGGCTGAGCGCCGACGGCCGGCGCGGTCGAGCGCTTGCCTCGGGCGCGAAGCTGGCCGACCTTCACAGAGGCCTTGAAAATGCTGCCCAGCGGGATGATGCCGCCGAGCTTGTAGTGGCCGATGGCCGACATACCCATGGAGGCGATGCAGCCGCATTGGGAGCAGTCGGGGTCGCCGCCGAACTGGCAGGGCGTGACGCGGCTGGTGAGGTCGGCCGAAAGCGTTTCGGTGACTTTAGAAAAGATGCACTCGTCTGGTGATTTGGGCGGCTTGAGGAACTCCGGAAGCATGCGCGGGCTCATATCGAGCTTGGGGAAGCGGAGACGCAACTCTGTCAATTCCTGCACGGCTAGTATGCGCTGGGCCGGTGAGAGGATTTCGGGGTCGGTGGCGCCGCGCTGCGGCGTGAATATGCTGAACCAGATGCGCTGGATTTCCGGGCGCAGCGACCAGAAGGCCACGAACTCTTCGAGATAACCGGGACGCGAGACCATTTGCGACGTGATGGTCGAGTGGATGGTGATGCGGCTGCCGGCGATGTTCTTCAAAATGCGCTCGTAGGTGGCGGGCGCGCGGCGGACGTCGTGTTCGGCGGGAAGGCCGTCGATGGAGACGGCGATGGTCAAGCGCTGCATGGCCGCCCATTCGGGAGCGGGCGGACGGAAGAGGCTGGTGACGAGTTGCACATGGATATTCCGGGCCAGGATCTGCGGCACGAGGGCTTCCATTTCGCGGTAGCGAACCAGCGGATCGCCGCCTACGAGAGACACGTGAAGCGGGCGGATCCGGTCTATCAACTCGAGAGCGCGCGTGACGAGAGTGTCGCCTTTATAGTCGGCGAGCGTGCGGAGACCTGCGTGTCCGGCGATGTGGTCGGGCTCGTAGGCGTAACATCCGGGACAGCGCAACGGGCATTCGCGCGTCACCTCGATGGAAAGTACTGGGGGACGGCCAGAAAGAATTGCGCCCCAGGCGCCGATAACGTCTCGAGCGTGCACCTCACTAGGATGCGGTAGGGGGGCTAACTGTTGCAACTGTTTGCGGGCAAGTTATGCTTTTTCGTATGGATTCGAAGAAGCTAAGGGCATGGTGGTGGGCAAAGCAGGGATTGGACGGTTCGGTCGCGAAGGCAGGAATGGGCGGGATATTGGCGAAGACGGGATGGGCGCGGTCTGTGGGCGGCGCCGGTCCATATGCGACATTATTTGCCCGTTGCGGGGCAACCGGCGCGGAGTTGGACCAGGCGGCGGCGCGTATGGAGTTGTACGAACTGCCTAGCGCGCGTGGGTGCACATACGTGCTGGGCGCTGAGGATTTCGCATTCGGGCTGGAATGCGCGCAGGCTGTGGATAAGAACGCCGAGTTGAAAATTGCGATCAAATTGGGAGCGACTGAGCCGGAGATTGCGAAGCTCTGCGACGGCGTGGTGAGGGAATTGGAAAAGGGCGAGCGGACACCGGAGGAACTGCGCGAGGCGCTGGGGAAGCTGGTGCGTAATTTCGGACCAGAGGGTGTGAAAAAAGGCATGGCGACGACGCTTCCCGTTGCGTTGGGACGTTTGCAATTGGCAGGTGAGATCCGCCGAGTGCCGCTGAATGGACGATTCGACACGCAGCGCTACCGGTATGCCCGTTGGAAGCCGGGACCGTTTGCGAAGAAGCCGCGGCCGGCGCCGGAGGTGATGCGCGAACTGGCGCGGCGGTACTTTGCCTGGGTGGGTCCGGCGACGATGGAGGAGTTTCAAGGGTTTGCGGGAATCGGCGTCAAGGCCGGGAAGGAAACCGTTGAGGGTCTTGGCCTGGTGGAAGCGGAGCAGGGAAGCGGGCGTTGGCTGCTGCCTGAAGATGCCGACCGATTCGCGAAGTTTGTGATGCCAAAAGAGGCGCGGTATTCGCTGTTGAGCAGCCTGGATTCGCTATTCCTGCTGCGTCGCGACGCGGCCGGACTGGCGGACGATGTCGACGTGCCGCGGCTTGAGGGACATCTGAGCGAGTTGGAGAGTAATGGCATTGTGGATCGGGGCCGGTTGATCGGCTTATGGGAGTTCGATCCCGCAGCGGGTGAAATTGTGTGGGCGAGCTGGGGGAAGGCGGACAAGGCGTTAAAGGAAGTTGTTGCGCGCACGGAGGCATGGGCGCGGGCTTTGGGCGATGTGCGCTCTTTCAGCTTGGATAGTCCGAAGAGCAGGAAGCCGCGACTCGATGCGTTGAGAAAAGCGGCGGGTTAATGGATTGAGTGTAAGTCGAATTCGGCGAGCGCGGCCGAGGCGAACCCGGTAGCGGCATCGCGCATGAAATCCGCTTGCATCGAGCCCGCGGGATAGACTTTGTTGAGAGATTGGGCGGTCCAGGAGCCGGTAGAGGAGTCCTGGTGATGAGCGAGCCAGTTGATGGCATGCATCAGGCGCTTGTCTTTGTGCGCCGCACCGGCCTTTTGCAGGGTGAATGTGACGAGCGCTGTGGCATAGGCGTTGGAGCCGGGGATAGCGGCCGGCGCTGTCGCGTGCGTGCCAAAGGGGCCGAGCGATTCCAGGGTCCAGCCGTAGTCTTTCTGCTGGAGCTTCCACAGTTCGCCGATCAACGCAGTCCGGGCCTGTTTGGTCATGAGGCCGGGCAGGTCTTGCGCGGACCAGAGCAGGCCAAGGCGATTATGAAGCGGCTGTCCCGCCTGATTTTTTTGTATGTAAGCGATGAGGGCGGCGATGCGCGGGGCGACCTCGGGGCGCGCGCGATACTCGGCTGGCATGGAACTTACGGCAAGCGCGGCGAGTGTGGCTCCGTAGTAAGGCGAAGCGGTGGTTTCCCAGGGGTCGAGGTCGAGTGAGAACCATCCCCAGGAGCCAGCGTTCGGACCTTCGCGAAGCTGCGTGGCCCACATGCGGTCAAACGCGGCGGTGTCCGGTGCGAGGGCAAGCGCGGCGATGACGGATTCCACCGAGAAGCCCGGTTTGTAGGGCGGTTCAGGCATGGGTTTGGCGAGACGATGGCGAAGGCTCTCGATAAGCGCGGTTTCATGCTTCGTGGGCGTGGGTTCGTTCAGCAGCTTTCGAAGCGTGGGGCGGGCGATCAGGTAAGTAAGGTTCGTGTGGCAAGAGACACATGTACCGCCGGCTGCTTGCGCGGGCTTCCAGTCAGCCCACTGCTGCTCTTTGGCGTCGAGATAGTTCGCGGCAAGCCGGGATTCCCAGTCTCCGGCGTACAAAGAGAGGGAGAGCAGGCACGCGAGGGCAGCGAAACGCATGCTCAATTGTCGCAAACCTAGTGAGCTGTGGGTTTCTCCGCGCCGAGGCCGGTGTTGCCGCGTACCTGGAGTTCGGCGAACTTGATTTCCGAAGACCGGTCGCCGCTGACGAGAGTGGCGATGACAGCGGCGGCGAAGCCGATGGGGATGGAGAGGATGCCGGGATTTTCGAGCGGGAAGATGGCCGCCGCGCCGCGCACCGCAGGGCCGATCAGGATGAGCCCGATCGAGGAGGCAAGGCCCGCGCCTAGCGCAGCGACCGCGCCCGCCGTGTTGAAGCGTTTCCAAAAGATGGAGAGCACGATGGCAGGTAGGTTGGCGCTGGCGGCGACCGAGAAGGCGAGTCCGACCAGGAAGGCGACGTTAGCGCCTGGGCCGAGGGTGATGGCAAGAATGATGGCGACGATGCCGACCACGAAAGCCGTAATGCGCGCCACGCGCACTTCTTCATAGGGGCCGCGTTCCTGGCCGTGGTGCACGACGTTGGTCCAGAAGTCGTGCGAGAAGCTGGACGAGGCGGAGATGGTGAGTCCGGCGACGACGGCGAGTATTGTGGCGAAGGCGACGGCTGAGATGAAGGCGAAGAAGGTATCGCCGCCGAGGACCTGGGCAAGGAGCGGAGCGCTCATGTTGATGCCACCGTTCTTGGCGATAAAGTCGCGGCCGACGATGGTGGCGGCGCCGAAGCCGAGGAAGGTGGTCATGACATAAAAGACCCCGATGATGGCCATCGCCCAGACCACGCTGACGCGGGCGGTGCGGGCGTCGGGCACGGTATAGAAGCGGATGAGAATGTGCGGCAATCCGGCAGTACCGAAGATGAGCGCCATGCCTAGGCTGATGAGGTCGAGTGCGCCGTAGGGTGGTTTGTATTTGAGGCCGGGAGTGAGAAAGTCCTGTTCGACGGGCACGCCATTGAGGGTGTAGTGGACGTGGGTGACGGCGTCGAAGAATGCGGCGAAGCTGAAGCCGAAGTGGCCGAGGACAAGGATGCTCAGTAAGAGGGTTCCACACATCAGTAGCACGGCTTTGACGATCTGGACCCAAGTGGTCGCGAGCATACCGCCGAAGACGACGTAGACGATCATGAGCAGGCCGACGCCGACGACTGCGGTGGAGTAGGTGATGCCCGAGTCTTTAAGAAGAAGGCTGACCAGCGCGCCCGCGCCGACCATCTGAGCAATCATGTAGAACGTGCTGACCGTGAGCGTGGCAAGCGCCGCCATGGCGCGCACGGGGCGGGCCGAGAGGCGATAGGCGAGTATGTCCGCCATGGTGTACTTACCGGCATTGCGCAGTGGTTCGGCCACGATGAGTAAGACCGTGAGATAAGCGACGAGCCAGCCGACCGAGTACATGAAACCGTCGTAGCCGTTGAAGGCGATGAGGCCGGCGATGCCGAGGAACGAGGCGGCGGACATGTAGTCGCCCGCGACGGCGAGTCCGTTCTGCCAGCCGGTAATACGGCGGCCTGCGGCGAAGTAGGAGGCGGCGCCGGAGGAGCGCTTCGAGGCCCAGGCCGTGATGGCAAGGGTGAGGGCGACGAAAGAGAGAAAAATCAGCAGGGGTACGTTCATTGAGCGGAGGACCCTTCGGGCGAGTCGTTGAGGCGGACGACCTCGTCGGCCATGGCGTCGAAGCGGCGGGCGGCGCGCGTGTAGAGGAAGGCGATGATCCAGGCCATGACAAATTGCGACAGCGCGAAGACGTAGGCGATGTTGAGGGGCCCGAGAATCTTGCGGCTCATGAACGCGGGGAAGTAACCGACCAGGATGGGCAGGGCGAAGTAATAAACGCAGAAGAAGACAGTGGCGGGCACGACGAAGGCGGACTTGGCGCGCAGGAGGTTTCGGAACTGCGGCGTCGCGGCAAGGCGTTCCCAGTCCGGAGGGCGGTGAGAGGACATGGGGTATAGCTTACAGGAGAGGGTCGCGGCGGTTAGTTCCGGATGATCGCACCGCGCGGAATTCGGCCGATGGGAGGAAACTCCAGGGGCGTTGGGTTGTAGTCCCGGTTGAGCGCATTACCCAGTGTCAGGAACTGATGAGCGGCGTCCGGATCGGCTGAATTGTGCCAGCCGAACGGACCGAGGCCGGACGGGATTTGGCCCACTCGAAGCAGAGTGCCCATCTGGTCCGAGGGGACTGGCCGGCTGGCGAGGTAGCCTTGCACCTGGTCGCAGCGTTGGGCGGCGAGGAAGACGCGCTGGTCGCTGCGTTCGACGCCTTCGGCGATGACGGAGAGGTCGAGGTTGTGCGCGAGTGAGATGAGGCCTTTGGCGATGGCGGCGGCCTTGGCGTCGGTGGTGATGTCGGCGACGAAACAGCGGTCGATTTTGAGCGTTTGAAAGCTGAACTGGCGGAGGTAGTTGAGCGAGGAGTAGCCGGTTCCGAAATCGTCGATGGAAATGCTGATGCCCTTGGAGACCAGTTGGGAGAGCGTGGCGGGCGCGAGATCGAGGTTGCTCATAAGCGCCGTTTCGGTGAGTTCCAACTCGAGCCAGCGTGGATCGAGGCCGGTCTCACTCAGGATGCTCATGACGCGCCGGGGGAAGTCCTTCTGCTGGAGCTGCCGGGCCGACAGATTGACAGCGATTCGCGCCGGGGCGATTCCGAGCCGCTGCCACTTCATGCTCTGCTCGCAGGCTGACCGGAGGGCCCAATCGCCGATGTCGTCGATAATCCCCATCTCTTCCGCCAGGGGAATGAACTCGCCCGCGCTGAGCAATTCGCTGTTGGGCCTCTGCCAGCGCAGCAGGGCTTCGGCACCCAGGATCTTGCCTGAGGCAGTGGAGACGAACGGCTGGTAGTGCAGCAGCAGTTGTTCGCGGTCGATCGCGCGGGCCATATCGTTCTGCAGGTCGCAGACGCGAGTGACCTCTTCCTGCATGGCGCGGTTGTACATCTGAAGCTGCCCTCTGCGCTGACCTTTGGCGTGGTACATGGCCATGTCGGCATAGCGCAGAAGATCCTGAGCGTGGTTGGCGGGCTCGTCGCTGAGAACGATGCCGACGCTGCCGCCGCTCATCACTTCGGTGCCGTTGATGTCGAATGGAGCAGAGAGGGCATTCAGGATACGCGTGCCCGCGCGCACGGCTTCTTCGCCGTCGCGGAGCCGCTCCAGCAGCACGACGAACTCGTCGCCTCCGAATCGGGCCACGATGTCGCCGGGGCGCGCGCAGTTGCGCAGGCGTCCAGCAACGGCGATGAGAAGCTGGTCGCCGATGAGGTGGCCCATACTGTCGTTGATGAGCTTGAAGCGGTCGAGATCGAGGAACATCAGGGCGAATAACGGCATGGCGTGGCCCTGGCGCTGCTTTTGTGCCATCAGGCGTTCCAGGCGGGCGAGGAGGAAGTCGCGGTTGGGCAACTTGGTGAGGCGGTCGGAAAACGCGTCGGTGATTTCGCGGCTCTCCACTTCGATCAGCGTGGAGATGTCGCGATGCGAACCGGCGATGGCGACAGCGCGGCCGTCTTCGTCGCGCACGGCCGAGCCGCGAGCGGAGACCCAAAGATAGGTGTTGTCCTTGCGGCGCAGGCGGTGTTCGCTGCGGAAGTGTTCGGTGGTTCCTTGCAGGTGTTCCGCGAGCGCTCGCTGCATCTCGGCTAGGTAACCTGGGTGGACGCGATCCAGCCATTCCTCGGATCGATTCTCCAACTCGTCTTTCTCAAATCCGAGAAGCTTTGCCCAGGTGGGTGAGAAGTGAAAGGCATTCGACTGGAGATCCCAATGCCAGAGGCCGTCCTGACTGCCTTCGACCGCTTGCTCCAATCGTTCGCGAACGGTGAGCTCACCGGTTTTCTGCCGTTGCCGCTGAAAGCGGGCGCCGGCGGCCTTACGGTACATGTGCAGCCGGATTCGCAGTCCGGCGGCGGAGACAAGTGCGGCGGCCGCGAGAAATTCGGAGCCTTCGAACCACGCCTGTTCGGAGAGCCGGAGGGAGGCGATGGCCATCCAACCACCCACGGCGGGACTGGCGACGACGGCTAGCCATCCGAACCAGGAAGAGAGAACACAGGAACTTCCAATGAGCAGGAGGGACAACGCCGTGAGTTGAGAGGAGTCGCCGTTGAAGTAAAACGCAGTCAGGTTGTGGCTGAGAATGAGGAAACCAAGGGCCAGGGAAACGGCGTTCCCGGACTGCGGGTCAATGGTTGCGCGTTTCGAAAATACCCAAAAAGTAAAGCTGGCTGCCGCGATCAGGAGTGCCAACCGGAACTGCGGCGTATCCCAACCCGAAGGGGCGGTGAATGCGATGCTGAGGCAGTAAGAAAAGTAGCCGATGGCAAGGAAGGGCAAAATCGTCTGGAGCCGGGCGAATGTGAGTTGATCGCTGGACGCGCGCCAAAGCGCACGGTCAGAAGGTGAAAATTGCTCCAGGTCCATACCCCTAGTAGACATTCCCCTCAGATTTGCAGCAATGACCCCAGCGGACCATTCACGCTGTGAGCAAAGTACCTCCCCAACCTCAGGTATCCGGTTTACGACATGCCGAGTGAAGTGTAAGGCGACCTAAGTGGGTCACCCCAGCCCACTGCAACCAACGTACTGTTTTGACGTAGTACCTTTCCGCGAGAAGCGAGCGGAGTGTCCACGAGGAGGTGCTCGCTGCCTGGATGGACAGGCGACCGCAATCAGGCGGACAGGCGGCCGGAACCGGATGGGCAGCGAGCCGGTACTGCTATTTGGGCACCGCGACGGTGATGTTGCGGTACTTGATGATGCCGTGATGATCGCCCTGTAAGAAGAACGGTCCGGGCTCAGATTCGTTGCTGTCGAGCGCGCCGCCGGTGGGGCCGGGGATCTCTAAGTTGTCGTGATAGACCTTACCGTCGCGGACCACAGTGACGTGGCGGCCGACGAAGGTGATATCGAACGAGGTCCACTTGCCGAGGGCGAGTTCCGCGCCGGCGGGCGGGGGATAGTGGCTGTAGATGGCGCCCATTTCGTGATCGGGCTGGGAGCCGCCTTCGGTGCCCACCTGCACTTCGTAGCGCCCGCGGAGGTAGATGCCGCTGTTGCCGGTTTCGGGGCAGTTGACCTCGATGTGAAGCTTGAAGTCCTGAAATTTCCCGGTCGTTTTGATGTTGGCGGCGCCGGGGTTGCGCTGGCCGGGGACCTCGGGATTGTCGTTCACCAGTTCGCCGTCGCGGGCGATCCACTTGTTGTTCGAGACGTTGCCGATGGGTTCCCAACCAGTGAGGTCCTTACCATTGAAGATGGGTTTCGGTTTGGACCAGGCTTTGGGCATGGGCCGGTCCAGTTTGGGTGCGCGGACACCGGCAAGCTTGTTGCCGTCCGTATCGCCGCGTTTCTCGACGCCGGAAAGTTTGTCGGCCCCAGTGGAGGTGAGCTCCCAACTCATGGCGGGTCCGCGGCTACTCGCGGCGGACAGCGCGACGATCATTTTGCCGGATTCGAGTTTTGCTCCCAGGATGGGACGCCATCCACCGCCCCGCGGCTGGACTCGGCCTTCGATTTTGCCATTCTTTTCGACGAGTTCCATCCACTGTGGGAAGGGATTGCCGGTGGCGGGCGTGGCGACCATGTCCCAGCGGCCTAGAAAGGCCTTTGCGTCTTGAGCGGCGGCTGAGGCGGCGGAGAAGGAAAGGCCGGCGGCGAGGGCGGCGAGGAGCAACTTATGCATTTTTTTACTGTAGCGCGGGATCCACGCGTGCTGGGAGTATAGAAAGCGCCGCGAGTAGGCTACACTCGCCTTCATGCGTGCTGCCTCGGGTCTCTTAGGTTTCGTTTTGTTCCTGGTTTCATCGCCGGTCTATTCGGAGGACTGGTCGAGATTCCGCGGGCCAAACGGATCGGGCATTTCCACGGCCACGGGCTTTCCGGTTGAATTCAATAAGACGAAAAACGTCATCTGGCGCACTCCGCTGCGGCCGGGTAAATCGTCACCGGTGCTAACGAGCAGGCACGTCTTTGTCACA
>JBDTVQ010000133.1:0-15309 GCA_040007195.1 Acidobacteriota bacterium | reverse complement strand
GAGCGGGCGCTGAAGGCATCGAGCAAAGTGGGCGAGCAGGCCGTGAACGACATTGGCCTGGAGCGGGCGAGGGTGTTTCTGCGCTACCACTCGTCGGAACAAAATCGCACCTACTTGCGGCAGTGGGGCCAAGCGCAGCTGGTGATAGGCGTGTTTCTGCTGATCGTCATCTTATTCGCCACAAATGCGAACAAGTTGATGACGTCGCTGGCGACGGCGCTGTTGGCGATCTCGGCGCTGCAGTATTTTTTGGTGACGCCGCGAATTATCGACTTGGGCCGTGCGTTGGATTTCGCCAATGTGGACGAGATGAGGGATGAGCGGCGGGGGTTCTGGAACTACCAGCGCGCATTTTCCTATATGGAACTGGCGAAGTTTGGCGTGATGTTGTTTGTGGCGGGACGGCTGGTGGTGTCCTCGGGTGACCGGCGGAGGCGGAGAAGGCGGTCAAACGAGATCGATGTGATCGACGATGCCGAGGACAGCCATGTCAATCGGCGAGTTCGGACGACCCACCGACGTCATCGCGGAGAAGCCCTCAGTGGAGAGCAGGACGAGGTCGCCGACGCCGGCGTCGACAGCGTCGAGAGCGACTAAGGCGTCGCCGCGGTTGGAGAGGTCGAGGTTCAGGGGTTGAACCAAGAGTGCCTTGCGGCCTTCGTGGCTTTCGTGTTTTCGGGTTGCTACGAGATCACCGATTACGCGGGCGAGGAGCATGGTTCAGACTCCCGCCGGTTCGTTGGCGGCGCGTTGGGCGTTGCGATCGACGTGCAGTTCATCGATGATGCCGACGATGGTGCGATCGGTGGGGACTTCGGCGGGCAGGAACGGAAAGCTGCATTCCTTGCCGCCGCAATAATAGACGGTTTCGCCGGCGCCGGCGCCGGTGATGTCGGTACAGATGAGCTGCTTGCCGGTGGGCGAGCCTTCGGGCGTAATTGGCTGAACGATCAACAGGCGTTGGGATTCGAGAGCGGGGTTTTTGGCGGTGCTCCACACGCGGCCGATGACGCGCCCGAGGTACATCTACTTGGCCTTCTTTTTGTCGCCGGCGGGCGGCGGGTCGTCGATGCTGACACTGTCTACGATGCCGACGATGGAGTTGTCGACGGGGGTATCTTTGCAGCCATCGGCCATGCGGGCAGACGATCCGGCGACGGCGATGACGAGTTCACGAAAGCCGGCGCCGACGGTGTCCACAGAGATGACATAGCCGGCTTCGTCCTTACCGTCGGGCGAAACAGGCTTGATGATGAGGAGCTTTTTGCCTTCCAGTCGCGGGTCTTTGCGGGTGGCGACAACAGTTCCGACGACGCGCGCCAGGATCATTTAGAGGGGAACTCCAATTACTTGTTGTTGGTGGCCTTGCCGATGGGCAGGACGTCTTCCAAGCTGGGGTGCGGGCGAGGAATTACGTGGACGGAGATGAGTTCACCGACGCGGCGGGCGGCGGCGGCACCGGCGTCAGTGGCGGCGCGAACGGCGGCGACATCGCCCCGGACGAGCGCGGTGACGTAACCCGAGCCAATCTTCTCCCAGCCGACCAACGATACTTTTGCCGCTTTGACCATTGCGTCGGAGGCTTCAATCATGGCCACCAGGCCGCGGGTTTCAATCATCCCTAGCGCTTCACCCATGGATTCGTTTGACCTTTCTCAACTGTTGTACGCGACTGGAGGGCAGCGGCGCAACTAAAGCGCACGCAATCCAGCTTAGCCCATACGGGCGCGGACGGCTTCCTCAACGAGCGCGATCAACTCCTCGCGCGTGACTTCGAACTTGGGGGACGCACCGGTGGCGGGGGCGCTGCAGGAGGGCGGAGGCGCGCCGGGGCGGAGGTCTTCGGCTGCCACGGGGCAGCCGGGTTCGCCGGCAACCTTGGCCTTGACGCCGTAGCGCGTGCGGGAGTCGAGCAGTTTGTCGACTTCGACGCGAGGCAGAACGGTGGGTCCGCCGAGGAGTTCCGCGACCAGCGTGATGCGGGCGAAGTGCTCGACGGTTTCCATTTTGAAAAAGGCTTTCCAGAGGTCGTCACCGTAGCAGACCGAGCCGTGATTGGCCATCATGATGGCATCGTACTTGGGGATGTACGGGAGCATGGGATCGGTGAGCTCGTTGGTGCCGGGTAGTCCGTAGCTGGCAAGCGGGATGCAGCCGAGCGTGATGACGACTTCAGGGAGCAGAGCGAGGTTGAGGGTGCGGCCGGCGGCGGCGAAGCCGGTGGAGACGGGCGGATGGGCGTGAACGACGGCCTGGACATCGGGGCGCATGTTGTACACCGTAAGGTGCATCATGATTTCCGAGGTTCGGGCGCGTTTCCCTTCGATTTTGTCGCCCTTCATGTCGACGATGATGAGGTCGTCTGGAGCCATCATGCCTTTGCTGACACCGGTGGGCGTGCAGAGGAGGCGTTCGGCGTCGAGGCGGACGCTGATGTTGCCGTCGTTCGCGGCGACCCAACCTTTTTGATAGACGAGCTGCCCGATGCGGACGATGTCGTCGCGCAGCTCCTTTTCGGTCTTCATTCCAAGAATAATGATTGTAGCAAGGCACTAGTCGTGTGGCTGAAGGTGGCCGCTACCTCGCGGGGGTGGCAATCGTTTCGCAGACTTCGTCGCAGACAATTTTGCTGAACTTGAGTTTTGAGCTGAAGGTGGAGGTTTTGCCGGATAGCGTACGGACTTTGGTGGCCGCGGGTTCAAAGGCGGTGCTGGTGACGAAGATGTCGTAAAAGCCTGGGGCGAGGTTTACGGAGTAGCTTCCGTCTTCCGCGGTTTGCACCACGATATCTTCCTGCTTGGTCACGACGTTGCGGGCTTGCAGCCGCGGACTGGCCGGGTCCCAGTGGATACGGACGATGGCGTTGGCAATGGCGCCGCCTTCGGAATCGGCTACTACGCCTTGGAGCGTGGACTGGGCGTGGAGGGCCAGGGCAGAGGAGAGGAGAAGAACAGCGCGGAGGCAAGATCTTGAGAAACGCTGCATAGCTTCGATTGTATGTTGAGGCGGGATCGAGGGCACGAGCCTGCGTACACTCGTCGGGAGAGGTGCGGCATGCTGCGAACGGTGGGAATTGTGTTGGCCGCGGCGGGGATACTGGCGGTCGATGTGAACGAGGATTTGCTGGCGGCGGGGAAGGTTTGTGTCGCGACCGAAGATGGGGACGTATACGTGTTGAAGGCGGGAACGACGTACGAACTGCTTGCGAAAAATATGATTGGCGCGGCGATTTTGGCGACGCCCGCGCTGACGGACGATGTGTTGTTCGTGCTTGGAGCGAAGCACTTGTTTGCGATGGGCGTGACACCGAATAATTAGCCGCGGATGGACGCGGATTCACGCAGATGAGCTACTTCGGTGGTTTCTCCAGTGTCGGGTTTGCGTTGTAGGCGGCGGATTGGCCGCGCGGAATGGTGAGGGTGTGCCAGTCACCGGCGCGGAGGCTTTTGGCGAGATAGATGATTTGGAAGGCGTGGCCCGCGGTGTGGGCGAGTGAGCGCAGCAGTGCGTCGACCACTGTGAGCGGCTGTTGGCGGATGGTGACGGTTTGCGTGAGGTGCGAATCGTCGAGCGCGGCCAGTGCGGCGAAGACGACATCGAAGCCGCGGGTCCAGAGGGCGCGGGCGGAGTCGAGTGTGAGCTGTGGTTCCTCGAACTCAGCGTCGCGATTGCGGTCGGGCTTTTCGCCGTCGGTTGTGAGGAAGTCCGTGAAGCGCGAGCGGAGGTTGCCGGAAACGTGTTGGATGATGACGGCGACGCTGTTGTTGCCGCCGGGGCCGGGTGTGTTGAGCTGCTCCTCATTGATTTGGTCGAGGGCGCGCAGGGTGTGTTGGTGATAGCGGCGGTACTCCGCTTCGATGGGTTCAATTACGGTTCGGGACATATCGATTATTCGCTCGAGCGGAGGGTGATGAGTTGGGCATCGAGGGTGTCGATGGCCCTTTGGAGATCGGTGGTCATGCGGGTGGCTCGATCGGCGATTTTTTCACCGTTGCGTTTCACGGTTTCGGCCCACGTGCGCATCTCGTCGAGATAGGAGGCCTGGCGGGCGACGGCGCGGGTCGCCTCGTCGATGGAACGAAGGGCGGCGGCTGAATCGGCGGAGGATTTCTTTTCACGGAGGGCGAGAGCGCGGGCGAGTGAATAGGCGGCGCGCACGAGGAGGGCAGAGTTGGGGTCCTCCGCATCCCAGACGATGACGATGTCACGGTCGTAGCGGCCGAAGGGTTCAAGCGTGGCGGGGGCGTGGCGCGCGGAGAAGACGAAGATGCCGATTTGGGCTTCGCGGTTCTTCCGGGCCTCGTTGATTTCGTCTAGAGCGGAACGCAGAGTGTAGCCGCCGGCTTGCTTGGCTTCCCATACAATCTTCACGCCGGGGGCGGGCGAATCGGGGCCGAGGGTGACGACGATGTCGCCGGTTTTGCAGTTCTTGATGAGGCCGGTAGAGTTACCGGAGGGCTCGGCGACGTCGGCATGGCCTTGTGCGAGTGAGGAAACGGTGGCGCAGAGGGCGTCTTCGAATTCGAGCCCGTGGACGGTGCCGCGCTCGTTGGCTTTGCGCGTGGCCTGCAGACCGGCGAGAGCTTCGCGGACTTCGGTATGGAACTCGGACTGGTTCTTGTGGATAGTTTCAACCTGGCCGTCGAGGGTGCGTTTGAGGCGCGAGAGGGCGCTTGAGGGCTCGTCGAGCGAAAGCTGGCCGGTGATGCCGCGAGCGTGGGCGTCGACGATTTCCTTGACTGTGGCGGAGAGCTGGGATTTGAGGCCTTCGCTGTTGCGGGGGTCGAGGATTTTGAAAATCGGACTCGATTCTCCTATTTTCGCGGCGATGGTTTGGGCGAGGATGGAGCGGTCGCCTTCGACGAATTGGGAGAGCGAGGCGCGAAGGCGGCCTTTTTCGGGGTGGAGATAGTCTTCGATTTCGCGTTGGACGTCGCGGACGAGGCGGTCGCCTTCGTCGCGGAGTTTCTTTTCGTCGACCTGGCCGCCGGCGAGACGGAGCGACAAGACGCCGATGCGAAGGGCGAGGCGGAGGTAGTCGTCGCGTTCGGCGCCTTCGGCGCGTTGGAGGAGTTCGTGGACGACTTCGGGGTCGCCGATATCGAGGGAAATGTGGTGGCTGGCGCGGGCGGGCGTGGGCAGCGGGAGTGCGGAGGCCATGGAACTATTATCGGCCCGGCTCCGCCGGCTTGACGCGGCCCAGGCGCGAGAGGTGTGAAGGTAAACCGGGACGTCAGATGCGCTTGGAGAGCCAGAGAAGGATGTTGAGCGCCAGTTGATCGTTGTCCGCATTCGGGGTGTTGATGCCGTACGGCTTTCCGGCAATGAGCCGGGCGGCGAGGGCATCGGCGTCGGTGAGCACGACGACGCGGCCGCGGCCGGATTCGATGGCGGCGGCGCGCGAGGGGATAACTTCGCGGGCGGAGGAATCGAGGGGCAGCAGAGTGGGACCGGGCGCGAGGAGCAAGAGCTGAGTGGTTTCGTCGAAGTCGAGGCGGCCGGAGCGAATGGGGTGGAGAAGGCCTGATGGTTCGGCGGCGCCGGTGGCGGGAGTGAGGACAGAGCGGCTGATGTCGACGCCGAAGGCGCGGGCGAAGAGGCGCGCGGGCTCAATGGCCGGCGCACGGTCGGCGATGAGGAGGAGGCCTCCACCGTCGCGCACCCATATGCGCACGGCATCGAGTTCACCGGCATCGAATCCACTCGGGTTAGCGAGGATGAGCACGGAGCAGGTTTCGAGCGACGCCGCCAGGAAGGGCTGGCGGTTGCGCTGCACGCGGTAACCGGCGGCGCCGAGCAAGCGTGCGAGCGGACCGTACAGACCGGGAGCGGTGTGCGTGTTCCCGTGGGCCTCATCGATGAGCACTACTGGGCCCCGGCGGCCGAAGTGGGGGTGGCGGAGGCGGGGCGCGTAGGAGGTGTCGACGCCCGGGGTGGGCATGAGCGCCCACACGAGTCCAGCGAGAGCGAGCGCGAGGCCGAGCCAGAATAGAAACCGCAGCACGGTGTGCCCTTCCCCGAGCGCGGCGCGCAATCGCACTCCGGATGAGACAGCGGCGAGGCGGGAAAAGTTCCAGCGAGCGGGAACTTTCCGGCAGAGGGGCAGTCTAAGAGATGCATGCTCGAAGTGCGCAATCTGGTGAAGCGGTACAACCGGATCGCCGCGGTGGACGATGTCAGTTTCACGATTCGTCCCGGCGAAATTCTTGGCTATATCGGCTCTAACGGCGCGGGCAAAAGCACAACGGTGAAGATTCTGATCGGGCTGATCGAGGCCTCCTCGGGCAAGATCTATTTTCAAGGCGAGGAGGTAAGCAAAGACCTCACCGGGTTTCAACGGCGATTCGGCTACGTTCCCGAGGAGCCGCACATGTATCCGCACCTGGCAGGCCGCGAATATCTGCAACTGGTGGGGCGGCTACGGGGATTGCCCGCGAAGGTGTTGGAGGCGCGGATGGATGCGCTGCTGCAGCTATTTGGCTTGTGGGAAGACCGGCATTCGCCGCTGGCATCCTATTCGAAGGGCATGCGGCAGAAGATCCTGCTGTCGGGCGCATTGATTCACGATCCGGAGTTGCTGATTCTGGACGAGCCGTTCAGCGGGCTCGATGTGACGACGGCGATGGTGCTGCGGGCGCTGCTGCACCGGCTGGCGCGCGAGGGGAAATCGACGCTGTACAGCTCGCACGTTTTGGAGGTTGTGGAGCGGGTTTGCACAGAGGTGGTGATTCTGAGCAAGGGCAAAGTGGTGGCGCATGACCGGGTGGATAAACTGCGCGAACTGATGAGCCAGGGGACGCTGGAAGGCGTGTTTGCCCAGCTCACCGAGCAGCAGGACCCGGAGGCGCGGGCGGACCAGATCATCGAGGCGATGCGGCTGTGAGCCGTTGGGTCGAGCGGTGGCGTGAATGGAACGAGCGGACGCACGGTCCGGGCTTCGAATTGCGCCGGCATTTTTTCCAACGCTTCTTCGACAGTGAACTGGTTTCCACGCCCGGACAGTGGCGCGTGGTGGCGGGCGGAGCCATCGGCCTGGTGGCGTCTCTGGTGCTGGTGTTCACGCAGTCTTACTATTCAAAGTATCTGGCGCTCCTGCAGATGGACACGGGCGAGGCGTACCGCAAGGCGGTGATCGCCGATCACCTGTTTTTTATCACGCTTTCGATGTTATTGACGGGCCTGTTTACGGCGTTGCAGTGGCAGTCGCTGTTCCCGTCGCGGCGCGACTATCTGGCGCTGGCCGGGCTGCCGGTGACGGCGCGCCAGATATTCGGGGCAAAGGCGGCGGCGTTGCTGATGCTGGCCATCGCCTATATCGTTTGCGTGAATCTGCTGCCCAGCGGGATTCTGTCGGCGGTGGCGTTTGGACGTTACCAGCGTAACGCGTTCCTCAGCGTGGTGACCCTGTTTACGTCGGCGTCGATGGCCGGCCTGTTCGTGTTTTTCGTGCTCATCGCGGCGCAAGGAGTACTGCTGAGCGCGACACCGGCGCGGTGGCTGGCGCCCGTGACGCTCTTTTCGCAGGGCGCGTTGGTCGTGGTGATTCTGTGCGCGCTACCGCTGGCAGTGCCCATTCCCGGTTTGTATTGGGCAATGGACCAGAGACCTGATTTCGCACGGTGGTTGCCGCCGGTTTGGTTTCTGGCCGCGGACCAGCAAGTGCTCGGCAATCGCGAGGAGTATGTGCGAGCGCTGGCGGCGTTAGCGTGGAGGGTGTTGCCGGCTTCGGGGCTGGCAGCCGGTGCGGCGCACCTGTGGAGCTATTACGTTCATCGGGTCAGCGTGCTCGAATCGAGTGGCGACCCGGGTAACGCGTCGCGGTCCGGGCTCCGGATGCGTGGGTATCTGGCCGGCGTGTTATTTCCGCGTTCTCAGGAACTGGCCGTGTTCTCGTTCATGGCGAAGACGCTCGGGCGGAGCGGTCCGCACCGGCTGGCGCTCACGGGTTATGCCGGCATGGGAATTGCGATTGTGGTGGCCACGTTCGCCGCAGTAGGGTTGAGCCCGTCGTTCCGGGGATTTGCGGTGCGCACTGCGGCGGTGCAGCAAACCGCCATTTCGGCGCCACTTGCGTTGTCGCTGTTTCTACTCACGGGGTTTCGGTATCTGTTCCGTCTGCCCGTAGAGTTGCGCGCCAACTGGGTGTTCCAAGTGAACGAGGGCGGGAACAGGCGGTTGTTTCTCGATGCAGCGGAGCGGTTCCTGCTGTGGTTCGGCGTGGCGCCTGTGGCACTGGCGGCGGTTCCTACCGAGATGGCGTTGCTGGGGTGGATGGACGGAGCGGTGGCGTTGACGTGCGTGACGATGACGATGTTGATCCTGGTGGAGCTCTTACTGTTGACGTTCCAGAAGGTGCCGTTTACCTGCTCGTATCTTCCGGGAAAGCGCAGCCTGGCGGAAACCGCGTTGTTCTTCGGCGTGGGAGCGGGAGTCTATATCTACTTCCTGAGTTTGATCTTCACGCGGTGTCTCGGCGAGCCTCCGCTGGCATTGAGCCTATTTGGGCTGCAGCTGGCCGCCTGGGCTTATTTGAGGCGCGCGCGGAAGGAGTCGGCGGTGCTGGGGAAGCTGGAATTCGAAGAGGAACTCGAACCGGAAGTGACGCAGTTGGGGATTGGGCGGGACTAGCCGGATCAGGGTGCGAAGCCTAGCGCACGGGGGCGGCGGGCGGCATGGCGGAATAGTGGACGTGGTGGAGGCGCCAGCGGCGCATGGGGTCGCGCTGGTAGATCTGGGTTTCGCGGCCGTTGGTTTCGATGACGGCGCCGGTGGATTTCAGTTTGGCACGGAAGTTCCAGTTGAATTCAGACCAGGCGGAGTCGCCGTTGAGGTGGAGGATGAGGTCGCGGGTGGTGAGTTTGCGTTCGGAGAACTGTTCGCGCATGAGCTTACGGTAGATGTTGTAGGAGATGTCGCTCCAACCGTGCTCGTAGCCCATGGGATGGATGAACGAAGCGCTGGGGAAGGTGTGCCAAATTTCGGCGGCGAGATCGGTGTCGGCATTGTCGATGGAGGCGGCGTATTGCGCAATGAGAAAACGCAGGTCGCGCTCGTCGGCCTTGGGGTCAGGTGCGCCGAGAGGCTTGCAGCTATTGCAGAGTGTGAGCAGTAAGCAGGCGGCCGTGGCGGGCGATCGCATGGAGAAATTCTATCCGGTAACTACAATGGGAAGACATGGCTGATTCCAGAAGAATGTGCTCGAACTGCAGGGCGTTCATTGGCGCGAAGGACAAGGTGTGTGAGTATTGCGGGCACACGGTGGCGCCGAGGGCGATCGATCTGCGAATGCCCGACGATTTGCTAGGCGGGCTGGTTCCGGCGCGGCGGGCGGCGACGTCGGTGTTGCTGCTGGCGAACGTGGGGTTGTACCTGGCGACGGTGGTCGTGAGCATGCAATCCGGCAACGAGGGCGCATTCATGAACCTCGACTCGCGGACGCTGATCATCTTCGGCGGGATGTATCGCGAGGGGATTGCGGCGGGCGACTGGTGGCGGCTAATTACGGCGGGGTATCTGCACGGCGGGATCCTGCATATCGGAATGAACATGTGGGCCATGATGGACATCGGGCCGCAGGTAGAAGAGATGTTCGGCACGCCGAGAACGATCGCGATCTGGACGGCGGCGACGATTCTGGGATTCTTTTTAAGCTTCTACTTCGGAACCAGGCTTTCGATTGGCGCTTCGGCGGGGCTGTTCGGCTTGATTGGCGCGATGATCGCCGTGGGCACGCTGCACAAAACGGCGATGGCGCAGGCGATTAAGGCCGCCTACGTGCGGATGGCGATATATGGAATTGTGATTGGGCTGCTGGGATTCCTACCCATTGACAATGCGGCGCATATTGGCGGATTGGCGGGCGGCTTCGGGGTGGCGTGGCTGGCGGGGTTGGAGGTGCGCGACGGCGGGATGCGTGACCGGATATGGCGTTCGGTGGGCGTGGGGTGCGTTGTCCTGACGTTGCTGGCATTCGTTCTGATGGCGATGGCGGTGCCGAAGTGAGCGGCGGGAAGTTGCGGTGGGTGCTGGCGGGAGTGGGTGATATCGCCACGAAGCGGGTGCTGCCGGCAATTGCGTCCGAGTCGAGGAGTGAGCTGGTGGGTGTGGTGTCGCGGAGTGAAGAAAAGGGCAAGCAGTACGCGCCGCGGGTGTGGGGAAGCGTGGAAGAGGCGCTGCAATGGGGAGAGTTTGATGCGCTTTACGTGGCGACGCCGGTGGCGATGCATGCGGCGCAGTCAATTGCGGCATTGCGGGCGGGTAAGCATGTGTTGTGTGAGAAGCCGACGGCGATGAACTATGCCGAGGCGCAGGAGATGGTGCGAGTCGCGGAGGAATGCGGGCGAGTGCTGGGAGTGGCGTTTTACCGGCGGCTCTATCCGGCAGTGCTGCGGGCGCGCGAGTTGATGCAGGCGGGGGTAATTGGGCAGCCGGTGCTGGCGGAGTTGCGCCTGCATTCGTGGTTCGATCCGGAGGACGGATTTCGCGGTTGGCTGGTGGATCCGAAGTTGGCGGGTGGCGGGCCGTTATACGACGTGGGCTCGCATCGCATCGATCTGCTGAATTTCTGGTTTGGGAAGCCGGAGCGGGTGACGGGATTCAAAGGGCGGGCGGTGCACACGCGTGAAGTGGAAGATTCGGCGACGGTACTGGTTGAGTATGGCGGCGGCGTGCGGGGGATGGTGGATGTGCGGTGGCATTCGCGGGTGGAGCGGGATGAGTGCAGGATTGTGGGCACGGAGGGGGCGATTGAGATGACGCCGTTGAACAGCGGACGGATCACTTCGCCGGCTGGGGAGGAGCTGTTGCCGCCCCATGTGAATCTCCACTTTCCGGCGGTGGAGAACTTCGTGGGGACGGTTTTGGGGGAAGAAGCGCTGATGTGTCCGGCGGCACAAGCCATTCAAACTGATTGGGTTACGAGCCAAGTACTGTAATTCGTCCAGTACGCTACAGTACCGTTTTGGTCTAGCGTACGTAATGGAAATGAAGCTACAGTTTGGTCATGATCAGAGGACGAATCGGAGCGCTGTTGGGCGGTATCGTGCTGCTCGCCGGCGCGGCTACCGCAACTACTGTTGATTTTCAGGGAATTGGATCATCCACGCTGACGTCGTACACGACGAGCGAAGGAGTAATCTTCAGCCTGGTTCCCGGACATACGATTAATTCCGGAACAGGCGTATTTCCGTCGTTCCTGCGGATGCAGACGACACAGGGAGCAAATGCGGAGCACCCTGGCATCGAAGACGGGTTCAACTCGAACGGCGTGGCGTTGAATGACGAAGACGCGGGCAACGGGCACCAGCACACTCATGACGTCCTCCTGTCGCAACTTGGCATTTACACGATCGACGGGGCGTCCTATTACGAGTTCATCCTCGACTGGAATGAACCGAATAGTGGCTCGCAACGAGATCTGATTATTCAACAGCTTCTTTTCGTGGCGGGACCGGGTGGTCAAAGCCTGGCCGATCCCGAGGCGGCATTCGCGAGCGGCGGATTGAAGGGCGAGCGTTTTTACAATTTCTCGCTCGACATGGCGACCGGCGAACCGGGCGGTCCGTTCGAAGGCTTCCGCGTGTATGACGCGAACCAGGGGTCAGGCTTTGCCGATTTTAGGATCCAAATTCCCACGAGTTTGTTGAGCAGTTTGAATCTGGCGCAAGATTCGACCAATTTGATCCTGTATGCCCGCATGGGGAACGCGGAAGCCAAAGACGCCGTCGGCGTAGCGGAAGGAACTTTCGAGGAGTTCTCATTCCGGGCTCAGAATGCGTGTGTGGGGGAGCAGTGCGAACAACCGCCACCGTTGGGCGATGTTCCCGAGCCGGGCACTTTGCTCCTTTTGGGCGTCGGGCTATCCACGATGGGAATGATGCGGAAGTTGAGGACAAAGAAAAAGCCGGCGTCCGAGTAAGATCTCCGCCCAGCCTATTGAACCGGGCGAATTGTATGCAGCCACGACAGCGCGCGGAGCATGCAACGCCCGGTTTTTGTTTTGGGGCAGCATCTTGTTCGCGCGGCGCAGTCTGGTAGCCGAACACACAAGCCTCTGCCAGTAAGTTGCAGTGACTAATCGGATAAGTCAGGTAAGTATTAGTCGCGAGAGTTTGATTCTTATCGCCACGAGCAGTACCGTATAGTACTTTACTTACTTTTGTTCGGTAAACAAATTACTTACTATCTGTACATGGGCATACCAAATTCTCGAAATTTTTACCTTATAGCCATGGGCTTGGCGATAACAATGGCGATCAGCTTACCCGCGCACGCGGCCTATATTGATTTCGCTGGCGTTAACGGCTCGACTCTGACGTCTTACGGTGCGACTACCGGCACCGGCGGAGGTGCGATCTTTGCGCTGGGCGATACCAAAGGCACCGGCAGCGGCAATTTCCCCGCGTTTCTGCGCATGGAGACAGATACTAAGTCAGATTCGGTACTGGGCGAAGAAGACGGCTTCAATACAGACGGGGCACTACTCAACGACGAAAAGCCTGGGATACACACGCATTCGGTATTAATGGCCAATCTGGGCATCGTCGGTTTATCCGGTATCGACTATCTTGAGTTCCGGCTGGATTGGAACGAGCCGAACAATGGATTTAGCAAAGACCAGAGCCTGATCATCCAACAGTTTCAGTTTTACGTCTCCGACACAGGGACGCAGAGCACTGCCGACCCGCAGCTTGGCGGACTCGGAACCAAGTTTTACGACTTGCTCGCCGACCTGTCCGATGAAGCGGGTTCGCCCACGGGCTTTCATGTGTTCGACACCAACGCGGGCCAAGGGCAGGACGATTTTCAGATTCTGCTTCCGGTAAGTCTGCTGAACGGCATTAACACGACCGGCAAATATCTAACCTTATATGCGAAGTTCGGCACGCCTGAGCCGAAAGTGACTGGTGGGCCGCCTGTCGAGGTTCCCGGCGCGGCTGAACCGTCGTTCGAGGAGTTCTCGTACCGTGCGTGTGCCTCCGATACCGAAGGCTGCATCCCGCCGCCACCGCCGCAAGGGGAAGTCCCTGAGCCGTCGACCTACGCATTGATGAGCGTAGGGCTGTTGGCGCTGGGTGCACTTGGAAAGCGCAAGCGGAAATAGTTTAACGAGTCTCCCTCCAAGAGACATTCGGGCCGGTCGAGTTGCGGCGCTTCGGGTGACACCGAGATGCACGCTTCGACCGGCCCGTTTGGCTTTGTAACCGCCCGGTTGTGCGGACGGCAAGGCCGCGCACGTTACTTCACTGCAAACGCGACGGAATTCGCGGCGGCCGACTGCGAGCCGAGAACGGCCGTGGCAGCGGCAACGTAGCTTCCCGCCTTCATGGCCTTGAATGAGTAGGTGGCGTCGCCTGTAGAGTTCGTTTGAACTGCTTTGGTGGAGACGGACCCGCCGGGCGCGGTCACGCGAAAGGTGACCGTTGCATTGGCGGCTGCGTTGAGGCCGGAAAGCACGTGGACGGTCAAAGCGACATTCGAGCGAATGGCGACTGTTGTGGGGGGGCCCGCGAGGGTAGCCGTAAGAGCGGGCAGGGGAGCCGTTACGGTGGCGCTGGCAGGTGCGGATTGGTTGTGTTTGGCGTCGCTAACCGCGGCGTTCGCGGCATAGGTGGCGGGGGCCGTGCCGTTGGGGATGGTCTTGGTCATCGTGAACGAAGTGGAGGCACCGGGGTTTACGGTGAGTCCAGAGGTGGAAAAGGTGCTCGTCCAACTGGATGGGGAGGTGGAGGAGGGTAAGAACGTTGCCGGCGGGCAGCCCGCGGAATCCTTGTTCGTCACGGTGACGGTGTAGTTGAGGCTCGCGCCTGGGAGGCCGCTGGGATTGGCGGGGGAAATAGCCAGAGTGGGTGCGGAGACGACGCAAGGCAGCGCGCCGTAATTCACAGCTACTGTCAGCCCATTGGCGGTGGCGCTTTGGACCTGAATGGATAGGTTGGAGTAGGGGTCGGTCCAGGTCTTGCCGACGGCGAGAGCGGGGTCGGTCCAGGCGGTGGTTTCGGGTGTGAAATCGAGCAGGTTGGAATAGGCATTTGCGGCTTCTTCGTAGTGAATTATGGCGCCGGAGAAGACCTGCGAATTGAGAGTCGAGTCGTACTGCCCAATGGGCTGGCGGTATTCCAGCCAGAGCCAGGCGTTGTTGCCGGCGCCGCGTTGGATTTTGAGCGCCTGCTGGCCAGGGGTTCCCTGTTCGAAGGGAACGACGTTGAAGACGCCGTTGGATTGGACCGTGGGCGCCTGGATCGATGGGTTAAACCAATTCAGGCGGACCTTGTTTGGCGAGGAGTAGTGGCCGAAGTTCCAGCTTCCCATGGTGGAGAACACGTCGCCGTACTCGGTGACGGTTCCCGTGGTACCGATAGCGCCTAGCGGCGCCGTGCCAAAGTCGAAGGTGCGAGCGTGGTGGAGGCCGAGGTTGTGTCCTCCCTCGTGAGTGGCGAGTTTCACACCGTAGTCGATGCCCGTGAAGTATTTCGCGGCGAGCCAGGCGACGGAGGCGGTGAAGTATCCATCGTGGGCCGAACTGAGCGTGCTGCAGCCCAGCGTGCCGAGCCCCGCCCAGCCGCATCCAGTGGGCTGCGGGAAGACGATCATCACGCGGTTAAAGGTGCGGAAATCGACCGAGGCGTCGGCGGCTTTGATGGCGGCATCGCGCATCTGGTAGTACTGATCACAGCTATAGGCGGCGTCGAGCGTGAACCACCCGAAGACCTTGCCCGTGGCCGAGGTTTTGCCCTGGCTGGTTTCCTTCCAGAAGTTGTCGACCGAGCGGCCCGAGGTTTGGAAGAAGACATCGTTCACCATTTGCGGCGTGACGCCGGTGGGTATGGGGACACCGGGGAACGTGACCAACAGGACGGCGATGTATTGCGGTCCGGTGGTGGAGCAGGTGGAGAGAGTGCCCGTGGAAGTCGACGTTGCGCCATCGGCGGCGGCCACGGCAGCCCCGACCTTTACGCCGCGCACGCGGAGAATGTCATTGCAGGCAACGTCGGGCGCCTTACCGGGGAACTTCACTTTCACCCACTCGTTGCCCACCTTCATTCGAATGTCAGAGCGGCCTCGCGTGAGCGTTTCGTCATCGAGCACGACGTGTTCAGCGAGCCCCGAGAACTCACCCTGCTGCTCGAGATCGGCACCGGGGAAAGCGGTAGCGAGCGATTGCAGGAGTTCAGGAGCGAAGGCGACATCCAGGACGGACTGTGCGTCGGTTTCCATCAGCGCGGCAAGGGCAGCCGCCCGTTGTTGGAAGACGGGAGACGCCTGGGCGCGAATCGAAGCCTGAGAATTCGGATTGGCGTTCAAGAGCTG
>JBDTVQ010000132.1:0-15353 GCA_040007195.1 Acidobacteriota bacterium | reverse complement strand
AGGGGCATAGCCTTGGGAGGGGGAAGAAAGATGTCCCGATAAGGGATGGAATGGTCAGAAGTTCGATAAACTAAGGCTGGAGGGAGCACTGGGACTTGTGCGCTCTTCCGCGGGAAAGAAACCCACGAGCACTCCGCATGTTGCGCCTCGCCGATATCCACGTGTTTCGAGACCGGGCACGAGCCAGAGCAAACGCCGTTTCGATCAGTGACGAACTGAATCCGGCCATGCAGGAACGGTTGCGCCTGCTGCTGTCGCGCAGCGCCGACCCGGACAGCGTGTTGCACTACCTGCGCCGCATGCTGGAACAGAAACCGGCGGCCTTTCAGCGGCTGGCCGTTTCTCCCGCTTCGTTGCAATACCTGGTGGCCGTGTTCAGCCAGAGCCAGTTCCTGAGCGAAGAATTGTTGAAGACTCCGGAATGGATTGAAACGATGGGCGCTCACGGTGATCTACATCGTGTGGTGAGCGCGGACGAATATATGGAGCGGCTGGAACGAAGTCTGGAAGACTTTGGCGCGGGAGTACCGGCAGCGGTTGAATATGCTCGATTCCGGCGCAGGCAGATGCTGCGCATCCTGGTGCGCGACGTGCTGCAATTTGCCACCTTGAGTGACATTACGGAAGAGATTTCGAACCTGGCCGACGCGATCATGGAATCGGCGTACCGGCGCATCCGCCACGAGCTTACGCACAAGCATGGGGAGCCGGTGGATGGGGCGCTGGCAATTCTGTCGCTGGGCAAACTAGGCGGCCGCGAGTTGAACTACAGCTCCGACATCGACCTGATGTTCGTGTACTCGAACAACGGCGAAACGACGGGCGGCGAGACGATTTCGAATAAAGAGTTTTTTAAGAAGCTGTGCACCAAGCTGACGGAGTTGTTGAGTAGCTACACGCCCTACGGCTTCTGCTTTCGCGTCGATCTGCGGCTGCGGCCCGAGGGTTCGCTTGGCGATGTATCCATTTCCATGGACGCCGCCCGCGACTATTACCAGAAGCGCGCCCGCGACTGGGAATTGCAAATGCTGATTAAAGCGCGCGCCTCGGCCGGCGACCGTTCGCTCGGGCGCCAGTTGTTGGATTTCGTCGAGCCCCTGACCTATGCGACGACGCTCGACTTCTCGGCAATCGAAGCCGTTTCGCTGGCCCGCGAGCGCATCAGCGAGAAGATGGCGCGCAAACGGCAGGCCAAGCCCGGACTGGACGTGAAACTCGCCCCCGGCGGTATTCGCGATATCGAGTTCCTCACCCAGTGCCTGCAGCGGCTCCACGGCGGACGCGAACCATGGGTCCGGCATGGCGGCACGCTGCTTGCCCTGTTCCGGTTGCGCGACAAGGGCCTGCTGAGCGAAACCGAATATTCGCGGCTGGCCAATGCATATCAGTTCTTGCGCAATGTCGAGCACAGGCTGCAGGTTGCCGACGATTTGCAGACGCACACGCTTCCCGAGGATGACAGCGCGATTGAGCTAATGGCCCGGCGCATGCCCGCCGAACAGTTAGGTAGCGCGCCCAGCGGAAAGTCGCTCAGTGAAACCCTGGCGCGGCACCTGGCCAGCGTGAGCGATATTTACGATCGAGTGATTCGCGCGCAGATGCCTTTGCACTATCGGGATCCACAACTGGCCGATCCGGAGCTGCCAATCGACGAAACGGAAGCATATCTGCAGCCGTTGCAGGGCGCGGCGCCGCCTCCAAGCAATCTCCTGCGGTCGCTCGATGTAACGGCTTCCGGACTCGCCGGCACGCTGTCGCGGTTGAAGCTCAACTACGGCGCGCGCAGCTTCGAACATTTTCTCGAAAAGGTGCTGCCGAATCAGCAGTGGCTCGATTGGCTGGACGAGGACCCAACACTGACCGGTTACGTCGTCGACCTGTTCGAGCATTCGCCGTACTTTGCCGAGCAGCTTGTGCGTAAACCGGAGTTGCTCGAAGAGCTGCACCAGATGCGCTTGAAGCCGGAATCGCGCACGCGGTACGACGAAATGCCCGCCCTGTTGCACGACCCAACCGATTTGCGGCGCTTCTTCCGCCGTGAGATGCTGCGCATCCAGAGCGAAAGCATCTGCCTGCACCGCCCCATTTTCGACACGCTGCGGCGCACAAGCGAGCTGGCCGACTGCGTGATTGCGGCCTCGTACCATCTGGCGCTCGAGCAGGTGATGAACCAGCGCCCGCCCGCGCAGCTCAATTATTCGCCGCGCGACCAGTTGATGGTGATCGCGCTGGGGCGCCTGGGAATGCTGGAATTCGACCTCGCTTCCGACGCCGATCTGGTGTTTGTCCTGCCGGGCGCCGACGCGGCCGAGCAGCACTTCTGGACGCGCGTGGCCACCCGGCTGGTGGAGATCATCACGGCCTACACCGGCGAGGGAACGCTGTTTTCCATCGACACACGGCTGCGTCCCAATGGCCGAGAAGGGCCACTCGTGCAGACAGAGGGTAAGTACAGGGAATATTTCGAGAAGCAAGCCGAGGCGTGGGAGGGCATCACCTACATGAAGTCCCGCGCCATCGCCGGCAACCTCGAGCAGGGTACGAAGTTCTTGAACGACCTGCAAGAGGTGGACTGGCGGCGTTATGGCCAGGGCGGGCGCTCGCGGACGAAACTGCGGCAGATGCGGCAACGTCTGGAACAAGAGGTCGGTGTTGCCAATCCCTTAAAGGCGGGACGCGGTGGCTATTACGACATCGACTTCGCCCTCATGTATTTGCGCCTGAAAGGCGCGGGTATTTTCTTCAAAGTGCTGAATACCCCGGCGCGCATCGATATAGTGGAGAAGATGGGTCACCTCGATAAGGCCGACGCGCAGTTCCTGCAGGACGCCGCGATGTTCTACCGTTCGGTGGATCACGCGCTGCGTCTAAGCTCCGGGCACGCCGAAGGCAACCTGCCGAATTCTCCCATGCAGCTTCAAATTCTCACCGACCTGGTCAGCCGCTGGACCCCCGACCATTTGCACGACCAGCCGCTCCCCGAAGAGCTATCCCAAATCCAGCGCCGGACGCGCGAGTATTTCGACAGGTTGTTCGCCGCATGATTCGTTCCCTACTAGCCGTTCTCCTGCTTGCGGCCGCCGGCGCATCCGCCGTGCGCGCCGACGAAACGAAGCACCCGATCCCCGAGATCAAAGCCGCGCTCGAGCGCATGTACAGCTTCGACTTCCAGTCGGCGCACCGCATGCTGGATCTGTATGTCGCCAGCCATCCGAGCGAACCGCTGGGCCCGGCGTTCAAAGCTTCCGCCTATCTCTTTTACGAGATGGACCGCATGAAAATTCTCGAAGGCGAGTTCCTGGTGAACGACAACCGCATCAAATCGAATAAGCGGATCGACCCCGACCCCAAGGTGCGGGAGCTGTTTTATCAGAACATCAGCCTGGCCGAGGGTCTGGCGGCGAAGCGTCTCCAAACGAGCCCGAACGATCCCTCCGCGCTCTTCACCTTGTGCATGGTGGAGGGCATGAAGACGGACTATTTGGCGTTCATCGAAAAGGAACGCATGAAGAGCCTGTCGAATGCCAAACAAAGCCAGGAACACGCCATTGAGCTACGCAAACGCGTTCCGGAGTTCTATGACGCCCTGCTCACGTCCGGTATTAGCGAATACATGATCGGGAGCCTGCCGTTCTTCGTGAAGTGGTTCATCCGTTTCCCGGAAACCGACGGCGACAAGGGCAAGGCGATCGAGAACCTGCAGACCGTATCGCGCAAAGGCTATTACATGGGCCCGTTCGCGCGCATTCTGCTGGCCATCATCCACCTTCGCGAAAAACAGCCGCTCGAGGCCAAGAAGATGCTGGAGATTTTGACCAAGGAATATCCGGCCAACCCGCTGCTGAAGCGGGAATACGAACACTTGCGGCTGAAGTATCCGGACCCGGCCATCCGCCAGGTGGGGCAGGAATAGCGCTGCTTACCTGGAAGCCGGAACCGGTTCCAGCGAGAGAAGCAGCTTGCTTCGCGGCGCGAAGTAGACACGGAAGCGGCCCAAAGGCTTCTGGTTGCGCAGCGTCTCGAAGGCCTCTTCATCGACCTCAAAATATTCGTTATTCATCACGTAGTGACTGCGTCGGTGTTTGCGATCGTGAAATTTGTCCAGGCCCAGTCCGTCGTTCTCTTCGTGGCTGATATTGAGGCGCCCGTCCATGTGGCTCGCCGTGCCTTCTTTCAGATCCTGAATGAGCAGGGCGGTGAGGCGGCTGCTTTGCAGCGCGGCGACAAACGCAGCCGCGACGCAGCCCAATGTGATCGCGCCGAAGATAGCGGTGGCGGCTTTGCCACCCACCATCGCAATGATGGCGAGGATAATGCCCGGAACCACAATCTTCACGATGAGGCAGGAGACAAGCCACGTGATGAGGGCCGTGAGCGGATATTTCACGGGCTTCAACGCGCGGCTGAACAACTTGCCCCGTTGGCGTTCGCTGATCTTGCCCGCGCGGTTTTGTGCTAGGTCGGAGTCGCTGAACCCATTTGTTCGCGCGAGTTCCGGCATCGGATCTTCAGATTCGTGATCAACAGTGACGTATTCGATGTAGGACATTCGCAAACCTCTCTGCTTGATCGAATGATCGGCGGGGTTGCACGCGTCCTTTAGACTGAGATAGATGAAGCGCACTTTCATCGTCGCGGGCATTGCCGGGCTCTACCTTTTATTCGTCTTTGGCAAGCGCTGGTGGAACGCGCGCGAGCTGGCCAGCCGGCCCACCCCGTCGGCGGCGATCCATCCTGCATACGCGGGCAACGAGTTGAAAGTGTTGAACTTTCTGGCCAGTCCGGGTGTGATCCGCCGCGGCCAAAAGACGCTGCTTTGCTACGGAGTGCTCAACGCCAAATCGGTACGGATTGAACCGCACGTCGACGACTTGAAGCCGTCGCTCTCACGGTGCCTGGAGGTGCGGCCGCAGCACACCACCGAGTACAAGCTCGAGGCGAGCGGCAAGGGCGGCAAGGTTGTTCGGGCGAGCCTGGTGATTGAGGTGCGGTGAGCGCCGCTACCCCACCTTCGGGCCCGCGCCGGCAATGGCCGGGTCAATGGCGCCGAACTTGGTGAAGTTTTTCTGAAAGCGGACGGCAAGGTCGCGCGCGGCGGCATCGTAGGCGGCTTTGTCGGTCCACTGGCTACGGGGATCGAGCAATTCACTCGGCACGCCGGGGCATGCGGTCGGCATGGCGACGCCGAAAACGGGGTGCGTGACGGTCGGCACGTCGTCGAGCTGGCCGGCGATGGCGGCATTCACGAGCGCGCGCGTATGGGGAAGACTCATGCGGGAACCGGTGCCGAACGCGCCACCCACCCAGCCGGTGTTCACCAGCCAGCAGCGGGCGTTGTGTTCGCGCATCTTTTTGCCGAGAAGTTCCGCGTAAACGTGCGCCGGGCGCGGCAGGAATACTTCGCCGAAGCAGGCGCTAAAGGTGGCAGAGGGCTCTTTGCCGAGTCCGCGTTCGGTCCCGGCGAGCTTGGCCGTGTAGCCGCTGAGGAAGTGGTACATCGCCTGTTCGGGCGTGAGCCGCGAAATCGGAGGAAGCACTCCGAAAGCGTCGGCGGCGAGGAACAGGATGTTCTTCGGATGGCCGCCCACGCTAGGAATGACGGCGTTAGCGATGAACTCGATGCGGTAGGCGGCGCGGGTGTTTTCGGTGAACTCGTCGGAGCTGTAGTCGCAGTTGCGGCGGTTCACATCAAGAACGACGTTCTCCAGCACCGCGCCGAAGCGGATCGCGTTCCAGATTTCCGGCTCCTGCTTCTGGCTAAGGTTGATGCACTTGGCATAGCACCCGCCTTCGAAGTTGAAGACGCCGTCGTCGGACCAGCCGTGCTCGTCGTCGCCGATCAGGCCGCGCGAGGCGTCGGCGGAGAGCGTGGTTTTGCCGGTGCCGGAGAGCCCAAAGAAGAGGGCCACGTCGCCCTTCGGACCTATGTTGGCCGAGCAGTGCATCGGCAGAGCCTCGTTGCCCGGCAGCAGGTAGTTGAGAATCGTGAAGACGCTCTTCTTCAACTCACCTGCATACATGGTGCCCGCGATGAGCACGAGCTTCTCGGTGAAATTAATGGCGATGACGGTGCCGGAGTTGGTGCCGTCGGATTCCGGGCGCGCCTGAAAGGTGGGCGCGAACATGATGGTGAAATCGGGAATCTGATCCTGCAGCTCTTCGATCACCGTGCGAATGAGCAACTGGCGGCCAAACAGCGAGTGCCATGCGGTCTCGGTGATGACCCGCACGCGAATCTGGTGCTTCGGATCGGCGCCCGCGAGGCAATCCTGTACGAACAATGTGCGGCCCTGCCAGAAGCTGAGCAGCTTGTCATACAGGCCGGCGAACTTCTCCGGGGTCATCGGTTGATTCACGCTGCCCCAGGCCACGTTGTTCTCCGTGCCCGCGTCGCGAACAATATATTTGTCCTTCGGCGAACGGCCAGTGAAGTGGCCCGTACGCACGACGAGGGCGCCTGTGTTGGCGAGCTCTCCTTCGTGGCGTCGAATGGCCGCTTCCACCAGCTTTGCCGTGCCCAGGTTCCAATGGGCGACGTCCCAGTTCCTCAGGCCATGCTCGGTCAAACCGTGATTCGAGGGCCTCACTCCAACGTTTTGCATCATGTCGTGGTCACGCTCGGTCTATGATTTAGGTATGAGGGCGCCCCAGCTCAGATGGAGCCGGCGCGGCTGGTGGAAATCAGCGGCGCGCGCGGGCGTCTGTCTCGGGAGCGCGGCGATCATGGCCACCGCCCTCGGCCAAGTTATCGAGTTTGAATCCAATGGGTTACGGTATTTGACCCAAACTCGCAACGGCGTAACAATCATGTTCGCACACTTGCCGGTGACGGTGCGGGACTACTCAGTCATCCAAGTGGCCGTTTCCAATGGAAGCAAACAGACCTGGATCATGCGGCCGGAAGACTTCGAGTTTCGCGCAAAAGACGGAGCCAGCTACCGCGCCTCGCCCGCGCGGCAGGTGGTGGAGCGATTCATCGAACGCGGTGGGCGCGAGGATGCAATCAAGCTGGTGTCGACATATGAGATGGGCCTTTATGGGTTCAATCGCATGAAGGCGACCAACGGCTACGAAGCGCGGCGGCAAGCTCTGATGGCTGAGATGACTTCCACCAAGATCAAGGCAGCGGCGGCGGCATCGGCAATCGTGTTCGTGTCGGTGAAGCTAAAGCCGGGCGAATCGACCGACGGTGCGGTGTTCTATGCGAGCCACGGCAAATCATTAGGCCCGGGCACGGTGCAGGTGGCGGCGGCGGGAACTGTCTTTGAGTTTGAGACGGTGGGAACCATTGTGCCCGACGGCTCTGCTGGGAAGTGAAGGTCGCGAACTCGATCACTTGGGCGGGAGCAAAAGAACGTGCCGCAAACCGCGGTCGAGCCATGCCTGAAGCGCGGCTTCGGCCTCATAGCCGGGCAGCGCGACAAACACAAAGCCTTTCATGGGCCGCCCGGTAAAGTCCATTGCGCGCGCATGCGGTTGTGACAACGCATCGGCGTGACCGTCAGCGCCGACGCGTACCATCAGCTCGTCTCCGGCCACTCCGATGCACATGTGCCCCTGCACCATGAAGGCCAGCCCGCCAAACATGCGCTTTTCCACGACTCCGCGGTGGTTTGCGAGCAGGTTGCGAATACGCTCGGCCGAGCCAGGATCGAATGCCATCGGCTTTCAACCCGGTATCGATTAGATGTTACGGGGGCGTTCGGTGGCGACTTCCTCGCCCCCTTGCAGGCCACTGGAGATGGCCACATGGGTGAGATTCGCTTTGCCCGCGACGACCGGACGGCGCTCCCATGTTGACCCCTTCTTCACGAAGACGAAGTTCGAACCGGAGTCGCCCTGCAGGGCCGAGAGCGGGATTTTGGCCACATTGGAAACCTTGGACATGATCACGTCGACGCCCGCGGAAAGATCGGGAATGAGGCGGGTATCGTAACCGTTGATGTTCACGCGCACCGGGATTGTGCGAATGTAATTGTTCTGCCGCCAGCCGCCCGCGGCGATCGCGCTGATGCTATAGATTTTCCCCGGCAATGTCAGGCCAGGAAATGCGTCGATGGTGATGCGAGCTTCCTGCCCGATGCGGAAGTTTTCGCTCTCAGCCTGATTGATCGTCGCCTCCACCTGCATCTTCTCCGGCGTCACGATTTTCATGAAGAGCTGGCCGGGATTGACCTGATCGCCCTGTTGAATCGTGGCCCATTCGCCGCTGCGGAAGATCGGTTGCGAAACGGCCAAGCCGTCCATCGTGGAGCGCATCGTGAAACGCTTCACATCGGCGGCGTGCCGGTCGCGATGGCGCGTATGGCGATCGCGCGTGTATTCCAGGATTTTGAGTTCGGCCGCGTAGATAATTTTCTTCTGGTCGACATCATGAAGTTGCTGGTCGTAGGCGGCCTTCGCCTCTTCCTCGGAAAGCTTCAGCAACTCCTGATCGATCACAGTGCGCGTCTCACCGCCCTTGCGTTCGAGAACGGCCTTATCGTAATTCGCTTTGGCCACGCGCAACGTCTGGTTCAGGTTCTCGAAGTCGATCGCCTGTTCGGCTTGGCGCTTGCGGATATCTGAATTGGCCTGCTGCACGTCGTCGTTCACGTCTTCGACGTGATCCTTCGTCGACTGCGCATCGATTTCGGCGACTACCTCGCCCTTCTTCACCCGCACGCCAGACTTCGCCATGTAGGTCAAAATCATTTCGCGGCCGGATTCCGGTCCGGTCAGCTTCGGTGCAATCAGGCTCACCGATTGCAGCGACGAGGTTTGACCGGTGAGGCGGACCGATGTCTCCAAATCGCCGACGACCACTTTCGCCGTGCGCACGATCGACAACACGGAAGCGGCTTGTTGCGCGGCGGCCTGCTGGCGTTGCCAATAATAGACACCGCCGGCAACCGCGGCGATGAGGGCAACGATGCCAACCCATTTGCCCCAACCTCCGCCCGCGGGCGGAACATGCGTAGTCTGAACCGGCGGTGCGACCGGCTGAGTGGTGATGGGCTGTGGTTGGCCAATTGCGGACATAAATATATTGCCTCGACGCTTCCCTACAGCATACTAGACGGAATGCTTGAGGAAAAGGCGCATCTCAAAGCCAAATTGTTACCCACCCCTGAGCGCTTCGATCCGAAATGGACCGCATTGGCCGCGGCGATGTCCGGTTACATGCTCGACGCCATGGACGTTATTCTCTATATATTCGCCCTGGGCGCCATCCGGCAGGAGTTCGGATTGTCCAATGCGGAGGCCGGAATGGCAATGGCGGCGACGATGTTGGCCTCTGCCGCGGGCGGCATCGGGGCGGGCGTGCTGTCGGACCGCATCGGGCGGCGTCCGGCCCTGATGATCACGATTTTGCTCTACTCATTTGGGTCGGCACTGTCGGCAACGTCCACGGGTTTGTGGTCGTTGATGTTCTGGCGGGCGGTGGTTGGGCTGGGATTAGGCGGCGAATGGAGCTCGGGCACCGTGCTGGTGGCGGAAAGTTGGCCGGCGCAACATCGCGCCAAAGCAATCGGCATGATGCAATCCGGCTTCGCACTGGGATACATGCTCGCCGCCGCGCTGGCCGCGTTAGTGTTGCCCCGCTGGGGATGGCGCGTGCTGTTTCTGATCGGTGTGCTGCCCGCGCTGTTGACGTTCCTCATCCGGCGTCACGTGCGCGAACCGGAGGTGTGGCTGAAGCAGGAGCGTCCGGCGCCCTTTCTTGCGCTGTTCCGTGGTGCGTTGTTGCGGCGAACGCTGATTGCGACGGCACTGGCGACGGCGATGCTGTTCGGCTACTGGGGACTGTTCACGTGGCTGCCTTCGTTTCTGGCGAGTCCGATCGAAGCCGGCGGTGCGGGATTGGCGTTATTGAAAACGAGCGGCTGGACGATCGCCGTGCAGGTCGGCTCGTTGCTGGGCTACTGGTGCTTCGGCTGGCTGGCCGACCGGTTCGGCCGGCGCATCACGTTTTTCCTGTACGTGGCGGGCGCGGCAGCGGTGATTCCGATCTACGGCTTCGCCCCGCGCTGGGCGGGCGGATCGCTGGAGACCGTGCTGCTGATCATCGGTCCGGCGGTGGGATTCCTCGGGACCGGCAGCTTCGCTTTGTTTGGCACGATGCTCGCCGAGTTGTATCCAACGGCATCGCGCGGCGCGGGGCAGGGCTTCGCTTACAACTTCGGGCGCGCATTGGCAGCGGCCGCGCCGGTGACGATCGGCCGCGTTGCCGATTCGAGCGGCCTGGGTACGGCGCTCGGCCTCAACGCGGGTTTTTATCTTTTGGCAGGATTGATGGTATGGACGCTGCCGGAGACCAAGGGGGTGGAGATTGATTGACATTTATCCGATGACCGCCGATCAGGTGGAAGCCGATTTGGAGGCGTTCACGGCGCTCATCGTCGACGCGGTGACGAGCGGAGCGTCCATTGGATTTATGCCGCCGTTGATCGTGGACGAAGCTCGCGAGTATTGGAAGGAAGTGATTGAACTGATGCGCGACGGTTCGCGCGTGGTGCTGGCGGCGACGGAGGCGGGCGTTTTGCAGGGGTCGGTGCAGGTAGGCCTCGAAAAGCGGGCTAACGGGCAGCACCGGTGTGAGGCGATGAAGCTGTTCGTGCACACGCGAGCGCGGCGGCGCGGGATCGCGAAGCAATTGATGGCCGAGGCCGAGGGGACGGCCAAAAGCCTGGGCTGCACCATGATGGTGATGGACACCCGCAAAGATGGCGAAGCGGACCTGATGTGCCAGTCGCTCGGCTATGCGTCCTATGGCGAGGTGCCCGGCTATGCGCGCAGCGGCGATGGGGAGCTGCACACGACGGTTTTCTACTATCGGAAGTTGGGGTGAGGGGTCAGCGCCGTTCCGCGCACAGGTGTCGAAGAATGTCGAGACTTGTCGAAAGGCTTTCGAGCACGGGGATGCCTAGGCGTTCTCGAACCGCCGGGGCGAGGCGGGCCATGGAGACCTGCGCGAGCACCAGTACACCCACGCTGTCATGAGCGAAACGCTCGCACGTTTCGAAGAATAGGCGGTCGTGGGTGTCGCGGTCGCCGGCGAGCAGGGCTTGAAGCGGCGCGGGATTCATCTCATCGAAGATCGTGATCTGAATGCCCGCGCGGCGGGCTTCGACGACGAGAAGGTCGTGCGTGGTTTGTTGCGTGGCGGGAAAAGTCGAGAGCACGCCGATAGTGGTCGAGGTGCGCACGGCAAGCCGCGCCATGGGCTCGTCGATTTTGAACAGTGGAATGGGCGCGCGCTTCTTCAGTTCTTCGAGCGCTTTGGGCGGTAGGGCGGAACAGGTGAGCACGCCGCTGGTAGCTCCGTATTCGGCGCGGGCCATCTCCGCCATTGCGGACAGGCGGCGAATGGCGCCGGGCCAATCCTCGGCACGCAACATTCGCATGATGCCGTCGTCGAGCAGGTGCGTGAACTCGATCTCCGGCGCGTGGGCGGCATAGTATTCAGCGACGCAATCGACGGCGGCGCGGGAGGCGTGCAGGATGACGGCGCGCGAGGTAATCATCGGGAGTGTGAGGGGCCGCGGAACACGGCGTTCAGGAACAGGATATTCATGCCGTCGACATAGGCGCGGAAGTTGGGGTCGGCGGTGAAGGCGATTACGTGGCCGCGGCCGGTGCGCTGCACCATCATCAGGGGCTTGAAGGCGAGCTGCTTTTTGAAGGCGTCCCACAGATAGCCGCTGGCGAGCACTTCGCCAGGTCCCTCGAAGACTGCCGTGTTGATACCGCTGTCGAGTTTGATGGGCGTGTAGATGTCGTTGCCGCTGACGACGGCTTGCACGGTGCGTTGGGCGCCGGCGGTGGCCCAGTGGTCGCCATCGAGAGTGGCCTTGGCGATGAACCCGGCGGTGGCGTCGGGCGCTTCGGTCTCGGGCGCGATGGCTTTGCGGAAGTCCTCTTCCTTGGCGAGGAGTTTGCCGGGCACGGTGGCCTCGGCGGATTCCTTCTTCGTCGTGCTGTCGCGCGGCTGCGTTTCGCGCTGTACGGCGAGTAGGGCGACCTTCGGATCGCTCAACCAGTTCAGTGCGCCGCCGATGCCGATGAGCGTGCCCCCGGCGCGAACGAAATCGCGCAGGCGCGCGATCAGTGCGGATGGCATGGCGGAGCCGTATGGTCCATCGGGAAGAATGATGACCTGAAACTTGTTGAGATCGGCTGTCACAAGCGACGTGATGCGCACGGGGATGGTCGGGTATCCATATTGGCGTTCGAGCACGAAGCGCGTGTGACCTGCCGAACCCGAGGCGACAGGCGCATCCCAGGCGATGGCGACCGTGGGCGCTTTCATCGCGTTCACGAAGCGGCTGCCGAAGTTCACGCCGTCTTCGACCCAGCCGGTGTTGGTAGGAACGGCCTCGGCGCCCGATTCACGAGCCATGCGTGCGAGAGCCTCGTGGAGCACCAACGGGTTCTCCTTCACTTTGAAGATCAGTGTGCCGCGCGGGAACACCCGGCCAGCCTGCGTGATCGATTTATCCGAAGAATAGACGTTGAGCCCGGCGCGTAAGGCCGCGGTGAGCAGGCGGGCCCCAGCGGTGTTCCACGGGACGAGATAGGCGACGGTGGCTCGCGCGCCGGGTGCGATGCCGAGGACTTTTTCCTCGCGCGGAACGCGGGTGAACGCACCCTGCGATTCGGCATTAGCGGCGACGGTTTCCACGTTGAACTGTAGCGGAAGCGACCATGCGGAAACGTCGTAGATCTCGTCGGGGAGCCGCTTTTCGCGCAGGCGGGCCTGTTCTTTTAGGAACTCGTCGTTCATGGGCACGCTGGCGTCAAGGAAGGTGCGGATCATGCGCTTGGCGGGCTGGGCGAGCTTGATGCGGTAGGAGCCTGTGGGATAGGTCTTGCCGCCGTTGGTGAACTCGGCGGTAGCGCGATCGACTTCGATACCCTGATCGGCGAGCAGGCGAGCGAGGCGATCCGTCATCGCGCCGTCCCCTTCGGCGAATCCCGCGCCGGAGCTCTGGGGAGTGACGGGCCCGGTGACGAGCGGCGTGAAGCCAGTGCGGCGCACGAGAATGTATTCGCGAACGGGTTCCGATTTACCCTCTTCGATGGCCGTCACGCGATAGCGCCAGAAGTTGTCGAGCAGTTGCTGGCGCTGGCGGGCGGCCGTCTCGCAGGTGGAAAGCGAAGCCACGAAGTGCTGCCGCACGGTGTCGCGAAAGGTGAACTCGGTGCCGTCGGATTTGCGCATCAGAAGGCCGCGCGCGGAGGCCTGTTCGTAGGTCATCGCGATGCCGCCATAGTAGGCGGGCCAGCTTGCGCCGTAGCCGGGATAGAAGGCGTCGTAGACCTCGCGCGTGAAGTAGCTGAAGCCGAACTGGTCGAACCATTTCGCGTTGTTCTTGCCGAACCATTCGAGCGACGACTTCTGATCCTTGGTGAGGTGCGGATTGTAGGGCACGGCTTCGGGCGCGAAGTAGTAGGTGCCGTCGGCGCCCATTTCGTGGAGGTCGACGAAGACGAGCGGGAACCATTCGAGCAGAGTGCGAATGCGGCCCCGTGTTTCCGGCTGCGTGATGCTGAGCCAGTCGCGGTTGAGATCGAAGTGGTAGTGGTTCGTGCGCCCATTGAGCCAGGGCTCGATATGCTCGAGTGCGACGGGCGAGGCTTGCGGTTCCAGGCCTTCGCTTTGTTCGAAGTGGTGGACGAAGCGGTCGCGGCCGTCGGGATTCTGGGTGGGATCGATGAGGACGAGGGTGTTGGCCAGGATGGCGTCGGCAGTGGGTTCCTTGCGCGCGGCGATCAGGTGATAGGCGGTGAGCAGGGCAGCGTCGGGCGAGGAGATCTCGTTGCCGTGGACGCCATAGCCGAGCCACACGACGGCGGGCAGCGACTGCATCAGGCGCTTGGCGTCTGCCTCGCTGGTGGAGCGCGGATCGGACAGCTTCTTCATTGCCGCCTGTATCTCCGGAAGCCTGCGAATATTGGCTTCCGAGCCAATGGCCGCGTAGACGAGCTTGCGTCCCTCCCAGCTTTTGGCGTACTCGAACAACTTCATGCGCGTGGGCGCGGCGGCTGCGAGCGCGTCCATGTACCGCATGAGATTCGCGTGCGAGGAGATTCGCTCCCCGGGCTTATAGCCGAGGACTTTTTCGACGGTGGGGATGGCGGGATCGTACGAGGAGCCGGGCCAAAATTCGAACGTGGATTGCCCCTGAACGGCGCAAACGGCCGCCAACATCACCAGGATTGGGCGCATTCCGCTAGTATAGCGGCGGCTTGGCGGACGTTTACGTCAGCGGCGGCGGCGGGAACAGGTAGAGCACGACGGCGCAATCGATGACCCACAGCAGCATGATGCCTAGCAGCAGCTTGTCGTTCCAGAGGATCTCCGACGGCGTTTCGAGCGTGGCGTTTTTCTGCGTTACATAGCGGTAGCGGAACACGCCGAGGAAAACGAAGAACGAGGTGTGTAGAAGCGCGGGCCGTTCGAGCACGGTAAAGAGCACGTAGAAAATGGCCATGGCGAGCGCGCTGGTTTGCGTGAAGAATTCCAGCGTCGGTTCGTCGTAGCGCTGCAGCGTGAGGCGCGCGCCCGCGCCGGAGGATCGCATTTCGGCGAGCCGTTTTGAGGCGGCCAGGTAGAGCGCGAGCGACACCGTAGCAATGAACATCCACGACGAAGTCTTTACATCGATGGCCGCGCTGCCCGCGACGACGCGGAAGACAAAGCCGGTGGCGATGGCGAACAGGTCGAGCACGGGAATCTGGCGCAGCAGCAGGCCATAGGCGGTCTGCAGGATGAGATAGGCGAGCACGGCGGGCACGACGGCGGGCATCAGATACATGAGTCCGGCCGAGACGAGCAGCATGAAGACGAGGTAGGCGCGGCCCGCTCCTACGGAAATTCGTCCGGCGGCGATGGCGCGCGTGTGGCGCTTCACGGGGTGCGCGGCATCGGCGCTACGGTCGCAGAGGTCGTTCCAAACGTAGGTGGCGCCGGAGACGACGGAGAAGACGAGCGCCGCAAGGATGGCGTTCTTGATGGCCTCAGGATCGCGAAATTTACCCGAGAACAAGAGCGGCGCCAGCACGAACAGGTTCTTGATCCAATCGCGGGGGCGCAGCAGCGCAACGTAGTCGTACCAATTGCCCGCCGTAGCGCTCATTCCGCGCTCCGCCGTGGCGATTCCGTGTGAAGCCATTGTTTCCTGTACATGAGATCGGCTTTTGTTTCGCGTTTCTGTATCAGTGATCCGCCTGAGACGAAAGGATACGATAACCACTCCCGGTAAGTGTGGGGCCTTCAACCGTATACACACGGCGGCCGGGATAGGCGGCAAGGACGGCGGCGCGCGTGGCGGGGTCGCGGTCCCAGGCGAAAACGACGGGCCCGTGGA
>JBDTVQ010000131.1:0-15384 GCA_040007195.1 Acidobacteriota bacterium | reverse complement strand
CCTTCCAGTTCATCCAGGGCATCGAAACCCTCGGCATGCGCATGGACCGCCACGTGGCCAACGCCATGGCCGTCGCCACCATGCTGGAAGGCCACAAGCTCGTGAAGTGGGTCAAGTTCCCCGGTCTGAAATCGAGTCCCTACTACGCCCTGGCGCAGAAGTACATGCCCAAGGGCGCGGGCGCCGTCTTTAGCTTCGGCATCCAGGGCGGCTACGACGCAGGCAAGAAGTTCGTCGACAGCCTCAAGATGTTCTCGCACCTGGCCAACGTCGGCGATGCGCGCAGCCTCGTGATTCACCCCGCCTCGACAACCCATCAGCAGTTGAATCCCGAACAGCAAGCCGCCGCGGGCGTCGAGCCGGACATGATCCGCCTCTCGGTCGGACTCGAGGATATCGAAGACATTCTCTGGGACGTCGATCAGGCCCTCGCGGCGTCGCAGAAGTAAGTCAGTCCAAATCGAACGGACGTGCGGGAGGACCCTGATCCGGGTCCTCCTTCGCTTTCTTGAACAGCTCGTCAAACTTCCGGTTCAAAATGTCCTTGTTCGCCTTCTCGGCGGCCATCGCCTTGGCAAACTTGGCGTCGCGCTCGGATTCTTCCTTCTTAATGCGGGCCACCGCCACGTTCAGGTCCTCCACATGGCTCGCGCGTACTTTTTCCTCGTGCGTGATCACCGCTCCCGTGTCGACATCCACCCGTAGAATCGCTTCACAGCAAGGGCATTTCACTTCGAGCAGAGGCGTAGACGGCTTTGGCATACGGCCTCAGAATAGCGCAATAGAGCCCGCCGTCGGGGTCTAAAGCAAACGCCCTAGGGGAATACCACAAACCGGCCATTTCCTAAGGCGATTTCAGGAGGCGACAGGGTCACCTTACTGCATTGTTTGTTTAAGCCGAAGTCTCTACCTTGGAGATGGAGCAAAATCGCAGTGCTACGGTCGGTCATTATTTCATCGGACCCGGAACTGAACGGGAGGCTCGAGGAGCTAATTCAGCGCGTGGGGCGCGTCGGCCTGCTCAAAACCGCTGACAAATATCTTCAGGAATACGATCTAGAACGATTTCTGCGGGCCAACGGTCCGCAGGTCGTCTTCCTGAGTACGGAGTCGCTGCCTCAGGCGCTGGAAATGATCAAAGGGATCCACCAGCACCTGCCCGGCGCGCAGGTCGTAGCGGTCGATCGTGTGGCCGATCCAGCCGTACTGCTCGACCTCATGCATGCCGGCGTTCGTGAGTTCCAGGCCTATCCGTTTGACATGGCTAACTTCACGGCCATGGTGCAGCGGCTCGAAGCTTTGCTGGAGCGTAACCCGGCACAAGTCAACGAAGGGGAAACCCTGCTCGCGTTCCTGCCCGCCAAGGCCGGAAGCGGCACTTCAACCATCGCGCTGAACACGGCCATGGCGCTGGCCCGCCTGCCCGACATGAAAGTGTTCCTCAGCGACATGGATCTCAACTCGGGCATGCTCGGCTTCATGCTCAAAGTCGATGCCCCGGCCACCATCTACGAAGCCGCCGAACACGCCAACAAGCTCGACGAACACCTCTGGCCTCAACTCGTCTCTAAAGTGGGCGGCATCGACCTGCTCGCTGCCGGCCGCCTCGATCCGCAATCTCGCATTGACCCCATGCAGATCCGCCACATCCTGAGCTTCGCCCGGCGCTTCTACAAGGCCATCTGTGTCGACCTCTCGGGCAACATGGAAAAATTCTCGCTCGAAGTAATGCAGGAAGCCAAACAGGTATTCGTGGTCTGTACGCCAGAAATTCCCGCGCTCCACCTCGCGCGCAAGAAGATCCAACTGCTCCAAAGCCTCGATCTGGGCGACCGCATTTGCGTGCTGCTCAATCGCGCCCAGAAGCATCCATTGATCACCACCCAACAGATCCAGCAGTTGCTCGGCGTCGCCGTCTACCAGGAATTCCCCAACGACTATCGCGGCGTGCACAACGCCCTGACCATGGGAAAGTCGGTCGAACCGGAGACCGATCTCGGCCGCCAGTTCACCAAACTCGCCTACCGCGTCACGCAACGCAAGCCGCCCGCCGGCACCGACGTCAAAAAGAAAAAATCCATTATGGACTTCTTCAACGTCCTGCCCGGCTACTCGCTCTCTACCGAAAAGAAGTAAGAGCGCCCCACACCCTACCCAATCGCCGGAGGCGCATTCCCCGCCCCGGCCGCCGCGCGTTGCGGGACGGGTGTTGTACGATGAGGCAGGATGCAAGCCGAGAGTCCAGCGTACCTCGAAATCGTTGATTTTTTCGCCGGAACCAATCCTGCGGCAGTCATCGAATTCCGCCCCTCGATGGACGCACAGCGCCGGCTGTCCTCGCTCGTCGAGCGCGAAAAGTCCGGTGAACTATCCGTCGAAGAAAAGGTCGAACTAGACCACTTCATCGAGTGGGAACACCTCCTCAGATTGGCCAAGGCCAGGGCTAGAGAAATCCTCGCTCGTGCCGGGTGAGATCAGCGAACGGCTCCGCCTGCTGGTGGCCGAACGGGCAGGCAGGCAATGTGAATATTGCCGGCTTCACGAGGACGACGCCGGATATCCGCATCAAATCGATCACATTATCAGTAGGAAGCACCACGGTCCTTCGGTTGAAAGCAACTTGGCCTACGCGTGTGTGGTCTGTAACCGCCGTAAAGGCGCGGATGTCGCCACAATCGACGAACGCTCTCTGGAGGCGGTCCGGTTATTTCACCCTCGGCGAGATCAGTGGTCGCAACATTTTACCTTCGAGGGGCCCTATATTCTGCCCCTCACCCCCGAGGGAACGGCGACCATCCAAGTACTTCAATTGAACGCTACGGAGCGAATCGAGGAACGGCGGATCTTGCTCAGACTGAATCGCTATGGTGACCGGGGCTAGCGGCGGCCCAGCGGCGCTCTGCTCGACGCCGGCCAATTCTTGACTCGCAAAATCACGCCCTACCCAATCGCCGGAGGCGCATTCCCCGCCTCGGCCGCCGCGCGCCGTGAATCCACACGCGTCAGCAGCAGCAACCCAATCAGGAAAAAGATAAACAGCGACAGGATCGCCACCCGGAAGCTGCCCGTCCATTGCAGCGTCAAACCCAGGAACAGCGGCCCCAGCCAGCTCGTCCCCTTATCGCTAATCTCGTAGATCGAAAAATACTCCGCCTCCTGCCCCGGCGGAATCATGAACGAATAGAGCGACCGGCTCAGTGCCTGCGTCCCACCCAGGACAACGCCAATAATGCCCGCCGCCACAATGAACTCCGTCCCGGTATGAACGAACTGGTAGACGTAGAACAACACCATCGACCACACCGCCAACCCAATCATGATCGCCCTCCGCGATCCCGTCAGTGTCGCAATCTTGTCGAACAGCAGCGCGCCCAGAATCGCCACGAACTGCGTTAAGAGAATCGCCGCCGTCAACGTCTTCAACGGCAGCTTCAACTCCTCGCTCCCGAATTGCGTCGCCATGTTGATCACCGTCTGAATTCCATCGTTGTAGATCAGGTAGGCGACCAGAAAGATCAGCGTCTGCGGCAGATGCCGAAGGCCCGCGAACGTGTGCGCCAATTGCTTGAATCCCGCGGCCAGAATGTGCCCGTCGGACTGCTTGCGCGGACCGCGATTGTGAATCGTCAGCACGGGAATGATCGTAAACAACCCCCACCACAGGCCACTCGAAGCAAGCGCGATGCGCACCGACTGTCCCGTCGTAAATCCCCACGCTTCGGCGTTCGTAAACAGCGCCAGATGCGCGGCCAGCAGCAGCCCGCCGCCAAGATAACCGACACCCCACCCACGCGAACTCACGCGGTCGCGTTCATCGGCCGTGGCAATCTCGGGCAGGAACGAGTTGTAGATCACGATCGACCCGCCAAAGGTGATGTTGGCGATCAGAAAAAGCGCGCCGCCCGCCAGATAGCTGCTCGGGCCCAACGCGAACATCGCCGTCGTCGCCAGCGACCCAATCCAGGCAAGCGTCGCCAGCATCTCGCGCTTCCGCCTGCCGTAGTCGGCAATCGCCCCAAAGATAGGCAAAAATAGCACCTGCGAAAACACCGACAGCGACACCAGGTACGGCCAGTAAGACGGCGGCGCGACCTTGATGCCCAGCGGATACACAAAACCATCGCTGGCGGCCGCGCGCGCAAGCGAAGTCAGGTACGGCCCAAGAAATACGGTCACCACCGACGTCATGAACGCCGAGTTGGCCCAGTCGTACATGTACCAGCCGCGCTGTTCGCGCACCGACGTCGGCGCGGAAATCGGAACAACCGGCGCGCCGCTCACGTATGGCGCTCCTGGGCGATTTGGCGAAGCAACAGATAGTCGATCTTGCCGCTGCCCAAGCGTGGAATCTTTTGCAAATAGGAAACCGTACGTGCCACCGCCACATCGGCATGGCCATCGCGCCGCGCGGTCGCCAGCAGATGCTCCCGCTTCAGCCCTTCGTCCTCGGTGAACAGAATGATCGTTTCGCCGCGCCGTTCATTGGCAATCGCTGTCGCCGCGTGCGTCTTGCCCGGCGAAGCCGCGGCCGCAATCTGTTCTACCACTTCCAACGACACCATCTCGCCGGCAACCTTCGCGAATCGCTTCATGCGCGCAAGGATGGTCACAAAGCCGTCGGAGTCGATATCGACCACATCGCCCGTCGAATACCAACCCGCCCCGAACAACGACGACGGCGGCCTCAACTCACCCGGCTTGTCGTGCAACAGATACCCCAGCATCACGTTAGGTCCGTGAACGTGAAGAATGCCGCCCGGCGAAATGCCCTCTACGGGTTCAAGCTTGTACTCCAGCCCCGGCACCACTTGCCCAACGCTCCCTTTCTTCTGGTTGATCGGCGAATTGATCGCGATGATCGGCGAACATTCGGTGACGCCATAGCCTTCCATCAGCCGGATGCCAAACTTATCGATCCACGCCTGCCGAACGGATTCGCTCAACTTCTCCGCGCCCGTCACCGCATAGCGGATGCGATAGAAATCGTAAGGGTGCGCGTGCTTGGCGTAATGCCCAAGAAAGGTAGGCGTACCGAAAATCACCGTGCAGTCGCGGTCGTAAGCCATCTCCGGCACCATGCGATAGTGCAGCGGCGAGGGATAAAGGAATGTACGCGCGCCGGTGATCAGCGGAATCAACAACCCCGCGGTGAGGCCGAACGAATGGAACAGCGGCAGAGCCGTAAGGAACTTATCGCGATTGGAAAACTCCACCATCGCCCGCGCCTGCGCCACGTTCGAAAGAATATTGCGGTGGCTCAGCACCACGCCCTTCGGTTTACCCTCGGAACCCGACGTGAACAACACCACCGCCGGATCGTCCGGCTTGGACGGCCGCATCACTTCGCGCGGATTGCGCATGGCAATCAATATCAGCCATAGCTTGTCGAGCAAGGTGAACTGCGGCCGCAGATCTTCCAGCAGGTGAATCGTCACGCCCTCAAGCTGCGCCACCTTCTCGGTAAGCTTGGCCTTCTCAAGAAACACCCGCGACGTGAAAATCGTCTTGATCTGCGCCACATGGATCGCGTTGCGCATCCCCTCAACGCCCGACGTGTAGTTGATCATCGCCGGCACCCGCTTGGATGCGAACATCCCCAGCAGCAGCATCACCGTCGGCGACGCGTTCGGCATCAGCACGCCCGCGATCTCGCCCTCGCTCGTGAATCGCGACGTCAGCCGGCCCAGTGCCAAAGCCCCTCGCAGCAAGCCCTTGTACGAGGTGGGCTCAAACTTAATGTCTTCCAGAATCTCCGAGTCCTCGCCGTACAGATCGATCGCTTCCAGGAACGCATCGAAAATCGTCGTCGGCTTCTGCGCGGCAAACGACATCTCCTCCAGCCCGCGTCGAATATGGTCGCTGGCCTTCCGGCGCCGCTCTTTGCCCGTGCGCCCCTCGGGCATGTCCAGGGTTTCCAGCGGAAAGAACGTAATAGCCACCCGCGGCCGCCACTTGTGCGGAATCGGCGGAATGGGCCGCTTGAAGATTGAGTACACCGCCCCGTTGATATTCACCGGCAGCAGCTTCGCGCCCGTTCGCGCCGCCAGGAATGCCAGCCCGTCGTACACCTTCATCAGTGAACCCGTCACCGTAATGCGGCCCTCGGGAAAAATCGCCACCGGCTTGCCCGACTCGATCAGGTGCACCATCGCCTTCATTGCCAGAGGGCTCGACGCATCCACCACAAGGTGCGGCACGCCGCGCAACAGGAATCTGAACAGCGGCTGCGCGGCAATCGTCGTATGCACCACCCAGGTCAAATCGAACGGCAGGCACATCTGAATCAGCAGCCCGTCCAGAAAGGACTGATGATTGGCAATCACAATCAGCCGCTCGGGAGGATGCTCGGGAATCGGTCCGTCCACGCGCAGACGGAACAGAATGCGTGCGACGAGGCGTGCAATCAGTTTCAGCAAATAGGACCTCTAACAGCCGCTCTGCTGGATGAGCTTGGCGATAAGCGATGTCCAACCGGTTTGATGGGATGCTCCCAGGCCCGCTCCGTTGTCACCATGGAAATATTCGTAGAAAAGTATATGGTCCCGAAAGTGGGGATCCGACTGCAACTTCTCCGTTCCCCCATACAACGGACGCCGTCCGTCGGCCCCGGCCACAAAGATCCGGGCCAGCCGCTTGCTTAACTCCGTTGCCGCCTCGCCCAGCGTAATGTGATTGCCCGAACCAGTCGGAAACTCAATCTTGAATTCGTCGCCAAAGTAGTGATTGAACTTCTGCAGCGCCTCAATCAGAAGGAAATTCACCGGAAACCACACCGGGCCGCGCCAGTTGGAATTGCCGCCAAAAAGATACGACAACGACTCCGCCGGCTCGTAGCCAATTTGATACTCATCGCCGTTCATGTGAATCGTGTACGGATTGTCCTTGTGCGAGCGCGACAGCGAGCGGATGCCGTGCGGCGACAGAAACTCGGTTTCGTCCAGCATGCGCATCACAATGCGGCGCAGTCGCGCGGGCATAACAAGCGCCAGCAGGCGCCGGTCCTCCACGCCCTGCCGCGAAATGGAAGCGACATTGGCGCACAGATCCGACCGGTGCTCCTGGAACCATTCCATACGGCGGCGGAACCCCGGCAGCTTTTCGAGCACCGCGCCATCGATGGTTTCCACCGCGAACAGTGGGATCAGCCCCACCAGCGAACGAACCTTCAGCGGGAAACTCACGCCATTGGGCAGCCGCATCCGGTCGTAGTAAAAACCATCGTCTTCATCCCACAATCCAAGCCCCTCGGAACGGTTCATCGCTGAGGCAATGTAGAGGAAGTGCTCGAAGAACTTGCTCGCGATGTCCTCGTAAACCGGGTTCACCTGAGCGAGATCAATCGCAATGCGCAGCATGTTCAGGCAATACATTGCCATCCACGAGGTGCCATCGGATTGTTCCAGCACGGCCCCGTTAGGTAGCGGGCGCGACCGGTCGAATAGGCCCACGTTGTCCAGCCCCAGAAAGCCACCTTCAAAGATGTTGTCGCCGGCGTTGTCTTTCCGGTTCACCCACCACGTGAAGTTCATCAGCAGCTTGTGGAACGCGCCTTCCAGGAAGGCGTGATCCGGCCGCCCCATCAGTTTGCTGTCGATCTTGAACACCCGGTACGTGGCCCAGGCGTGCACCGGCGGGTTCACGTCGTCGAAGTTCCATTCATACGCCGGCAACTGCCCGTTCGGATGCATGTACCATTCGCGCAAAAATAGGCTCAGCTCCTCCTTGGCCGCCTGCGGGTCCACCACCGAAAGCGGGATCATGTGAAAACAGGTGTCCCAAGTGGCAAACCACGGGTACTCCCACTTGTCCGGCATCGTCAGAATGTTGTCGATGTACAGATGACCCCACGACTTGTTCCGCCCATCGAGCCGTTCCGGTGGAGGCATGGGCTGCGCGGGATCGCCCTTGAGCCACCGGTCGACGACGTAGTGGTAATGCTGCTTTGACCACAGCAAGCCCGCAAAGGCCTGCCGCTGCACCGATCGCGCATCGTCGGTAAGGCTCGCCGGTTGAAATGAGTAGAACTCGTCGGCCTCAGCCCTGCGCTGCGAAAAGAGCGCGTCTATATCGAGCGCCGAAAGCTGTGGCGCCAGCCGCGCCCGAATCACACGGGATTCGCCCGGCGGCACCGTCAGTTGATACCACCCACAAGCCTTCGTTCCGCCGTCGCGCCCCGCCGCCCCCGTGTTTCCGTTCACTACAAGTTCGTGGAAGGCGTCCTTGAATGGGCCCGGTGCATTCCATTTGTACAGGCGATTCACGTTCGTGTCGTTCTCCGTGAACCAGATTTGCGGATCGCCCTCGAGCCACAAATCGTATGCTCCCAACGTGGGGTCCGTGGCATGGATCACCCCCGGCGCCGCGGCTTGCAGCGCGACCTTGGGCGTCGAATTGTCCCACGCCCATGTGTTGGCAAACCACAGCGTCGGCAGCAGATGGAGCGTTGCCGTCTCCGGCCCGCGGTTCACCACCGTGATGCGAATCGAAAGGTCGTCCGGGTCCGCCTTGGCATACTCCGTATACACGTCCCAATACCGGTCCTCGGCGAAGATGCCCGTGTCGAGAATTTCAAATTCCGGCTCGCTCTTCCCACGTCGCAGCGCCTCCGAACGCAGCCAGGCGTAAGGAAATTCGCGCTGTGGATATTTATAGAGCGAGCGGGCGTACGAGTACGTCGGCGTCGCGTCGAGATAGTAGTAGAGTTCTTTGACGTCTTCGCCGTGATTGCCTTCATTCCCGGTGAGCCCGAACAAACGCTCTTTGAGAATCGAGTCGCGCCCGTTCCACATCGCCACGGCGAAACATAACCGCTGGTGATTGTCGCTCCATCCCGCAAGGCCGTCTTCGCCCCAGCGGTATGCACGCGAACGGGCATGGTCGTGGGGAAAATACTCCCATGCCGTGCCGTCCGCCGAATAGTCCTCGCGCACCGTTCCCCACTGCCGTTCGGACAGGTAGGGACCCCACCTCCGCCAGTGGCGGTCGCGGCGGGAAGCTTCTTCAATGCGCTGGCGTTCGGCAGTCATGGGTATCGTGAGCAGTTCCCTCATCTTGGCGGATGGAGGCCGGTGAGTGCAAGGAAGCGCCACTGGGGCTGAACTCCACAGTCGGATGCCCACGATCCGTGCCTGCCGGAATCATGACGGCGTCACCACCCGCCAGGAATGGGCTGCGGAGATCCGGACCACCAGCCGCTCAAAGCTGTAACGCCCCCGCCTCGGCCGGCTCACCAGACGAAGGAGTGGCTTGCACTTCCCCGCTGCGTATGAAGGCAAACTTAGTCGAAAGCGGCCCAACAACCTCGTAGATCACGATCGACGCCAGCACCACCGTATTCACCGTCGGAGCCAGTTCCGGGAACTGGCGCTGCACCACAAAGGTGATTCCAATCGCGAGGCCTGCCTGCGTGAATAGCGTATAGCCCAGGTAGCGTTTGACGGCCGGTTCGAAATCCAGGTAACGCGCGCCGATGCTCGCTCCGAAAAATTTGCCGGCAGCGCGCGCCACAACATAGGCCAGGCCAAGGAAGCCGATGGTGGTAATCAGACTGACGTTGAGGTCCGCGCCCGCAATCACGAAAAATATTGCGTACAACGGTGGGTCCGTACGGGACAGCGTCTTGAAGAGAGTATCGCTGCGCCCGGAAAAGTTCACCATGGTCGCGCCAACCGCAAGCGAGGCAAGCAGCGGCGACAGTTCCAGCCACCGCGATGCGCCCACCGTCAGCAGCACCGCCCCCGATAGTAGGATCAGCATCTCGCCATGTTCCGTTACCTGGGAAGCCCAGGTCGCCAGCATCAGCCCGCACAAATAACCCAGCGCGGTGGAACCGATCAATTGCCAAACCAGCGGAAACAGCGCCTCGTACAGCACGCGCAGAATCGTCAAATCCGCCGAAAGCCCGGCTTTCAACTCCAAAAACGCGCTGACGAGCGAGAACGCCACCAGAGCCAAAATGTTATTGAACGCCATCACGGCCATCAGAGTGTCTGTCAGCGGCCCCAGCGGGTCGAGTTCGCGGATCACCATCAAGGAACTGGCCACCGCCGTCTCCATCGCGATCGCGCCGAGCAGAATGCCGATCTCCCACCGCTGGCCAAACGCCAGCATCGTGCCAAACACGAGCCCCGCGGCAAGGAAGGATTCAATCAGCGTGAGGATCACGATACGGCGCCCGTTGGAGCCGATCTTCGAAATATCGAAAACTCCTCCGACACTGAACAGAATCAGCCCGAGCGTGACCTCGGAGAAAATACTAAGCGTCGATAAATTCTCGTGGCTGAGCCATCCCAGAAAGCTCGGGCCCAGCGCGATTCCCGCAAGAATATAGCCGGTGACTTCGGGAATGCGGAGAAACTTCACGACGTGTCCGGCGAGCAGGGCCAGCAGCAGAATCAGACCCAGCGAAGAGAGTTCGTTCACTTCTTTACCTCCTCGCCCGGCGCTCCCGGTGGAGGTTGATAGGGCCACGGAATGCGCACAAGGCGGCCGCCGCGGCTGATTCGAAGCACCTCTGGCTCCTTTGCGCTCAGGTTAGTCTCACCGGGAAGAACGTCGCCCGCGAGCAGCCCCGCTTGAGCGGCCGGATAACCCGGCCATACTGTCGACACCACCAGGTTTTTGTCCTTTGCTTCAATGGCAATGCCGAATCGATTCGCCAGCAGATCTTCGGTCGACGGAGTCGCGGGAATGGAGACAAGATAAGACGCCACGCTTTCGGGCACGGCCGCCACAAGTGAGTCCTCGCAGGGGACCAATAGAGCTACCAATTCCCCGTCGAGGTCGAAGACCCCGCCGCCGGCCGCGGAGTTCGGAAGGGCAGACCCGAAATTCACCGCTCGAAGCGACGTCTTTCCACAGGCAGCCGACGAGTTGCCGCCGAGAAGTCCGGGAGCGAAGGCGAGTGAACCGCCGGAAACACGCCATACCGCAACCAGCCACTGGCCCAGTTGAAGGGCTCCCGACGAAAGGATGCGCGGGGGCTTGGGTCGAGGCGAACTCAGACTAAATACTACGAACGGCAGATCCGGACGGGCAAAGATCAGGTTGCCCGATAGTTTGGCGTCGCCGGCGAAAAGAGTATCCGGTCCTTCAATCGGTTTTCCCGGTGAGGCAGCCACCACTCGACCGGCCTGGCCGTAGACGACACCCGAAGACTGAGTCAGTCCAGAGTAGACGACGTACTCCGACGAGCGAACGGCTGCCTCGGCGATAATCTCACCAATCTCCTCCACCGAGCGCCTTCGCACAATGCGCTGCAGACGGGATCGCTCCTGCTCGGAAACTTTCTCGATCGCCGCCCGCCGTTCGGGCTTGAGCAACGCCCCGCCGACCAGAATCAACACAGAAACGGCCGCAAAAATGAGAATAGATTTGCGGCTGAATTGCAAAGGTTCGCTCATGGTCGTTCACCATCATGCAGGTACGGGGAGCGCATAAGCAAGGATTTTGGACCGGTGCACTCAACGTACCGGAAGGCCCACACCCAGCCGGGCCACGCCTTTCGGTGACGGCAGGCTTCAACAACACCAGCCGCCGTTAAAGGTGCTCAACCATTGCCAGCGGCCTACGCCACCACCCGGCAGCCCACGCCATTTCCCAGCGGCCTAAGCCACCGGCGCGGCCAACTCTTCCGGAGTCAAATCGCGCGTATACTTGCACTCTTTATTCGGGCACGCCGCGAAGTTGCCCTTCTTCAAGCGCTTCTCCACCAGGAACGGTGAAGCGCACGACGGGCACTTCTCCGGTATCGGTTTCGACCACGCCACGAAGTCGCATTCGGGGTACGTGTTGCAGCCGTAGAAGGTCTTCCCCCGCTTGGACCGCCGCTCAATGATGTCGCCCTTGTTGCATTGCGGGCAGGTGATCCCAATGGTCTTCTGCTTCACATACTTGCAGGTTGGGTAGTTCGAGCACGCCGTGAATTCGCCAAACCGCCCGTTCTTCATCACCAGGTTGTTGTCGCACGTCGGGCACTTCTCGTCGAGCGGAACGTCGGCCTTCTTCTGCTGCTCCTGCGCGCCCAGCTGCTTCGTGGTCTTGCAGTCGGGATAACCGGAACAGGCCAGGAACTGGCCGAACCGCCCTTTCTTAAGCACCATCACACGGCCGCAGTTCTCGCAGTAAACGTCCTCGTCCTGCTCGGTGATCTCCACGCCCGCGCCTTCCACCATGTCCGGCGACGGTTCGCGCGTGTTCGTGCAATCGGGATAGCCGGAACAGCCGACGAACGTTCCGTGCTTGCCCCAACGCAGCACCATCGGCTTGCCGCACTTCTCGCATGTCAAGCCGGTCGGCTTCTCCATGCGCTTGATGTTTTCCATCACCGAGCCCGCGCGCTCGAGATCGACATTGAACTTGTCGTAGAAGCCGCGCATCGCCGTGCGCCAATCGAGCTTGCCCTCTTCGATCTCGTCGAGCGCCTGCTCCATCCGCGCCGTGTAGTGCACGTCGAAGATATCGTCGAAGCTCTTCACCAGCTGATCGGTAACGACAAAGCCCAATTCAGTCGGACTGAACTTTCCGCCCTCTTTCTTCACATAGCCGCGATCCTGGATCGTCGAAAGAATGGATGCGTATGTCGACGGCCGGCCCACACCATCGGCTTCCAGCTCTTTCACCAACGTCGCTTCGTTGAACCGAGGCGGCGGTTCGGTAAAGTGCTGTTCCGGCAGAATCGCCTTGAACTTCAACACTTCGCCCTGCTCTACCAGCGGCAGCTTATGCTTCAGTTCCTCGTCTTCTTCGTCCTTCTGGTCCTTGCCTTCCTGGTAGACCGCGAGGAAACCATCAAACTTCGGCACCGAACCGGTGGCGCGGAACATATAGTTCGCACCATCTTTGCCCGGCGCGTTCACATCAATGGTCGTCTGGTCGAAGACGGCGGGCGTCATCTGGCTGGCGACAAAGCGCGTCCAGATCAGCCGGTACAACTTGATCTCATCGTCGGAAAGATACTTCTCGGCCACGTCAGGCGAGATCGCAACCGACGACGGGCGAATCGCTTCGTGCGCGTCCTGGGCGTCTTTCTTACCTTTATAGACGTTGGGCTTGGCGGGCAGGTACGCATCGCCATAGCGCTTCGGAATGAACTCGCGCACATCATTGAGCGCGGTTTCGGAGACGCGCACCGAATCGGTACGCATATAGGTGATCAGACCCACGGCGCCTTCCGGCCCCATCTCCACGCCTTCGTACAGTCGCTGGGCCAGCCCCATCGTGCGCTTCACCGAAAAGCGAAGCTTGCGCGACGCCTCCTGCTGCAACGTCGACGTAATGAACGGCGGCACCGGATTGCGGCGCTTCTCTTTCGTGCCAACCGCCTGCACCGTATAGTCGACACCATCAACGGCCGCCAGCACGCCGTCGGAAACCTCGGCGCTGCCAATCTTGAAGTTTTCGCCGTTCTTTTTCGCCAGCCGCGCCGTCAGCACCGGCGGCTTCTTCGCGTTCAGGCTGACATCGATCGTCCAATACTCTTCCGGATTGAACGCGCGGATCTCGCGCTCGCGGTCCACAATCAGCCGCAACGCCACCGTCTGCACACGCCCCGCCGAAAGCCCGCGCTGGACCTTATCCCACAGCAGCGGTGAAATCTTGTAGCCCACAATCCGGTCCAGCACGCGCCGCGCCTGCTGCGCATCGACGAGATTCGTATTCACCTGTCCTGGATTCTCGAACGCCTTGGCAATGGCCGGCGCCGTGATCTCGTTGAACATCACGCGGTAGACTTTTGGCCCGGCCGCGCCCTTCTTGTTGGCGCCCGCCAGTTCCTCCATCAGATGGAAGCAGATAGCTTCGCCTTCGCGATCCGGGTCAGCCGCGAGGTAGATGGAATCGGCGCCCTTGGCGGCCTGTTTCAATTCCTGAATCAGCTTGCGCTTGCCTTCAATCACCTCGTAGTTCGGGGTGAAGTCGCCATCGACGTCGACTGACAGGTCTTTCTTAGGCAGGTCCTTGACGTGCCCGAGAGAGGCCATGACCGTGAAGTCCTTGCCGAGGTACTTGGCGATGGTTTTCGACTTTGCCGGCGATTCGACAATGACGAGAGACTTGCTCATGAGAGAGTACTGATGTTCCTTTCGGGCCCGCCGGCTTCCCGCCCGGACTGCGTCCAGGCAGAAGCAACTGACTCCATGAAGGTAGCATTTCAGTCAACCGGCATGGATTGCCGGCCGTCCGGCGCGGTTACCTACCACACTCTAGCAAACTGCTTTCCAGGGAGTTGCCGCACCATGCCAGCAAGTTCCAGCTCGAACAGCGTGGCCACTACCTCTGATGGCGAGTACCCCTCCAAGGATTCAAGCAGGGAATCCAGCCTGACGCCCACATTCACGTTCACCGCCTTGATGATCGCCTTCGCCAGCGGGGCGCTGGGACCAAAGCGTAAGTCCATATCTATCTCTTGCTTAGGCGGCATCGTGGGGTTCGTAATCTGCCCCAGAAGTGTCTGCCGAACGTGGTCCGGCAGGTCGGAAAGAAGATCTTCGGCGTCCTGCAGCAGCCGCGCCCCCTGCTTGATTAATAGGTTGGGAACCCAGCTCATCCGCGAGGTGATCGGTCCCGGCACGGCATACACCTCCCGGCCCTGCTCCATCGCCGTACGGGCGGTAATGGCCGAACCGGAATACTGGGCCCCCTCCACAATGACGGTCGCATAACTGAGCCCGCTGACGATCCGGTTGCGCAGCGGAAAGTTCTGCGGATGCGCCGGCGAGCCCATCGGAAATTCGGTCAAAATCAGCCCGCGCGTCGCAACATCCTCGGCAAGCCGCCTGTTCTCGGCGGGATAGATGTGGTCGATCCCCGAGCCGAACACCGCGATCGTCCCTCCGTTCATGCTCAGCGCGGCTTTGTGCGCGCACGTGTCCACACCCCGCGCCATCCCCGATACAATCACCGCGCCCGCCTTGGCCAGATCGGCCGAGATGCGCTCGGTCACGTTCACTCCGTAGGGCGTCGGCCGCCTTGTCCCGACCATGGCGACGAGCACCGCCGGCAGCAGTTCCGTCCGCCCCTTGGCAAACAGCACTATCGGTGGATCGGCAATGTTGGCCAGCGCCGCCGGATAACCTGGATAGCTGAAGGGAAGGAGAATAGCCCCCTCTTCGCGCATCTTCTGTTGCTGCTGCGCGGCATCCTCAAAGGTGCAACCGCTGATCAAACTGCGGGCGACACCGCCGGAAAGCCCGTGGTCTTCGAGCTCGGAAACCGATGCCCGGAAAATCGCCTGCGGCGTCCGGTAGGCGTCTAAAAGGGGAATCGTCCGCACCGGGCCCAGTCCGTGGACCAGGCGCAGCGCCAGCCAATACAGTTCTTCTTCGTTCGTAAGGCGTGTGGAAAGTGCGGGAGCAAGCATGGCAAAACCTAGGGAGGTTGTGCCGC
>JBDTVQ010000130.1:0-15416 GCA_040007195.1 Acidobacteriota bacterium | reverse complement strand
AGGTGGTGCGGAGAACGACGACGGCGATTGCGATGGTGGCGATGACGATGAGGAGTACGGCGAGCCACGGCTCGGTTTGCGGGCGGTCTTCGTAGAGGTCGATGAAGAATGCGCAGCAGGTACCGGTGAGGCCAATTTGGCGAGCGATATCGGACGAGCGCGTGGCGAGCAGGAGTAGCAACGCGCCGGCGACGGTGTAGGAGAAACGGACATGGAAGCGGTCGATGAGGGGCACCAGGAAAATGGCGATAGCTATGGCCAGCGCGGCTCCGGTGATTGAGGCGAGGAGCGGAGACCGGGGCGGTTCGGGCGTAGGCGTATCCGGCATTGGCTCAACACTCCAGGCGGCCCAAGCGTAGGAAGCTCCGAGGAGTGCGCCGAAGGTGAGCTCCATCACTTTCCACCAGTCGGAGAAGAAGAAGCCCGCGGCGTGTGTCCGGCCAAGGACCTGGAAGCATGCGCCGAGCGCGAAGCCAATGCCGCCGCCGATTGCGCCGCACAGAGCGAAGCGGCGGACGAGCGGGCCGTGCATCAGGGCGACAGTGATTCCGGCGAGAAGGAGGCCGGCCCACACTTCGGGGCGCGGGCGATCAAACAGGTTGGAGAAGTAGATGAGCTTGGGTTCGTTTATGACGCGCCATCCGGCCCACGTGGCGGCAAGCATGGCGGCCATCGTGATGGCGAGGTAGCGGCGAGTGGGCGGGACCAGTGCCAGGCCAATAGTTGCGCCGCCGAGCAGTCCCCAGACGGCGCCTTTGATCGCGAAGCCGAGCAGGGCCCAGGAAAAGGTTTCAGGCTTCATGGCGAGACCGGCGGTTTGGCCGTAGGTCATATCGCCGCCGAAACCAATGCCGACGGCGGCGAAAGCGATGAGGCGTGAGGTGGCGGCTGTGTCGAGGCGCAGCAGGAGCGCCAGCACGAGGCCGATCATCGCGCCTGGAATCATGGCGCCGAGAGGGCCACCGCCGATGAAGCCTCGGAGTCCCCAACCGAGGGACATCGCTACCGAGGCGAAAATGATCCAGTCGGCGGGCGGAGGCTGGGAGATTGGCTTCATTTCGAAGACCGCTATTATCTCGCGAAGAAGTCGCGGATGAGTTTGTCGAGCGCGGCTTCATCGGGAGCAGTGAAGCTTACGGCCACAGATTTGGGCGTGGGTTCGTTTTGTTCCACTTTGGACGGTCCGGGGCGGATCGCGAGGCGGATGACGTTTACGTATTCAAAGTGGCGCAGTAGCTTGGCTTCATTTGTGAACGTTCCGATGGCTGGCGAGGATTCCTGCAATGGTTTAGACATGCGCTTGATCAACGCATCGTTTCCATAAACGCCGCGTGCCATCATGGCGAAGGCTAGTTTGTTCGCCGCCGCGCCGAGTTCCAGTTTCCCCGCGGCGATGTAGGCGGGGGCGATGGCGTCGAGGAATGGCTCGTTCCGTTGAATGCGCCCAGGCACGATCGTGAACAGCGCGCGTGCCAGCGGCGCGATGCAGGGATGGAAGTAATTCAGGTTCGTGCTTTCCTTGCGGAAGGTTTCCGGCATCAGGCGTTGATCGACGAGGGTGGCGGCGGCGGAAACAAGAGCCTCGTTGAAGAGCGTGTAATAAGCTCCGGCGAACTTTTCATCGGAGGCGGCAAACTGGCGCATGAGGGCAACATGGCGGTCGAGCGGAAGCGAGTCGTAGAAGTAGTGGAACAGCTCGTGAAGCGAGATGCTGACGTACTTTTCGGTGGAGAGTATCGTTGTAGCTTCGAGCACGGCCTGTTGTTGAATTTGAGTGGCACGGACGGAGTGGGGATCGGCGTCGGGGTGAGAGATGATGTGAAAGCGCAACCGCTGCATGCCCTGCCATTCGAAGCCCATCAAGTGGGCGACGGTTTGGCTGAGCTCGACGAGCTTGTGGTCGCGCAGCGTCTTGGTAATTCTGTGCGCATAGCCTTGCGAGCGCCGGTCACCCTCGTCGCTCCACCAGCGATCAAAGCGAGGCTTCATGGCGGTGAGCATTGCGCTGACGGCGCTGGCGCGTTTGCGGCCGGCGAGGGTTTTGGCGCGCTGAACCGCATCGTCCAGATCGCGCGCGTCGAGCAGGGCGGCAATCAGGGCGCGCTCCTTGCGTTCATCGCCATAGAACGCCGGGTAGTTGGGAAGGAAAGGGTAGGTGCCTGCGACGGGTGAGCCGCTAAAGCCGATTGCCTTGCGGAACGCCTGCATCAAGCGCTCGTCGTTGGTGCTCCAGGCAAGCTTCTGCTTCCAGAGTTGCTGGAAGGACGCGCTGGTGCAACTGATCTTTTCGGCAATGCAAACGGCGTGATAGACGAGGTTGGCTTGGGCGCCGTTTTCGACAACGAATTCCATGCGGGCGGAGCCAGCCGTCTCGATCTCAAGGGCGGGGCAGAGAGCCGCAACGAAGAGAACGAGGAGGCGGAGAGTCATCGCCCGCTTAGGAGTTTCTGTTCCATTGCGAGGTCGGCGGCGGAACCATCCACATCGCCGATCAATTTACGCGCGGCGGCGCGGTTACGGTAAGCGTTCGCGTAGTTGGGGTCGGCTTTGATGGCGGCTGTGAAATCTTCGATGGCGGGTAGCGGCTTGCGCATCTTCATGTAGACGAAGCCGCGGCCGTTCAGGGCGAGCGTGTAGCCCGGGCGCGCGGCAAGTGCGGCGTTGAAGTGGGCCAGGGCGAGTTCGAGGTCGCCGGCATCAGCCGCGGCCCGCGCGCGGGCGTTGTGCGCTTCGGGACGCAGCGCGGGGAGTTGTGCGGGGACTGGCGCCGGCTCGGGTGCAGTAAGGGTGCGCGTTGTGATGACAGGTGGCGGCGCCGGAGCGGCGGGGGGTGGAGCTGGGGGCACTGTTGCAGCAGGCGCGGGAGTTGGCACTGATTGCATTGGCGGGGTGGGCGTGGCCCGTGTAAACGCGGGGGGCGCTTGTGCCTGCGGGGGCACAGCGGCCACCTGCACGGGTTCCTCCTTCGCTGGAAGTTCGGACAGGTTCGACGCCGTGAGCGCCGACTCGGCGGCATAGATCATTTTGGGAGCCTGGGGCGGAGGAGCATTTGATTGTTCCAGGCGGTACTTGGCCAATTGCAGCAGGCTGGCGATTTCGGGGTCGGCGGGATCAAGCCTGGCGGCCTCTTCCAGATCCTTAACCGCGTCGTCGAAGCGCTCCAGCAAGAAGTACGCATTGCCCCGAGCCTTCCAGGCGACTGTGAGCTTCGGATTCAACTCGATGGCTTTGGAGCGATCGGCGAGGCCCTGTTCATGTTCCCCGAGCGAATGGTGCGATCCACCGCGGGCGAGGTAGGCTTCGGCGAGATCGGGTTGCAGTTGGACGGCGCGGTCGCGGTCTGAAAGTGCATGGGCTGAGTCACCGAGGGCGACATAGCTATCGGCTCGCGCGAGTAAGAGCTTGGCGTTGTTGGGGTCGGCTTGGATGGCAGCGGTAAAGTCGGCGACGGCTTCGGCATGCTGGCCACGGCGGGCCTGTGCGGCGGCGCGCAGACCGCGAGCCTCGGTGTTCGCGGGTTCTCGCTGGAGTACCTTATCGAGGTCGGAAACTGCTCGATCGAAGCGCCCGGCGTTGCCGAAGGCTTTGGCGCGATTGAGATAGCTGGGAGTGTCGTCGGGCAGGAACTGGATGACACGGTCGAGGTCGTCGATGGCGTCCTGGTTGCGCTCCATGGAGAGGTAGAGATCGGCGCGCTGGCGATATGTTTCGGGATCGTCGAGGCGCAGCTTGATGGCGGCTGCGTAATCGGCGAGGGCCTTCTCATTTTGGTGCTGTGCGCGGTAGGCATTGGCGCGGCCCGCATACACACCTGCGTGCTCGAGCTTAAGTTCGAGGCAGCGGGTGAAGTCCATCGCAGCCTGCTTGGAATCGCCGAGGGCAAGATTGGTTTCCGCGCGTAAGCGCCAGGCCTGGGCATCGTTGGGATTGATTTGAAGCGCCTGGTTCAGATCGGCCAGGGCAAGATTGCGATCACCCACCGCAATGCGATTCGCGGCGCGGTCGCGGAGGGCATCGGAAGACGGCTTACCCTTCTTGTCCTGGGCGTGAAGCAGCGGCAGGCCCAGGACAAGAAGAAGAAATACTACGCGTAAAGGCACTACACGTATTTTAGATAAACAACGGCGCGGCAACCAGAGTGATGGTGCTGAGCAGTTTTATGAGCACGTGCAGCGACGGGCCAGCAGTGTCTTTAAAGGGATCGCCGACCGTGTCTCCGACGACGCTAGCTTTGTGTGCGTCGGAGCCTTTGCCGCCATAGGCGCCCGTTTCGATGTATTTCTTGGCGTTGTCCCAGGCGCCGCCGCCGTTGTTCATGAGCAACGCGAGCAGGATGCCGGAGATGGTGCCCACCATGAGCAGCGCGGCGACCGATACGGCACCGACTGGATACTGATCACCGGGCCGGGCGAAGAGCCGGAAGGTGACGCCGACCAGAACGGGCACGGCGATAGGCAGGATGCCGGGCAGGACCATCGCCTTGAGTGCGCTTTTGGCGACGATGTCGACGCAGGTGGCGTAGTCCGGATCGGAGGTGCCTTTCATGATGCCCGGGTTTTCGCGGAACTGGCGGCGGACTTCTTCGATGATCGTTTCGGCGGCGCGGCCGACGGCGCGTATGGCAAGCGAGCTAAACAGGAAGACGAGCATGGCGCCGATCAATGCGCCGGTGAACACGGGCACGTGGCCGATATCGATCGGGAAGGGAGAATCGGGCGCGCGTCCGAGCAGGATCTTCACCTCGTCAATGTAGGCCGAGAAAAGCAGGAAGGCTGCCAGCGCCGCTGAGCCGATGGCATAGCCTTTGGTGAGGGCCTTGGTGGTGTTGCCGACGGAATCGAGGCGGTCCGTACGTTTGCGGACCTCTTCTGGCTGCTTGGACATTTCGACGATGCCGCCTGCGTTATCCGTGATGGGACCGAAGGTATCCATGGCGAGGATATAGGCGCAAGTGGCGAGCATGCCCATGGTGGCAATGGCCGTGCCGTAAAGTCCGGCGGCCTGTTCGCTGACGTTCAAGCCGGCGTTGATACCGAGATAGTAGCTGCTAAGAATGGCGGCCGAGATGACGAGCACGGGGGCCGCGGTGCATTCGAGGCCGACGGCGAAACCGGTGATGATCGTCGTGGCCGGACCAGTGGTGCAGCTTTTGGCGATGTCCTGCACGGGGCGGTATTTGTATTCGGTGTAGTACTGCGTGATGTAGACGAACAGGAACGCTGTGATGATGCCGACGACTCCAGATGCAAACAGATACATGTTGCCTTGCAGGAGCAGGTGGACAGCGAGATAGAAGCCGCCAATGGCGAAGGCCGTGGTGACGTAGTAGCCACGGTTGAGGGCGTTCATGGGGTCTTCGTCGCCCTTCACCTTCACCGAGAGGATACCGATGATGGAGGCGATCAGACCGAAGGCGCGTGCGAGCAGCGGAAACATAACGCCTTGGATGCCGAAGACGGGAAAGAGGGCCACGCCGAGGATCATGGCGCCGATGTTTTCGGCGGCGGTGGATTCGAAGAGGTCGGCACCGCGGCCTGCGCAATCGCCGACGTTGTCGCCCACGAGATCGGCGATGACGGCGGGGTTGCGCGGGTCGTCTTCGGGAATGCCTGCTTCGACTTTGCCGACGAGGTCAGCGCCGACGTCGGCCGCTTTGGTGTAGATACCTCCACCCAGTTGCGCGAACAGAGCGACGAAGCTGGCGCCGAAACCGAAGGCGACGATTTGATGAGGCACATGCTGCGGGTCTTCGAGGCCACCGAAGAGAAAGAAGAGCACGCCGACGCCGAGCAGGGAGAGCGCGACGACGCTAAGGCCGGTGACGGCGCCTCCACGAAGGGCGACTTGCAGGGCCTGGTTGATGTCGCGGCGGGCAGCCGAAGCGGTGCGGATGTTGGCGCGGATGGAGACCCACATGCCGCTAAAGCCGGCGGCGACCGAACAGATGGCACCGATAACGAAGGAGAAGGTCATGCGCAGGGCGATGTTCGGATCGTCGGGTTTGCCGAACTTGTAGCCTGCGAATATGATGACGGCCAAAACGACGGTGAGGCCGAGAATGGTGGTGTTCTGCCGCTTGAGGAAGGCTTCGGCACCCTCTTTAATGGCGTTGGAGACCTTCTGCATTTCAGCAGTGCCCGTGTCCTGGGCCAGCACATAACGTGCGAAGCCGACGGCGACCAATAGGGAAATGATGCTGATGACAAGCGTGATGGCGAGGTACATTTGACCCTCGCTACTCGCGGTGGCTTGCAGTAGAAATGCGGGTACAGCGACTTGCGTTAGCGAATGCATACCGGTTATGAGTTCCTCCTCAGGATTCATGGGACTGAAAGGGCGTGCACTCCCGAGAGAGACACTCCGTCGCGGCGGTAGTGATGAAGTGAGGCCGCAGGCGTGACAGAGCAAGCATGCTGCCAATAGCGACCGGATTAGGACGGCTCGGATTTCTCATCTGCTCAACTCAGAGAAACGATTGAAAACCAAAGCACTTCAACGCGTGACCCGCGGCCCCGATCCTAGGGGGGCCGTTCAGCCATTGAGACACAATAGCGCAACCATCCCCGTCCTGCAACGAAGGTGTTGGGCCAAATGCCGTTTCAGAGGACCTCAAAGATGAGGCATTTGAGATAGCTTGTTTCGGGAACTGTGAGGAGGATGGGGTGGTCGAGCGACTGCGTGCGGCGTTCAAGAACACGCAGTGAGCGGTTCGTTTCGAGCGAGGCTTCGGCGATAACGGAGAGGAGCGCGGCCTCGTTCATGTGATGCGAGCACGAACAGGAGACCAGAACTCCACCGGGCGGGAGAAGGCGCAGTGCACGGGTGTTCAATTCACGATAGGCACGCGCGGCGGCCTCTACGGCGCTGCGTGATTTGGCGAGCGCCGGTGGGTCGAGGACGACCGTGTCATAGGTGCGGCGCGAGGAGGAGTAGGCGGCAAGGAGGTCGAACATATCGGCCTCGCGGAAGTGCACATTGGTGATCGAGTTGGCCTGTTTATTCCATTCGGCGGACTTTAGGGCCTCTTCCGAACTGTCGACGGCGTCGACCTGTTCGCAGACGGAGGCGAGGTGCAGTGCGAAGCCGCCAGTGCAAGTGAAGCAATCGAGCGCGCGGCCGTGAGCGTAATTTCGGACCGCCTGATAGTTTTCCCGCTGATCGAGGAAGACGCCCGTCTTCTGGCCATGGAGAAGGTCGGTGCGCCAGCGCATGCCGTTCATGCCGAGTTCGACAAATTCGGGAGCTTCGCCGTAGACGACCTCGACTGTGCGGTCGAGGTTCTCTTTGTCGCGAACGGCGGCGTCGTTGCGGGCGACAATGGCGCGCGGAGCGAACAGATCGATGAGTGCTTCGACGATCCAGGGCTGCGCGGCGTCCATCCCCTGCGTGAGTGCCTGTAGAACGAAGCAATCGCCGTAGCGGTCGATGACAAGGCCAGGAAGGAGGTCGGCTTCGGCGTGGACCAGGCGGTAGGCGTCTGTGTCGCGGACGCGGCGGGCGCGCATGGCGGCGGCCGTTTCGATGCGCTTGCGATAGAAGGCGGCGTCTACGGTGGGGCGGCCGCGGTCGAGCATGCGGAGGGAGATGAGGGAAGAGTCTGAGTAGTGGGCGACGCCCAGGGCGCGGCCGGCGGGATCGTTCACGGCGACGGCGGAGCCGCCGGTAGCGTCCTTCTTATCGATGAGATCACTCGTGAAGATCCACGGGTGACCGGTGGAGAGGCGAGCGACGGCTTTGCGGCTCACCCGAATGGATTGCATCCCTACTGTTTTAGCGTACCGGGCTGAGCGGGGGCATGCTGAAGCGCGGCGGCGGCTCGGGCGGCTCAGATTGGCGCTTTATGAAATCGCCCAGAAGCGGGACAGCAAAGGCGTATTTTCCGTGGCGGCTCTTGTAGACGAGGCCGGCTTCGGCGAGTGAGGTGAACATTTGGTTCACGTGACTGCCGCTGAAGGGTTTGGCCAGCTCTTTGTTCGCGGGGCTGGCGATGATTTCGAGGACGGAGAATTCGGCGTCGCAGGTGGGGAGAGTGGCAACGATTCGAAGGAGGTCCTGTTGACGGTCGGTGGCGCGTGCCCAGCGTCCGGCGAAAAAGTCGATGTCGAGCTTGCGGAGGATTTCGCGGATGGGGATGCTGCGGAGAGGTTGTCCACCCTTGATGGCCTGGACGAGGACGTCGAACGATTCCCGGCAGACGTATTGGACGAAGTAGGGATACCCGCGCGTGATGCTCCAGATGTACCGGATGGATCCCGCGCCGACTTTTAGGGGACAGTTTGGATCCGCATCGATGGGCTTCTTGATCGCGTCGGCGGTTTCCGATTCGGTGAGGGGCGTGAGAAATATGGTGTGGAACATCCGCTCGGCGAAGGTGCGCGCTTCGACGAGTTTGGGGAAGAGAGTGGGCAGACCGGCCAGAGCGAGCATCATGCGGATGCCTTTGCGCTGGAGGGACTGGAAAACGTCAAGCAGGAGGGACAGCGGATACTGCTGTTTGGCTGCGTGGTCCGCCAGGTTTTGCGCCTCGTCATAGGCGAAGACAATGCCGCGCTTCCCGGCAGCTTCTACATACGGCCAGACGGATTCCAGGACCGCTTTGAGCTTGTCGGCGACCAGGCCGGGTGTCGTTTCGTAGATCCAACTCAACATGGCGTAATTGAAGGTCTGGTCTGGTTGGGGGGCGGGATCGGTGCCGGAGAACCCGATGGGTCGGGCGGAGACAGGTTCAATGACTAGCGATCCTGTGACGACGGACAGGTCGGTGAGCAGGCGGATGGCAATGTTTTCTTCCGTGACGCTGGTGGATTCGGACATGTCGGTGCCCGCCCAGAGCCAGCCAGATTCGATTGCGGCAGGCTTGAAGGCGTCGAGCAGAACGGTTTTGCCGATGCCACGGAGGCCGGTCAGGACGAGATTGGCGAGGATGGGATCCTGCGAAAGCAGTTTGTGGAAGTCGCGGCTCTCGTCGTCGCGTCCGGCGAGGTACGGGGGCATGTGGCCAGCACCGGGACGGAAGGGATTTCGGACGTTGGATGCGGCGGAGAGTTCATCCTCTATCATAAAGTTAGTATAGCGACTAAATTTATGACGTAAGATTTATTGGGATCAGTTTGAAATTAGGAACGCTGCGCCGAGAGGTACGCGAATTTATTCTGTTGCCTAAATTTATGATTATGACTAAACGAATGTTGAGATCAATTCGCGTAGCTGTGCGACCACGTAGGTTCACCACGCAGAGCTTCTAGAGCCGCGATGCGTTTTTCGGTGGCCGGATGCGTCGAGAACAGGCTCATGAGCGCTTGGCCGCTGAAAGGCTTGATGATAAACATGTGGGCCGTGGCGGGCGAGGAATCCATGGGGATGCGTTTGGAAAACGACTCGAGCTTGCGCAAACCATTGATGAGACCGTCTGGAGAGCCGGTGTATTTGGCGGCTGCCGCATCAGCCGAAAATTCGCGCGTACGGGAGATCGCCATTTGGATGAGCATGGCGGCGAAGGGAGCGACGATCAACATGGCGAGACCGGCCAGGGGGCTAGAGCGGTCGTCGTCGTCGCGGCGGCTGCCGCCGAAGAAGAAGGCCATTCGGGCGAGCATGGTGATCGCGGCGGCCAGGGTTGCGGCGATGGAACTAATGAGGATATCCCGGTGCAGGACGTGGCCAAGCTCGTGGGCGATGACGCCTTCCAGTTCCCGGTCAGTCATAACCTGCAGGATGCCTTCGGTGACGGCAACCGAGGCGTGCTCGGGGTTGCGGCCGGTGGCGAATGCATTTGGGGACGCATCGGGGATGAGCCAGAGCTTCGGCATGGGCAAGCCCATGCGGCGGGTCAGCTCTTCTGTCATGGGTCCAATCCGGGTGTACACCTGCGAATTCGCGGAGCGCGTCACTGGCTGAGCCGAGTACATGGAGAGCGCGATCTTGTCGGAGAAGAAATAGCTGGCGAAGTTCATCACTATGGCCAGTCCGAAGGCTATGACGAGGCCTTGCTGCCCGCCGATCGCCTGGCCGCCGAGCAGCAAAAGGCCGCTGAGCGTACCGAGCAGAACAACCGTTTTGATCGCATTCATGATGGGGGAGACCTTCACCTATATGATGTCATACGAACCTGCGGGGTTCGGGGTTCCGGAAGACAGAAAAGGGGCAGGCCCATTCGGACCCGCCCCTTGGGCCATGACGGCGCCGGCTAATTAGTTGTTATTGACCGCGACCTTGACCGAACGGGGTTTCGCCGCTTCGCGCTTGGCCGCCTTTACGGTCAACACGCCGTCCTTGTAGGACGCGTTGATATGTTCTGTGTCGACGGTGTCGGGCAGGGCGAAGGCACGGCTGAATGAGCCGTAGGAGCGCTCGATGCGGTGATAGCCCTTTTTCTGCTCTTCATGCTCAAACTTGCGCTGGCCTTTGATGGTCAGAGTGCCATTTTCGAGATGAACGTCGATATCCTCCTGCTTCATGCCGGGAAGGTCGACGGTGAAGGAAAGGTCGTTCTCCGATTCGATGACGTCCACGGCAGGCGCCCATGGCCGTATGCCGGTTTCGGCGGAAGGCTGAAAGGTCTCCTGGAACAAGCCCAGGCTACGGGGGAAGTCTTCGAGTTCATCCCACAGATTGCGATATTTCACGAGTGTCATGGCGTATTTACCTCAGTAGTGGATTTCGGTGTTGCCACCTGTACTAATCATATAATCTGCGCGTGTAGCTGTCAAGTGATTTTAGATGATGCCGCACATAATCTGCGCTTGAGACACTCATGTAAAAGCAAAAAGCCCGGATCCCTTCCGGGACCCGGGCTGCAAATAATAGACGTGTGGAGGGTTTTACTCTGGTTCGGCTTCGCCACTTTCGCGCAACGCTTTGAGGCGCTCCTCGCGGCGTTTGGCACGCTCGGCCGCGCGTTTGACGAGTTCGGTACCGATCAGCTCGATTTTGCAGAGCTCGGCACCGTCACCCTTGCGGGGTCCGAGGCGGGTGATCCGGGTATAGCCGCCGCTGCGCTGGGCGAATTTGGCGCCGAGCTTATCGAAGACCTTTTTTACCGAGTCCGGAGTCTGCAGAAAGGCGGCTGCGCGACGGCGTGCCGCCAGCGAACCATCCTTGCCCAGCGTGATCATCTTTTCCACGAGGGGCTTAACGGCCTTGGCTTTGGGCACCGTGGTAATGATGAAATCGTGTTCGATGATCGAGGTGGCCAGGTTTCGCAAAAGGGCCCGGCGGTGGCCGATAGGACGGCTAAGTTTGTTTCCAGCTCTTCCGTGACGCATTGTGGTGACTCTCTCCGGTGACTACTCGCCTGCTTCCAACGGTTCGGTGGGCTCATCACCCAGGGCGACCGGTTGGCCGGTGGGCGAAATCAGCCGGCCCTGCGAATCGAAGCGCATGCCAAAGCTGAGGCCGAGGCCTTGCAGGATTTCCTTGATTTCGTTGAGCGACTTGCGGCCGAAGTTCTTGGTGCGGAGCATGTCCGCTTCGGACTTTTGGACGAGGTCGCCGATGGTCTGAATATTGGCGTTCTTAAGGCAGTTGTAGGAACGGACGCTGAGTTCGAGCTCTTCGACGGAGCGGTTCAGCACTTCGTTCATTTGGTTGATGGCGCGCTCGGCCGGCTCTTCGGCAACCTCGGGGAGTTCCTCGAAGTTGATGAAGATGCTCATGTGGTCCTTGAGCAGCTTGGCGGCCTGGCCGACGGAATCCTGGGGGGCGATGGCGCCGTTGGTCCAGACTTCGATGGTCAGCTTGTCGTAGTCGGTCATCTGTCCGAGGCGGGCGGCTTCGACGGCGAAGTTCACCTTGCGCACCGGGGAGTGCACCGAGTCGATCGGAATGAAGTCGACGGGCAGATCGTCGTCGAAGTTGCGGTCGGCCGAGACATAGCCGCGGCCCGATTTGAGGCGCATTTCGATGCTCAACTTGCCGCCTTCGCTGACGGTTGCGATGTGGAGGTGGCGGTCGAGCACTTCGACATCGCCTTCCACTTCGATTTGGCCGCTTAGGACTTCACCGGCGCCATCCACCTTGATACGGGCCGTTCGCACGCCCTCGCCTTCCATTTTGAAGGGGACCTGCTTCAGGTTGAGGATGATGTCGGTGGCGTCTTCTACAACGCCGGGAATAGGACTGAATTCGTGCGACACGCCCTCGATACGGACGGCTGTGATGGCCGCGCCTTCGATGGAGCTGAGCAACACGCGGCGCAAACTGCTGCCGATGGTAGTACCGAAGCCACGTTCGAAGGGCTGGGCCCAGAACATGCCGTAACGCTCATTGAGCGTCTCGGTGTTAGCCACCAGCCGCTTCGGCTTCTGAAAACCCTTGAACATGCTTTTCTCCTTATGATGGGGTTTCCCGCTCTAGGCGTCCCGCGGCGGGGGAATCCGCGGGCCGAGGTTACTTCGAGTACAACTCGACGATCATCTGGTCGTTGATCTGGATTTGCACCAGCTCTTCACGCTTCGGATGACCGATCACCTTCGCCTTTAATGCATCGCGGTCCACTTCCAGCCAATTCGGGCTGGGCTGATGGGCCGTGGCGTCGCGGGCCGACATGATGGCCGCGTTGGTTTTGCTTTTTTCGCGCACTTCGACGACGTCGCCAGGCTTGACGACGAACGAGGGAATGTTGACTTTCCGGCCGTTTACGGCGATGTGGCCGTGGCGGACGATCTGGCGGCTTTGCGGCCGTGAGGTGCCGAAGCCCATACGGAAGATGACGTTATCCAGACGGCGTTCAAGAAGGAACAGCAGGTTATGGCCGGTGATGCCGTCCATCTTGGCTGCCTTCTCGAAGGTGAGGTGGAACTGCGTTTCGAGCATGCCGTACACGCGGCGCGTTTTTTGCTTTTCGCGCAACTGCAGGCCGTAGCCGACGATTTTCTGTTTGCGATCCTTGCCGTGTTGGCCAGGGATGAAGTTACGCTTTTCAATGGCGCACTTCTCGGTGTAGCACCGCTCCCCTTTAAGGAAAAGTTTCATGCCCTCGCGCCTGCACAGGCGGCATACCGGGCCAATGTATCGAGCCACTTCTTCGTTTCTCCTAGACCTATTCACGGATCGGCCGATATCAAGGGCCGGTCCGGTTGGTGAAGTTTACAGGCGAGCTCTCCGCCCTTCGTCCTTCTTAACCATGGCTCCCTGCGGAGCCGGGTGGAACTTAGATGCGCCGTCCCATTTTTAGTGGGCGTTGCGGCATCGTTATACGCGCCGCTTCTTGGGCGGACGGCAACCATTGTGGGGAATCGGGGTCGTGTCGGTGATGCACCGCACTTCGATTCCGACGGTAGCCAGCGCACGAACGGCCGATTCACGGCCGGCGCCTGGGCCACTGACAAAAACTACGACGGACCGCAGTCCGAATTCCTTTGACTTGCTGGCGGCGGTGAAAGCCGCCTGCTGAGCGGCGAAGGGGGTGCCTTTGCGCGAGCCACGGAATCCGAGCGAACCGGCGCTCGACCAGGACAGGACGTTGCCCGTCTGGTCCGTGATGGTAACGATCGTGTTATTGAACGAAGCCTGAACGAACACTACGCCCGTGGGGACGCTTTTCTTTTCGCGCTTCTTAAACTGCTTCTTCTTGCCGCCTTTGGCGGCGCCCTTCGCTTGTGCCTTAGCCATTCATTCCTCTGTATCTCTTCTCGGCGCACCAACCGCGAGCGCCTGGACTGCATTCCCGGCCAGCTGCTGGCCAGGAATGAGGCAGATAGGCGGAGCCTACTTGCCGACCTTCTTCTTGTTGGCAACCGTGCCGCGGCGCGGGCCCTTGCGGGTGCGCGAATTGGTATGGGTACGCTGGCCACGAGTGGGCAAACCGCGGCGATGACGCAAGCCGCGATACGAACCCATTTCGATGAGGCGGCGGACGTTGAGCGTCAACTCTTTCCGCAGGTCGCCCTCGATGGAGCCTTCCTCTTCGAGCAGGAGGCGGATGTTATTCACCTCTTCCTCGGTCAGGTCGCCGATCTTCTTGTCGGCGCTCACACCGACACGGTGGAGGATCGACTTGGCGCGGGTGCGGCCCACGCCATAGATATAGGTCAGTCCGATTTCCGCCCGCTTCCGCGGCGGCAGATCCACACCTGCAATACGCGCCATAGTATAGTCCTCTTCCTTATCCCTGACGCTGCTTATGCTTCGGGTTGGAGCAGATCACCCGAACGACGCCATGGCGGTTTAGCAGCTTGCACTTCTCACAAATCTTTTTAACTGATGCGCGAACCTTCATTGGGCTCACCTTTCCTTCTTTGGTTGGCCGCCAGCAGCGAGCCTTCCATCACCGGGCCGTCATTCGCCGGCCGTTAATAACTTTGTGATCCGTCCCCGCCCCGGGTCGTGGGGCGAGAGAACCACTTCGACGCGATCACCCGGCCTGAGCCGGACAAAGTTGACCGCGCTTGCCGCTCCCGCGTGGGCCAGAATTTCGCGGCGATCATTCAACCGCACGCGCCATTTGGCCTGGGGAAGCTCGGCGAGAACTTCTGCTACTACCCGATCCGGTTTCTGTCCGGCGTCCGGCCCTTGCGGGCTTACGGCCTCGTCAGAACCCACGGACCATCCGCCGTTACCGCGACACAGTGTTCGAAGTGGGCTGAATACGACCCGTCCTTCGCCACCGCCGTCCAGCGGTCTGGCTTCAACTTGCTGTCGGCGCCGCCGGCGTTCACCATCGGCTCAATCGCGAAGACCATGCCTTCTTTGAGCCGCGGGTTGTCGTTTCGACGGTCCACGTAGTTGGGGATCTGCGGCTCTTCGTGCAACTGCGTGCCGATGCCGTGTCCCACATACTCCTTCACGATCGAGAATCCGTTGGCTTTGACGTGATTCTCCACCGCGGCGCAGATGTCAAACAGCCGGTTGCCCGGCCGGACCTGCTCAATGGCCCGTTCGAGCGACGCTTTCGTCACATCGAGCAGGCGTTTTACTTGCGGTTCCGGATCGCCGACCGGGACGGTTGTGGCCGAGTCGCCAAACCAGCCGTTCAATTCGACACCGGTGTCGATGGAAACAATGTCGCCCTTCTTCAACTGCACCTTCCCCGACGGAAGGCCATGGACGATCTCGTCATTCACGCTCGTGCAGAGCACGAAGCCGAAGCGTTGACCCACGGCGGGCACATAGTAGCCTTTGAAGGCTGGCCGGGCGCCGGCATCGCGGATCATCTTCTCGGCGGCAACTTCCAGGTCCATCGTCGTGATACCCTCGACAACCATTGCCGATAGGTTACTCAGGATCTGATGGACAAGCAGCCCACTGGCCCGCATCTTCTCAAGTTCTGCGGGGGTTTTTCGGATGATCATGCGTTTTTGATCATGCACAGTGGGGCAAAATTCCTCTATCTTATACTGTACAACAACCTAGAAAGCGCTGCGGCGGCCCCGGATGCGGCCAGCGCGCGGTGTAAAGCCTTCGTAGTGGCGCATGAT
>JBDTVQ010000129.1:0-15454 GCA_040007195.1 Acidobacteriota bacterium | reverse complement strand
TCTCGTCCTCGAAGAAACGCCTCGCGTCGAGGGCGTCGTTGCGCAGAAATTCGTAAGCCGTGCCGTGCAATTCATTGGTGCCCGACTTCGAGGAGAACGTGATCATGCCGCCCTGGGCCCGGCCGTATTCAGCCTTGAACCCGTTGGTCTCCACGGCGAATTCCGTAATGGCGTCCACCGAGGGCGTGTTCACGTTGGCCCACTCGACGGAATTGAACCGGGCCGTCAAGATCGACACGCCATCGAGAGTGGCGCCGTAGCTGCCACCCTGCGCGCCGCCGACGTTGAAGCCCTTGTCCTCCGGCGAGTTGGCTTCCGGAGTGATGAGAGCCAGGTCGAATGCTCCGCGCATCGCCCCGCCCACGACTAACGGAAGTTCGTCCACCATCTTGTTGGCCACTGCCGTCGATACTTTGGCCGTGGACGTCTGAAGCTGATCGAGCGTGGCTTCCACCTGGATCGACTCGGTAACTTGGCCGAGTTCCAGGCTGACGTTGAGCGTGGCTGTCGCGCCCGCGCTCAGGATGAGGTCCGTACGCACGGCAGCCTTAAATCCGGGCTTCTCGATTCGTACGCGGTAGGCTCCCACGGGAAGGGCGGGTACGGTGAAATTGCCCGTACTGTTGGACTGAGTTGCTGAATTTACGTTCGTTGCGGAGTTCGTCACCGCGATGAGGGCACCGCCAACGGCGGCCCCACTCGCATCGGTCACGGTTCCGGTGAGAATGGCGCGATCGGTTTGTGCCACACCCAGGCACACACAAATACACGCCGAAAATGCGATTCGGAAGTGCAACATTGTGATCCCCTCACGACAAAGTGAAATTACGTTAAGAAACTATAATTCACTGTTCCGTGGATTGCAAGATCTTAATGTTTGTTATTCGATCAGGTCCTTGGCCTTCGCCGCTTCCTTGGTTTGCCACTGCATGTTCTGGGGTACATCCGGCCCGCCGCGCTTCAAAGCGCGGATGTGATCCACGACATAGCCGGGGCAGTTTCCGGTCGTTTTGCCGGTGGCCGGACACGGATGGCTTTGCTGGAACGCCCGCCGCGCGGCCGGGTCGCGCTTGTAATCGCTTTCGGCCTTGGATTTCGGTTTCTTGTACTTCGGCGCTTTTTGCTTCTTGGCCTTGTACACGGGTGGCTTCGACTTCGGAATCTTGATCGCCGTCTTGGGTCTTGCCGCGCGTTTTACTCCGGCGGCGCCCACGGCGGGCATGAGCAGGCAGGCCACCATCGACAAGATGATCCAGAATCGTCGAACCGTCAGGCGCAACATGCTGGAAATCTATCGGCCGTTTCCTCTCACCACTCCACGCTGACCCAGGGCTTGATCCAATCCCAAAGCAGCAACACCGCCGCCCCCAGGCCAAGCCCGACGTACAGCACGTTCCGCTTCCACGACGCCCGCCGCGCCCGCTCGCTTCCCGGCTTCCAAAGCTTGTCCCGGTTGGCGGCCAGCAAAGCTTCAAAAAATACATCGTTTACAATCACATAGCGGTGCCGCTCGCCTTCGAAAGTCGACGAGATGTCCCCGCCGAAACTGAACGAACCCGTGATTGTCGTGACCGGCGGTACGCAATGATGCCTGGTGTTGGTCCATGCCCCGCTCAGGGACATGATCGAGATCAGCCCGAAGAACCCGACCACTCCGGCGAGTACCGCCACATCGAGCCGATCCGCCTTCACCGGATTTGGTAGTAGCTTGATAGCGGCGAAGAGCGTGGCCGCCCCCGAGAATGCTGCGGGAATCATCAGTTCCCACCGGAAGCACTGCAGCAGTTGTTTCCACCACGGCATTCGCCGGAGTTCGCGTTCATGTTGCGCCAGGCACCGGCCGCAGAAGGGCGCCCGCGACCCGACGATGACGATCGAATCACCGCCTTCGGAATCGTGATTCCGGACCACCTTGTCCCAATACAGCCGTTTCCCCGCCTGCTGGCCGCAGCGGGCGCAGACATCTGGCAAGGCCAGGGAGAGCGGCGGGCCGGTAAGGATGAGCTCGCGTACTACCGCCGCCGGTTGTGCCTCCGGTTGCGGCGCCGGCGTCATTTTTTACTTGCGCCGGACTGCAGGCTGAACTCGAAGATAACGGTTCCGTCCTTGGGATCTTCCAAGAGGAATGCCACGTATCGAGGACGCGAGCCGTCGGCATACCCCGAGGCTCTTGTACCTTGCCCGGATGGCGAGAAGAAGAGTTCGAACGCATGCACGGTACTCGAATCCGGCCACCGCAATTGTGCTTTCGATTGCACGCGTGTCCCGGATACCTCGATCAACACCAACGGATCTGCCTTGTCTACTTTCACCGGCCAACTCTTACCGATGACCATGAGCGGGCGCGTCCTGTCATTCAGTGTGAGCGGCAGTTTTACGCGAACAGGGTCCTGCCCCTCCGCCTTGATCGTGATGTCGAAATTCCATGGCGTGTCACCGACGCTTCCGTCCTCAAACACGCGTACTCGTTCCAACCGGCACATCATCTGCTCCATGCGCGCCGTGGGCACCACCGCTTGCGCGCCTTGCGATTTGCGAAATGCATCGAGTTGGCGCGCGAGGTCCTCACGGTCCTTCGACAACTGCGCCGCCTCTTCGCGATAGCGGTCCCGATCCCGCTCGGCGCGGTTGGCCCTCTCCGTTTCCAATTCCGTTTTCTGCGGTGGCGGGCTGGGCAAGTTTGTCTGAGCCGCGTATTGATATTGCACCTGGGTCGCCGCCTTTTCATACTTCGCCGCTTCTTCGATGCGCTTATTTGCCTCTGCCTGCAGTTTCTTGTATTGCTCGGTGTCGCCTTTGCGCGCCTCTTCGAGTTCCTTGAGCCGTAGCGCGAGCGCATGCGCTTCCGCAGCCGACTGCTGTGACCTCGCCTTCAACTCCGCCGCCTCGGATTTTGCCGCTTGTGCTTCGGCGACCGTTGCCGCGGTCTCTAACTGCCCGTTCCGGTACCATCCATAGCCGAGGAACAGCAACAGCAGCACCGCCGCCACCGACGCGACGCGCCTCACTAATTGCTTCCGATGCGCGCCCTCCACATACCGCCGCCGCCACGCGATTACGGCGCGGCTCAGCGAATCGTGATAGATCTCATACTGCGGCTCGGCCGGATGATCGGGCGCCGGGGCCACCGTCGTCAGAATGCGCTTATCCCCTTCGGCAAGCTTGCCGAGCAGCGTCCGCATGGACACTTCGTCCACGCAGCCTTTGTCGGCAAGATCTTTCGCCCGGTAGGCAATCTTTGCCCCGCTGTCGGTGACCAGATAGTCGAACATGCGCCCGCACATCTGGCGTTCTTTCGCACTCAGGGCCCCAAGCACGGTTTCCACGTGCCGCCGCACGATCTCCGCCGCGCCGCCCAAGCGCTTCAACGTTTCCACCCGCAGGCGCTTACTTCCCTTGGTTAATTCCTCTTCCCACAACTCGGTCAGCACCAGTTGCAGATAGGGCGTTTCAATGCTTGCCTGTTCCTTCCGGGCAGTACCCCGGCCGCCGTCGCCGATGAGGACCGCGCCGGTGCGCACCTGCTGCAAGACCTCCGCGGCCAGTCCATCATCGAGCGTGATGGTGCCCCCATACATGCGCTCGCTTTCCGGCAGCTTGTTGTACTCCTCGACCGGCCCTCGTATGGCCTGCTCGGCGGCCTCCAGTCCGAGGCGTTCCAGCCGGAACCAATTCGTGAACAGGTTCGGCGTCAGCGTCTTGAACCTGTCCAATTCTGCGAGCGAATCTTCGCGTAGCGACAACAGAAAACTCACCGGCAAGCTGCTGCGTCCGACCGCTTCCCCGAACTGGGCCGCGAACGACTGCGGCGCGCCGAACTGGGTTTCGTAGCGGAAGTACTCCTCAAATTGGTCGAGGAGCAGCATGATGTCCACTTCCAGGGTGCTCGCCACGTATCCCAGCAAATCCGCCAGCGTTCCGCCCGCGGGTGCGTTGAGCGGCCTGCCCGACAGCTCGGCGGCGTCCTGTAAAATGGTCCGCCGCAGTTCGTCCATCATCAGTCCTTGCCAGGTACGGAAGTAGACGATCAAAAGGTCCGGGCGTTCGCCGCGTCCGGCCGCCTTGTGCTGGCGTTGCCGCAAATCGCGTATTGCTCCGGCCCGCAGAATTGAGCTCTTACCCACGCCGCTCGGCCCGAACAGGACCGTGACGCGCGCGCTAAACAGATTCGCCACAATGAGCTGTGTATCTTCCTGGCGGCCGAAGAAAAACCGCGCATCGCCCTCAGCGTAGGGCGTGAGTCCGCGATAAGGACACACCACGCGCTCGACCTGCCGGACGGTTGCCACAGCTGCAGCGGACTCAGACACTGGCGGCAACCTCACGCGACTTCACCAGAAATTCGGCGATGCCCATTTCAAAGATGGTCAGCTTGCGACCCCTCCAAAACTCCCGCTCCAGCGGATCGGCCTTCTCCTGAATGGCCCACGAAGCGTATTTGCGCGGCCAGTCTTTCCAGATCTTATGGAGGATCACGCGAAGATTCCAATCGCGCAGCCCATAGCCGAGAAACAGGAAATGGCTCTTGCGGAACGGTTCGCCAAAGATCGCCGGCACCGCCGTCTGCCCGGACATACGCGACAGAAAATCGACGTAGTCGTCCTCGGTGATCACGTAGCTGTCCTCTTCGGGAGCTTCGCGAATCGACGAACCGTGCATTTTGAAAATCGTGGCCGTGTCGTCCAGGTTCAATGCCAGCCGCTGCGGGTCGACGCTTTCCCACTCCGTCGCGCCTGCGCGCCTCACATAAGCGAGGGGTGTGGCCATCTTGTACACGACCACGTTGTATTGCTTCCCCTTCTTGTTGAAGGCCTCTTCGAGCAGCGTGTCGTAGTTGGTGGTGACGATCAGCGGGTTTTGGAACTCGGCGAGGTAGTTGTGCAGATCGCCTGGTTCATAGCAGCGTGAAAAGATGGTGTGCAACTCATCGTCCAGGCCCCCGCGGCCGGCGACGCCATCGTAATACTGAGCCACGCGTAACAGGTCGATCTGCGTGTCGGAGGGGAATCCGCTGCGTTCGTCCAGGTACTTCGCCAGTTCCCAACCGCTCGGCAGAAAGTTATCTTTGGGCGACTTCCATTCCACATCCTTCGGCCGGCAGGACAGCGACGCCCCGGCCCCCAGAAAGGGAATGACACGTCCACTCGCCAACCCGTCGCGAATCAATTCATACGGCGGTTCCAATTGAATGCCTCCGTCAATTTCTGCTTATCCTGACACATATTGGCGGGAAACGCGATGCGCTTCGATTCCACCGCCTCGCCCGCCGCAGGGGGAAATCCGCCCCTCGTGCGACTCTATCCAGCAGAGGTGAGATCGCAAATTGGAAATGGCACAGGCCGGCGAGCGGCGCGCAGGGCGCCCCGGCCAGGAGGGGGAACGCGAATTCGTCGAAGCCATTCTGCGCAAGGATCGTAAGGCCACCGCTGCCTTTGTGGCCCGCTTTGCCGATCCCGTTCATAGCTTTGTCAAGTGGCGTCTGGCGCGCTCTGGACAGTCGGTCGACGATGTCGTTCAGGAGGTGTTCCTCGAAGCTTGGCGTGGCCTGCCACGGTACCGCGGCGACGGCAGTTTGCTCTCCTGGATCCTTGGCATTGCGCGCCACAAAGTTCAAGATCACTATCGAGTAGCACTGCGCAACGCGGAATTCGACGAAAGCGTGGAGGAGACGCAGGTCGAACTGCCCAGGATCGAAGGGGATCTGCTGCGGCGCGAACGTGGTGAGCGCGTGCAAGCGGTTCTTGCCGAACTGCCCGAAGCCTACCGGGCCGTTCTGCTCTGGCGTTACTGGGAAGCGCAAAGCGCCGCTGTCATCGCGGCTGCAATCGGACGATCGGAGAAAGCGGTGGAACGGCTTCTGGCCCGGGCGAGGGCGCAGTTCAAAGCAAGGTATGAGGCGTAGAGTATGAGCGACGAAAAATTGTTCGAAGAGCTCGCCCGCGGCATGGCCGCCAAATCCGGCATGGAACCGGCGGCGGAAGCCCCCGCGCCGCCCAGCCTCAAGGCCCGCCTCTACACGGCGCTGATCCGGGAGCAGCAAGCTACTGGTCCGCTTGAACCGCTAACCGATACTCAACGCGCGGGCAACGGCCTCTGTGTCTTCGAGAAGCTGGTTACCATCGCCCCGGTCGGCGCCGCTCAGCCTGTCTTTTACTGCTCGGTGTGCCATGCCCGCGTTCTCGCCGAACACCTCGACAATCCGCCGATCTGGTGGCCCCACTGTCCGTACGCCGAATTTAAGAATGGATGAACGGAGCAAGATCAGAACTGCCAGCTCACGCCCCATAAATTCTGAAAGTTGGCCAGATTCCGTTGAGCCGGCGGCCGCAGCGCCTGGCTGAGCGGATTCCGCTGTATGGTTTCGCAGAAGCTGTAGCGGAACCAAACGTTTCGGCCCATCCGCACATCCATCCCGACGGCTACTCGCACCGACGGCCTCGTGGAATGGACCGGCCCGTCAGGCACCGGCAACGTGCCACGCACCAGCAACGGTCCCACCGCCGCGCGCAGGACGGTGACACCCGGGCCGGCCGACAAATATGGCCTCACCCGGCTCTTTGCCGGACGAAAATACACCATCGCCTCGGCAACCACTGTGTGTAGGGTTGCCTGTCCCGGCTGTTCATAGGACGCTCCCGAAAGAACGTCCGCGCCACTGAATACGAGGTTGTTCCGGTTCCATGCGTAGCTAAGCTGCGCAGAGAAGTAATTATTGAAATGCCGGCCTCCAAATGCGAGTGCCGATGGCCCGTTCTGCGGTTTGTAAGCGGAAAATTGAGCCGGAGGCGTGCCCACCGTGCGAGCATCCGCCGAAATCGTGGCGACTCCACCCATGGCTCCGGCAAAAAACTCGCCCGCCTCGGCGCTGGCGGCCAGCAGCAGGCAAACAAAAAATGGACGCATGGCCGCAATTATATCGGCCGCTGAGGGGGATTCCCTATTTCACGTCGACATTTTATTTGACTGGGCCCGGTCCTGAAGCAAGTTACTTAGTTCGGAATCTGTAATTGGAGAGTCTAATGACAAAAAAGCTATTTGTGTGTCTGCTGATCAGTTGCGCCGCGTGGGCTCAGGAAGCAAGGCGCGTCGTCAAGAGCGGCGCCATCGACAGCCCTGGAAACTACATTTTGACCCAAAACATTTCCGGTGAGCTCGAAATTACGTCCAACGACGTAACGCTCAATCTGAACGGCTACGGTGTCATGGGCCCAGGCGGAAAGCTGGGCACCGGCATCGCCATTCGCGGGGTCCGGGGCGTTAAGGTTTCCGGCGGATCGATTAGCAATTTTGCCTTCGGCGTGATCGTTGAAAACAGCGCGAACGTCATGCTGGAAGACTTGCGCATCCGCGCGCAGGGGCTTACCATCGTTGCTCTGCCCCCGGAAACCGGCATCATGATTGTGCAATCGGTGAACGTGGTTGTACGGAACAACGCGATTCACAACGTAGGCTTGGGCATTTTCGTACGCGGCGGCCGCAGCGGAGGCAACCTGATCGCCAATAACACCGTCACAGCCGGTACCAACGGTGTGCTGGGCATCTGCTACAACCCCACCGAAACCGACGCCAATGGTCCGCGCGGCGATCTGGTTACCGGAAACCTCGTCTCCCGGTTCGATAAGTCGATTAACCTGTCCGACCTTTCCAAGGCGAATGTGATCAAGGGGAATACCCTACTCTACGTGTCGGAGGCGATCACATTTATGGACCAATCCAACCTGGAGATGGATAATGTGAAGCAGAAGCTTCCGTAACTTATGGCGAAAGAGTAACTGGTCCACTTCTGCCAGCAGGATCGTCCCGGCTGGCAGGAGTGTCGCCGGGCGGCGTGTATCCTGATGAGGTGCTATTGTGCCGCCCGAATTAGCGCCGTCTATGGTCACCGGTGAAATTGTTCGCTTCCTGATAAAAAAACTCTTCCACGCCGCACCGCGCAACCTGGACGAAGAACTGGCCAGCCTCATCCGGACGTCGCCGGGAACCATTCATTCGCTTTCGCTGTTGATTCACTACCGCGGAGGTGGGGCGCCGGGACAGTATTGGATCGATGGTGCCTTCAAGGAGCGTTTTGACAAATCGCCCGGCCTGCCCACCTATCCGATGCGCGCCAAGGTTGCGTTTCAATCGCCCAGCGAGCCGCAGGCCATCTGGGAGTGGATGTTGGCGGCGAAAGCGGCTCACAATATCCGGGTTCTCTACTTGAAAGAGTACTGGTTTGCTTCGAGCGCGGAGTTTCAGGGTGAAGCGTTGATGGATGCCAATCTGACCGATGCGCTCCAGATGCTGGCAGCGCCTTTGGTTTCCATTCGGGCCGAAACATGGCAGGACGACCGCGGTCCCGGCAGCGGAATCAACGTCTATGCCTCCATTGCCTCAAACCAGTCTCAAGCCGTCGACGCCGTGATGGCCTCGCTGTATGGGGGGCTGGATACGCCCGAAGAGCAGGTCCTCATCCGTTCTTGGGGAGAGCGTACGGCGGCCGCACATGAGGTGCCCTTCCGTTTCGACTAGGCGACATCAGAGAACCGCCTTACCGTTTTCGCCGCGCCCGTATCGGTTGTCTGTTTTACACTATCCCCATGCGCGCCACCGTCCTGGTCCTCACCGCATTCGTTTCGGCATTCGCCGTACACGCTCAGACAAAATCCCTGAAGCTGAACACCGCCGCTGGGCTCACCCTGCACAACGCCACTGCTGCGCCCGTGAAGTTCAAGGGAAAGAGCGCAATTAAGCTCACCATCTCGCCCGAAGCCGCCGAGAAGTTGGCGGTGCCGCCTCCTCCACCGCCCGCGGGCGAATCGAAAAAGGGTGGGAAGAAGGGCGCCCAAAAGAAGGGCGGAGCCGCTCCCCCGCCGCCTGCGGCCAATCGCGTGGACGTGTTGGCGCTGGTGGACGGCGTCGAATTCGGTAACGGAACGATTGAAGTCGACCTCACAGGTGAGCCAGGACCCGGTGCTGAAGGTGGCGCCCGAGGATTCGTCGGCGTTGCCTTCCGCGTGCAACCGAACCGCGAAACCTACGACTGCTTCTACGTGCGTCCCACCAATGGCCGCGCCGACGAGCAGGAGCGCCGCAATCACAGCGTCCAGTACATTCAGCATCCCGCCTTCCCCTGGTTCAAGCTGCGCGCCGAAACGCCTTCGAAATATGAAGCCTATGCCGACATGATGCCCGCCGAATGGATTCACCTGAAGATCGACGTCGATGGCGAGAAGGCGAAGATCTATGTCAACAAAGCCACGCAGCCAACGCTGCTGGTGAACGATGTGAAATCGGGAGCGTCAGGCAAAGGCGCGGTGGCGCTTTGGATTGAAGGCACCACCATCGCCCACTATGCCAATCTGAAAATCACTCCTCGTTAGGCGCCGGCCTTATGGGGCGGGAATGCGCGTGGTGTGGCGCTCGATCATCTGCCAGTCTTTGCCGTTTTTAATCCACACTTGCAGCATCTGCAACGGCGTGTCGCCGTTGGCGCCGTGCGCGGTTACCTTTGCGCGGATCGTCGCGGCCTTGCCGTACACGTGAATGGTCTGCGAGAGAACTTCGAAGTTGCCGTGCGATTTTTCCAGTGCGGCAATCGCCTCGGCTTTCGTTTCCAACTTGGTGTTCGAGTGGCTGTATTGCAGCCCATCGGCCAGCAGCTTCCCGAGTGCCGCGCCGTCCCCGGCTTTGGCTGCTTTGACGAATGCTTCGTGGGCCGCGCGCACGGCGGCTTCATCAGCGGTCTCGGCAAACCCGATTGCGGATATTCCGAGGACGAGAGCGGTGAGGAGCAGAGTTTTCATAGGCAACGATGATACTTGATTTCGCGGGGCACATTAGGCCCCGTCTCCGTGATACCTTGAACTCCATCCCTACCCGTGAGGTCCTCATGAATTCCAGACTGTCGCTTATCGCAGCCGTGGCAATTACAGCGCTGCAGCTATCTTCGTCCGCCCAGGCCGCCGGCAAGCCCGAAGACGAACTTGCCGCTCTCATCAAAACCTTTTACAGCAAACCTTTTGTCTCAGACTGGAGCGGCCTCGAGAAACTGCCCGGCATTCAGTGGAAGGCGCTTCCGCCAAATTCGCTGCAAAACTGCCTCCCCGATGGCGGATGTTACACCCGACAAGGCGTTGCAATGATCGCCGGACGCAACCTCGTCGTCATCGCCACTGGCGCCCGGACCATTGTGAGCAACTTGTACCTGCGCAACGCCACCTCTCCATTTGGCGAGGCCGCCGTTCTCGCCGCGCTTCAGGCTGTTAATGTCACGTCGGCGCTCGCTCGCTGCCCCGTTCCCGGTACTCCTGGCGGCACGAATTGGTATCGCTTGAAGTCGGCCGCAACGAATCCTGGAATTCTTTCCGTGCAGACCTCCTGTGGCGGCCGCCCTTGCGAAGGATTCGTTCTCACCCAGGGCGATGAAATGCCGCTCCTCCAGCCCGCCCAATTGAAGATGTATTCGGACCAATGCGGTGGCGCTCCCACGGAGCGGAAAGCGGTGGCTGCGGCGGGACTTCCCCACGAGGCACTGGCGGACGTCATCATTGCGCTGATCCCTCCCGCAACCGGTCCCGCGATTGCCGATTGGAAAACCCTCGCCGCGCTCCCTACGCCTATCAAGTGGCCTGCCACGGCGCCCATGAAAATGAACCTGAGCTTCAAGGAAGATCCCAACCCGTTTTCGCAAAGTGCGACGCTGGACGTCACAAACCGGAAATTCAGCGTGTTGGCCAGCGGCACGCAGACCCAGCCGCTCGTGATTCACTTCGACGAGAACGGCATGCATCCCAAGGGAGAACATCTGCTGGGCGTGCTCTACACCAAAGGCCTGCAAGTGAAACTCGTCCGCTGTGGACCGATCTACACGGAATCGACCAACAACTGGTATGCGATCACCAGCGCCAAAACGCAGCCGGTGATGTTGCGCCAATCGATACGCTACGACGGCAATCAGGTGCAGGATACCTATCAGCTCCGCTTGGATAACACGCTGCCTAAACGCGATCCGCGCGACCGCGACCCAAATGTGGGCGGCTGCCGGTAGCTGCGGGTGACGCCTACGAACCGCGTGTGGGCGCTGCTCTGCGCCCTTGTTCTGGTACTGCTGAATTTTGCAATCGCCGCGCCGCTATTCGGGCTGGAATTTTCCGCCTACAACGGTTCGATCGAGCACGCCTTCATTGCCAATGCCCGTCTGATGGCAGCGCGCCCTTTCGACTGGAACTGGTGGCCCTACTGGGGTGGCGGCATGCCCATCGAACACAGCTATCTGCCGCTGCAACAGTGGATAGTGGCCGCCGTTATGTCCGCGGGTGGTTATTCAGCGGCGCGTGCGTACCACATCGTTACCGCCACTTTCTACGTTGCCGGTCCTGTGGCCCTTTTCGCTATGGCACTGTCACTCAGCCGCGCGATCGGGCCGAGCTTTCTTGCTGGACTTGTCTACTCGTGCCTCTCTCCCGGAGCTTTCCTGGTCTCCGACATAGCGGGCGAAATTGAAGGGCTGTTCCACCTGCGCCGCTTTCAAACGCTTGTCTACTACGGTGAAGGGCCACACACTATCGCGCTTACGCTGTTACCACTCGCGGTTATCTGCTTTCACCGCGCGCTGACCGCCGGGGGCAGGCGGTGGGCCATCCTGGCTGGGCTGCTCACTTCCGCGATTGCTCTTACCAACGCCTTCGGCCTAATCGCCTTGTTCATAGCGCTGCTTTCTTTGCTCCTCACTTTCCGCTACGAGAATTGGTGGCGAATCGCCGTCATCGGCATCGTCAGCTACTGTTGGATCTCGCCCTGGTTCACGCCGACACTCATTGCGGCAGTGCGCACCAACTCTCCCACTTCGGGCGGCGACTACCGGTTCAGCGCCTCTTCGTACATCGTGCTCGCCATACTCGCTGCCGGATTCGCAATCCTTCATGCCTTGCTGCGCCGCGGGAACATCACACCGTACCTGCACTTCTTCGCGCTGTTCGCCTATGTGCCCACGGCCATCACGCTGGCGTACTATTGGGGCGGCGTTGCCGTAATCGCACAGCCTCACCGCTACCAGCACGAAATGGAGCTGGCGCTCGTGCTCCTCATCGCCTTCGCCGCTCTTCGCATTCCCGCCCGCTTTCAAACCGCCTTCTACTGTGTCGTGGCCCTAGCCGCGGCGTTTCAGACCATTCACGTTGCCCGGTACACCTACTCACTCGTTCGTCCTGCTGACCCCACCCAACTCGTCGAGTACAAGATCGCAAAGTGGCTTGACAGCAATCGTCCCGGAGAGCGGGCCTTTCTTTCCGGTTCAACGTCGCTGCTGTACAACGTATTCACGGACAACCCCCAGTTTTACGGTGGCCACGAACCGTACGTCCCAAACTCCTTCCTTGCCATTCCCGCGTTCACGATTTACAGCGGAGCGAACGCCGGCGAACGCGATGCCGACTATTCGATTTTTTGGTTAAAGGCCTATGGGGCGCGGGCCATATCCGTTTCCGGACCGCAGGGCAGGGAAGTTTATAAACCCTTTGCCCGCCCTGGTAAGTTTGAAGGCCGGCTGCCGGTCCTCTGGCGCGAAGGCGACGATACGATCTACGAAGTGCCCTCGCGCTCCCCTTCGCTCGCGCACATAATTCCCGCGGCGGCCGTTGCCGTTCGCACGCCAATACACGGCCTCGACATCGCGCCCGTCCAGGCATACGTCGCGGCTCTAGATGATCCCCGCTATCCCGCTGCTACTTTTCAATGGCAGGGCACGAGCGAAGCGGTCATCCAGGCAACTGTCGATGCGGACCAGGTAGTCCATATTCAAGTCACCTATCATCCGGGTTGGGAAGCGTACTCGAACGGTGCCCGGCTTCGCGTCCGCCGCGATGCCATCGGCCTGATGGTCGTCGAGCCCAATCGAGTTGGGCCCTGCCACATGACACTGCGCTACACCGGTGGTTCCGAGCGCATTCTCACGCGTGTCCTCAGCCTATCTGCCATGCTCGCCGCTGGTGTCCTGCTGGCGCGGCGAACCTCTGGCAAAATCGTGTAAGCATGGCCCGCGCACAAATCTTCGGCGTGAAAAACTCCCAAGCCACCCGCGCCGCGGAACGATTCTTCAAGGAACGCCGCGTCGAGTTTCAACTCGTCGACCTTAAGATCAAACCCATGGCCCCCGGAGAGATCAAACGATTCGTCGACAAATTCACCCTTGCTGGTTTGATTGACCGCGAAGGCAAATCGTTCGTGGACGCGGGACTTCAGCACATCCGCATGACGGATCCCGACCTGCTGAGACGCATCGAGCGCGATCCGCAACTGCTGCGCCTGCCGCTGGTTCGCGGCGGGAGTCTGTTGAGCCTGGGCAAAGACGAAGCCACTTGGAAAGCCATCGCGGAGGCAAAATGAGCGTTGACCTGGGAGCTCCATGGTCCGGCGCAGCGGCATGGGCCAGCATTTCCGGTACCGGCAGCATTGAACTCGAACTCTACGACCACAGTGAACAAGCGGCGCAGAGCCTGGGCGGCGACGTCGCCTGGATCTACACAATTGACGCGGCTGAGATCCCACGCCTTCTAGAACTCTTCTGCGTCCCCGACACTCACGCCCTTCTCCATGCCTTCGCCGAACGCTTCGACCATATCCACCAGGTCCGCGACTACCTGAAGGCCATCGGCGTCCCCTTCGACGAGAAGTTCGATTCTCAGGCCTAGGCGAGCGGGTTACCCTAACTTCTATAGCCCATGGCCACCGCGCCTCCACCTGTTTCCCCCAATCGCGATCTCGGCATCGGCTCCCGCGTGGCCCAAATCGCCACTGGCCGCATGCTCAACCGCGATGGCACCTTCAACGTTTCGCGGCGCGGCCTGCCGTTCTGGGAGTCGATCAGCCCGTTCCACTCGCTCATCACGATGAGCTGGCCCGCCTACTATGCCGTCGTCGTCGTGGCCTACCTTGCGGCCAACTTCCTATTTGCTTCTTTCTACTTTCTTGCCGGTCCCGGTGCGCTGCAGGGTGGGGAAGGCGCGGGCCTCCATGGGCGCTTTGCCGACGCCTTTTTCTTCAGTGTTCAAACGCTCGCGACGATTGGCTACGGCCGTATCACTCCCTATGGCATGGTGCCGAATATCATCGCAACTGCCGAAGCACTGGTCGGCCTGCTCGGCGTATCGCTTGCCACGGGCATTCTCTTCGCCCGATTTTCGCGCCCAACGGCTAAGATCCTCTTTAGCGAACGCGCCGTCGTCGCCCCCTTTCAGGGCGGCCACGCGCTAATGTTCCGCGTGGTCAACGGCCGCAACAATGAACTTACGAACCTGCAGGCGACCGTTGCCCTGGCCTACTGGGAAACCGAAGGTGAGAAGCGCTTGCGCCGCTTCGAGGAACTCACGCTCGAACGCCAGCAGGTGATGCTGTTTCCGCTTCACTGGGTGGTTGTTCACCCGATCGGCGAGACTAGCCCTATGCGAACCTGGACTGAGGCAACCGCTCTTGCCTCCGACGTGGAACTACTCATCGTTCTAACCGCCCACGACGAAACGTTCGCCCAAACCGTTACTGCCCGCACTTCTTACAAATCGGCGGAAATGGTTTGGAACGCCCGCTTCGCCGACATGTTCCAGACCCAGCCCGACGGCCGCATCGGCACCGATGTTTCCAAACTTCACGACATCGAGCGCGTCTAAATCAATTTGGCCGAAATGTGCTGAACTAGTCCAATAAGGAGAAACGACCTTTCCATGCAGCTTACCCGCCGCCTATCCCTTCTTGCCTGCGCCCTTGCGCTGACACTCACGCTGTCTGCCCAGGACAGTTTCGCCGAGTTCGAAAAGAAGGTTACTGAATTCACCCTCGACAACGGTATGAAGTTTCTGATCGTGGAGCGCCACAATGCGCCCGTGATCAGCTTTTACACTTACGCCGATGTCGGTTCCGTGCAGGAGGTGAAGGGCATCACCGGCATGGCGCACATGTTCGAGCACATGGCCTTCAAAGGTACGAAGAAAGTGGGCACCAAGAACTGGCTTGAGGAGAAGAATTCGCTCGACCGCGTCGACCGCGCCTTCTTGGCCATGCGCGCCGAGCGCGACAAAGGGGACAAGGCCGATAAGGCCAAGCTGGAGGCGCTGGAGAAGGATTTTGAGGCCGCGCAGGAGGGAGCAGGACAGTTCGTCGTGCCCAACGAGATCGGCAAACTGATCGATGGCGCGGGAGGCCGCGGTTTGAACGCCTCGACGGCCAGCGACAAGACGGACTATTTCTACAGCCTCCCCTCAAACGCCGCCGAGCTGTGGTTTTACCTGGAAAGCGAACGCTTCTACGATCCCGTGCTGCGCGAGTTCTACAAGGAAGCGGGCGTCGTGCGCGAAGAGCGCCGCATGCGCACCGACTCAAATCCCATCGGCAAGATGATCGAAGAGTTCCTCGCCACGGCCTACAAGGCACATCCCTACGGTGAGCCGGGCATCGGCCACATGAGCGACCTGATGAACTTCAC
>JBDTVQ010000128.1:0-15473 GCA_040007195.1 Acidobacteriota bacterium | reverse complement strand
CGACCGCTTTTCCCGGCCGCAAAGCCTCCCCGCCGTCATCGACCAGAGCGCCTTCGCCTGGGCCGGCGGCTGCGGCAGCGCAACCACAGCCGTCAATCCCGCCGCCTGCAATTTCCAGGTCGGCAGCGCCGGCCGCAATATTCTCACCGGTCCCCGCCTCCTCTGGAGCCAGGTCTCCGTGCAGAAAAACTTCCGCTTCGCCGAGCGCTACAACGCCCAAATTCGATGGGACTTCCAAAACGTGCTGAAGACCTACAACTTCACCGGCCCCAGCACCAACGTCGATTTCCGCAACCCGCTCACGTTCGGCAAACTCGGCGACGACCCACGCACCGCCTCCCTCGGCGGCCAACCGCTGATGAACTTGACCATCATGTTCCAGTTCTAAGGAATCGGGCCGCCTGCAACCGGCCCCCCAACCTCTGCCCTGAGAGGGGGTAGATAGAGCGCGGCGGCGCCCAGCAACGGGTTCCGCCGCGTTTCCTTTGTGCTCTTCCGCTCCCCGCCGACAGCACCCTCTAACGGCCTCCGCCCATCGCCACGGCCTCCTCAATGAATCCGCCGGCGACCCGAGGTAAACTGAAGGACTCCCGGCAACAAAATGCATTTCCCCAAGCACCAGAGCAGCGCCGAGGGCCGTTAGGCGGCAGGCACAATGGCCGCGCAAGAAAGTTCCGTCGCCTTCCGGCGCACGGTCGTCGAATCGGCGCGCAAGAAGATTCTGTTTCTCCCCCACGCCATCCGGCAGATGTCCCGGCTCGATAGAATGATTACGGGACGCGATGTTCGCCGCGTAGTACTGCACGGTGAAATCATTGAGGACTACCCGGAAGACGTCCGCGGCCATAGCTGTTTGTTGTTTGCAATCGACCTGGAAGGAAGGCCGGTTCATGTCGTCTGCTCACCAAAGCCCGAATTCTTGGCGATTATTACGGCATACACACCCGAGCCTAAAGAGTGGGACTCTTCGTTCAAAGTGAGGAAGAAGGCATGAAGGACCGGCAAATGAAATGCGTGCACTGCGAAGGGCCGATGAAGAGAAAGACCGCGCCTTTCCACGTTGATCGCAAAGGCTACCATCTGTCCCTCGACGCCGTGCCCGCCTGGGTCTGTGGCCAGTGCGGTGAGCCCTACTTCGAGGAACGCGAAGTCCAAACGATCCAACGCCTGCTCTCTCAGTTGGATAAGCAAACCGCCGGCCTCGCTTCGGTCGCATAAGCGCCAGGCCCGGCCTAGCCTACCGGACGCGACACGCCGCCTTGTGCGAGTGAGCCGGACACCAGATTGGGAGTTTGGCGAAACGCGCCGGATGGCTCAAAATATGCGAATCCGACAGATGTCATGCAGATCGCCGAGGTCGAGCGTTTCATGAAAGTGCTCATCCGGTTTTGGAGCCGGTCTCGCCTTGCGATCGACTAGCTTAACCTTCACATTCTCGAACTTGAACGCGTCTGTTTTGGTGTACGCAAAGCGGTATTCCTCTTGGTAGGCGAACTTCTTGAGCTTGGTGGTCGTGATGAGATCGGGGATTGCCCAGACGTTGTCCGGTAGATCATGGCCGTTGTAGTAGGCGACCATTCGACAGACGTATTTCTGATAGTCGCCAACGGCACCGGAGGTCACCAGAGCCTCGGACGGCAGGGCTCTTTGCCAGCGTTGGATAAATTTAAGCGGGTCACGGATTTCGACGCACGCCTTGGCATCGAACTCGTTCTTCAGCGCGTCGTTGAATGACATGCTGACGCAGTAAACGAAGATTTCGTGCGCCTTCGTGATGAACTCCGCGCCGCGGTGGAGATTTCCTTGGGTATTCTGCGTGAGGTTGGTGATCTCAAGGCCGTTCAAAGGGCGGTATAGTCGCGTCCCCTCGTATTCATCCCCCACAACCTGAGCGGCCTTTGCGTCTTCATAGTCACGGTAGTATGCGGCATTCCAACAGAACATGGCTCCATCGAGAAATTGTTGGGCGTGATCTGGATTATGGAAGTATTTGAATCGACTGTGGCGCATGGCCTAAAACCATTTTATCGCCTCGACGTTTTGAAGCTCACGCACAAGTTTTGCGGCCGCCCGCCATGCTGCCAGCCGCTGGAGTCAGATTGTTCGTCCAGCAAACAATTGGAACACTGACCTGCTACGACGATCAGCGACACCCTGAGCGAAGTACGCGCTACCCGGAAAGCGCGAATCCGTTCTCCCAAGTCCCGTTACGGGAAGCAAGCATATTCACCCGCCATCCATATCCACTGGACCTGCTCCACCTCACCAGCCACCCCCATAAGAGCCCGCAGCAACGTCCACATGTTCGTGCGAACCATCCACGACGGCTGCCTCAGTCCCACCACGTGAGCGGTGCTCTACGTCGGCGCCGCCCCCAGCTCCCCGCCCCACTCATCCATTCCGCCCCACCCCACTCACCCCCGCCGAGGCTCAAGATTCGAATTCCGCCGAAAAAAGTTAGTGCGATCGTATTTATATTTCACCGCCGCCAGCCGAGCCTGGTTCGCGCCGAAAACCGCCTCCGCCGCCCCCTTTCCGGCATAACTCTGATAGTTCGCATAAATCCGTTCACCCGACCGCGGCCGCAGCAGCCCGCGCGCTTCCTCCGCCCAACCCATCAGTCGGGGCCCCGCGCCTTCATCGTTCCAATCCATCCCAATGCGAATATGAATCCCACCCGCCTGCCGCAGCGGGAACGCCGTCGCATCCGGCGCCACGCGGCAAACCGCGCCGTGCATGTAATGGCTCACTCCGATCACCGTCTCAGCCGGAGCCGCCGCCAGCCGGTCCAGCGTCGCATCCAAAACCTCATCTGAAAACTCATGCCGGTAAACCGTCGCGCTGGACCGGTAATTCACGCCCGCCGCGGCCACCGGCGCCCTTCCCGCCAACTCGGCAAACTCTTGCCGCCTCACGGCCTCTTTCGAAGGCGTCGCCACCGTTCGCAGCGCCCGCAACAATCGATCCGCCTCCGCCGCCTCGCCCGCATGGCACAAACTCACGAACACGCCGCGCTCCCCCGGAGTCAGGTTCAGTGAGGCTTGAAACGAATCCGGAGCCCCGGCCATGAACTCCCGAAAAAATCGCACGACCGTCCGCGCCTCCCGAACCGGGTAGAAGATGTCGCCCGCCGTCACCGGACCAACCGGATGCAGACGGCACTCAAAGCTGGTCACAATGCCATAGTTCGCGCCCGCGCCCTTCAGGCCCCACAACAACTCCGGCTCCCGCTCCGCATCGACATTCAAAATCTGGCCATCCGCCGTAACGATCCGCGCCGAAATCAGATTGTCGCAAGACGCCCCATGCAGTCCGGAAAGCCATCCCAAGCCCCCGCCCAGTGTCACACCCGCCGCCCCCACGCCCGGACACTGCCCCACAATCGGAGCAAGCCCATGCCGCCCCGCCTGCCGCATCACTTCTCCGCCCAACACCCCGGCATCAACGCGCGCCGTGCGCTTGCCTGCGTCGACCGCCACGCCGTTCATCCCCGTTAAATCGATCACCAATCCGTTCGATGTGCCCCAGCCCAGCGGACTGTGTCCGCCGCCCCGCACTGCCACCTCCAGCCCATGTTTCCGCGCGAACTCCACCGCACGGCGCACGTCGTCAGCCTCCACGCAGCGGGCCACCACCGCAGGGCTCCTCTCCGTCTCGGGATTCCAGAAAAAGACGCGCCGCGCCGCCTCATAACCGGAGTCCGCAGGCAAAACCACCCGCCCCTTCAACTGCGCGCGGAACTTCGCCAGCGCGCCGGAATCGATCGGTTTCCGCGGCGGCGTATCCGCCCGCACCAGTGGCGCCTGCAACCCCAGCGTTCCGGTTGTCGCGAGCGTTCGTTTGATAAACTGGCGCCGGCTCTGGCTCAACGAGCACCTCCATTTTATGCCTCGAATATCATGCCATCATTCCGCTCCACAATGCGCCCATTGGACCCGCCCCCGCCCCATCAGGCATACTCATAAGAGTTCGTAGCAACAATTGCAGGTTCGTGCGATGCACATCCCCGACGGTTACCTCAGTCCCTCCACGTGCGCGGCGCTCTACGTCGGCGCGACGCCCTTCTGGTACGTCGCTCTCCGCCGCCTCAAGCATCAACTGCACACGCGCATGGTGCCGCTGGTCTCCGTGTTCTCGGCCTTCTCCTTCGTCATCATGATGTTCAACCTGCCGCTTCCCGGCGGCACCACCGGTCACGCCACCGGCGTCGGCCTGGCCACCGTCGTCCTCGGACCCTGGGCCAGCATGCTCGCCGTCTCCATCGCCCTCGTCATCCAGGCTCTTTTCTTCGGCGACGGCGGCGTCACGGCCATCGGAGCCAACTGCTTCAACATCGCCATCGTCGGCAGCCTCGTCGCCTGGGCCGTGTATCGCCTGGCCGCCTCGGACTCTCCCATCGAATCCTCCCGCCGCCGCTGGTCCGCCGGAATCGCCGGCTACATCGGCATCAACGCCGCGGCCCTCATCACCGCCATCGAATTCGGCATCCAGCCAACACTCTTCCACGACGCCGCGGGAGCCCCGCTCTACGCGCCCTATCCACTTCACATCGCCATCCCCGCCATGATGCTCGGCCATCTCACCCTCGCCGGACTCGCCGAGTTCGTAGTGACCGCAGGCGTCGTCGCCTACCTGCAAAAGTCGGACCCCGCACTCCTCTCGCGCGGCTCCGGCGCACAGCAAGGTTCCAACGGCCAGCACCGCTCCAACGCCCACCGCGCTTCCGGCGGCCACCACGTCTCCGGCGCCCACCGCGATCCCACCCCGCTCCACGCCGCCCCCGCCAGCGCCCGCAAACTCTGGGCCATCCTCGCCCTCCTCATGATCCTCACCCCGCTCGGCCTCCTCGCCGTCGGCAGCGCCTGGGGCGAATGGTCCGCCGAAGACTTCGCAAACGCCAACACCCGCAGAGAAATCGCCGCCTCCTCGCACGGCATCGCGCCTCCCCCCGTCGCGCCCAGCGGCCTGCAAAAAATCGCCAGCATCTGGACCGCCCCCATCCCCGATTACGCCCCGCCCATGTTCAAAAATCCCGCGTTCGGCTACGTCATGTCGGCCCTGCTCGGCAGCGGGCTCATCGTCTTGTGCTACCTCCTTCTCACGTGGACCATCGGCCGGGGCCCACGCGATGTCTGACGCGCTTCTGCACCTCGGCGGCCGCCGCGGATTCCTCCAGCGAACCCTCGCCGAGCTTTCGGCCCTGCTCGAACTCTCCGCCACCGCCGATGAATCGGCCCGCAAATCGGGCTTGCTGCAAAGCCTCGATGCGCGCGTCAAGCTGGCCGCCGCTGTCCTGTTGATCGTCGCCGCCACCGCCTCGCACCATTGGGAAGTCATGCTCGGAGTAATGGCCCTGGGTGTCCTCCTCGCCACGGCCAGCGGCCTGCCCATGCGCCGCATCACCCGCGTCTGGCTCAGCGCCCTGCTCTTCACCGGCATCATCGCCCTGCCCGCGCTCGTCCTCACGCCCGGTCCCGCCGTCGCCGTCGTACCCGGCACCGCATGGCCCATCACCGCCACCGGCCTGCGCAGCGCGGGCTTCCTCCTCGGCCGCGTCCTCGCCACCACCACCATCTGCTCCGCGCTCATGCTCAGCACCCCGTGGCATCACCTGCTCAAAGCCATGCGCGTCTTCCGCCTGCCCGTCGTCGCCGTCGTCCTGATCGGCACCACCTACCGCTACATCTTTTTATTCGTACAACTCGCCATGGACATGATGGAATCCAAACGAAGCCGCGTCGCCGCGCCCCTGCCCAGCGTCGATCGCCGCCGCATGGCCATCGCTTCGGCCGGCGTCCTCATGAGCAAAGCCTTCGAACTCAACAGTGAAGTCCACCTCGCCATGCAGGCCCGCGGCTACCGCCACGAAGTCTACCTATTGGATGAACTCTCCATGCGCGCGCGCGATTGGTTCGCCGCCTTCCTCGTTCTTTCCGCCAGCCTCGCGGCCCTCGCCTTCCTCACGGTGCGCCCATGAACCCTGAAACTCCTGCCCAGGCCGCGGCCGAGGCCCCGCCCCCGCCCCTCTTCGAACTCCACGACCTCACCTTCCGCTACCGCCAAACCGTGGCGCTCGACAAGGTCTCGCTCACCATCGAATCAGGCAGCCGCCTCGCTCTCCTCGGCGCCAATGGCTGCGGCAAATCCACTCTGCTCCGTATCCTCGACGGCCTCTACTTCGCCGAATCCGGCTACACACTCTTTGAAGGCGAAGAGCTCAACGAACACTACTTCCAGCACGACGAACTCGCCTACTATTTCCGCAAACGCGTCGGCCTTGTCTTTCAAAATCCCGACGTCCAGCTCTTCTGCCCCACCGTCTTCGACGAACTCGCCTTCGGCCCCCTCCACCTCGGTTGGCCCAAAGATAAGATCCGCGAAGCCGTCGAAGAAGCCCTCGTCCACTTCCACATCGACCAGCTACGCCACCGCGCGCCGCACCACCTCTCCGGCGGCGAAAAGAAACGCGTCGCCATCGCATCGGTGCTCATCATGGATCCCGATGTCGTCCTGCTCGACGAGCCCATCGCCGCCCTCGACCCCCGCAGCCAGGAACACATCCTCGAACTCATGCGAGGTTGGGACGGGGCAGGGAAGACCGTCGTCACCGCCACCCACGACCTCGACCTGCTAGAAGAAACCGCCACCCAGTGCATCGTCCTCGACCGCGGCCGAATCGTCTGCTCAGGCACCCCCGCTGAGGTCCTATCCGACCGCCCCCTCCTCCAACGCGCCAACCTGATCCGCAGCTAATACGAAATGCCCCCCGGCATGTCGCCTCACGTCCCATCCCATCCGCGTAAATCCGCGTCCATCCGCGGCCCAAATCTCCGGTAACGGCCCCCCAAAAAATCTTTCTCCCTTCCCCTTCAACACCTTCCGCGCCCTTCACCCGCCGGCCCCACTCACCCCCGTTCCATCCTCAGGGCGAGGAGTCTCTTGTCATGCAAACCGCAGCCAGCCCCGAAGTCCTGATAGACGCCGCCGTCCAGCAACTCGCCCAGCTCTATCACGCCAAAGGCGACCTCGAGCTCTCCTTCGTCCGCCAGATCGCCGGCGCCCAATTCACCATCGACTCCCTCGAGCGCACCGTCATCCATCTCTCCGCCGCCACCGAGCCCGACGCCGCCGCCATCGACCGCCTCACCCGCATCCAGGCCCGCAAACAGCGCATGATCACCGTCGCCCTCAAAGAGCTGAAGGCCCTGCAGAGTCTCCGCAACGCCCTTCTTCGCTTCCCGGACCAAACCCAAGGCCTTCCGCCGCTGGCCGATCACATGCCTTTCATCGGATTCCCCACCAAGATTAGGGCCATTCCCCTGGACGTCTTGGCGCGCATCCGCAATCAATCCACGCCCGCATCCATGGTTGCCCCCAAGCCCGCCTCCACACTCGCCGGCGAAATGCCCCTCCCCCGGGGCTTCGAACACTTCCCCAACAAGGAGCCGCTTCTCAAACGCATGGAACAACAATCACAAGTCAAATAGCCTTTGCGTCAGTGCGTGCATCTGCGTGCATCTGCGTCCATCTGCGGCTGATGTTCTTCGGCCTAAATCGCCAATATCCCGCCGTTGATCTCAATCGTCTGTCCGTGAATATAGGCTGCCGCCGGCGAACACAGAAACAGGATCAGATCCGCCATCTCGTCGTTGGTGCCCAAGCGGCCCGCGGGCGTCATCTTCACCACGCCGTCCAAAACTTCCTTCGTCGAAAAGACTTCGTGGAAGTAGTTGTCCACCGTGCCGGGGCTGATCGCGTTCACGCGAATTCCCTGCGGAGCCAGTTCCTTCGCCAGGCCCTTTGTGAACGCCGTCACCGCCGCCTTTGAGGCAGCATAAATCGTCGCCCCCGGACCGCCGCCATTGCGCGCCGCAATCGACGACAGGTTCACGATAATGCCCTCGCCCTTGCGGATCATCGCCGGCGTCAGTGCCTGCGTCACAAACCAAACGCTCTTCGCGTTCAGCGTCATCACGGCATCGTAGGTGGCCTCGCTCATCTCGGCGAGCTTCGCCCGCTTCAGCAGCGATCCCGCGTTGTTGATCAACACATCCACTTCCTGGCCTGTCGCCGCCAGCGCTTTCAAAAATCCGTTCACGCCTTCCATCGTCGTGAAATCGGACTGGATTGCTGTCGCCTTGGCCCCGGCTGCTTCGATCGCCTTCACCACTTCCCCGGCGCCCTCGGCGTACGAGTTGAATTGAATAATCACGCTTCCGCAGCCCGCCTGCGCCAGCTTAATCGCCGTCGCCGCGCCGATTCCGCGGCTTGCGCCCGTAACGAGCGCGGTTTTTCCTTGCAAGGTCATGCTGGAGATTATGTCACTCGCCGCGCCCTGCTGGCACCACCCGTGTCCCCCCTTTGATAAAATTCCGGCAGCTCCCAAAAATGTTTCGCATCTTCCTGGCCTTCACTCTCGCCGCCTTCTCCGCCTCCGCTGAGGATGCCGCCGCCGAGTTTTTCGAGATGAAGGTCCGCCCCGTCCTCGCCAAGAACTGCTTCGCCTGCCACACCCAATCGAAAATGGGTGGCCTCGCCCTCACCTCGCGTGACGACCTTCTCAAAGGCGGCAAGTCCGGACCCGCCGTCAAAGCGGGCGATCCCGATCAAAGCCTTCTCATCCAAGCCATCCGCCAGACGCACGACAAACTCAAAATGCCGCCCGCCGGCAAGCTGCCCGACGACGACATCGAAGTCCTGTCCCAATGGGTCAAAGCCGGCGCCGCCTGGCCTGAACACAAAGTCGCGCCCAAGGCCGACGGCTACCACATCACCGCCGAACAGCGCGCATGGTGGAGCTTTCAGCCCGTCCACAAACCCGCGCCTCCCTCCGTCAAGGACGCCGCGTGGCCGAAGACCGATATCGATCGCTTCCTGCTCGCCGCCATGGAAAGCAAGGGCATCAAACCCGTCGCTCCCGCCAATCGCCGCACCCTCATCCGCCGCGTCGCCTATGACCTCACTGGCCTTCCGCCCACCGCCGACGAGGTCCGCGACTTCGTCAACGACAAGTCCCCCAATGCCTATGCCAAGGTGGTCGACCGCCTCCTCGCCTCGCCCCACTATGGCGAACGCTGGGGCCGCCATTGGCTCGATGTCGCCCGCTACGCCGACGAAAAATACAGCTCCACCGCCGACGATCCCTATCCCAACGCCTGGCGCTATCGCGACTGGGTCATCAAGGCCATGAACGACGACATGCCCTATGACGAGTTCCTCAAAGCCCAGATCGCCGGTGACCAGCTCGATCCCGCCCACAAGGACCGCTACATCGCCGGCCTCGGCTTCTTCGCCCTCAGCCCCGAACAGCAGGACGACCGCGTCGACGCCCTCTCCCGCGGCCTCCTCGGCCTCACCGTCGCCTGTGCCCAGTGCCACGACCACAAGTTCGATCCCATCCCGACCAAAGACTACTACTCGCTCCTCAGCGTCTTCCGCAACACCAAGCTCGATTCCTACCCGCTCGTTCCGCCCGCCACCGTCGAGGACTTCGACAAGCGCAAAGAGGCCGCCGACACGCAAAAGAAGAAGCTCGACGAGTATCTCGACCAGCAGGCCTCGCAGCTCGCTGAAATCCTCGCCTCCCAATCGGCCCGCTACCTCGCCGCAATCCGTGACGACAAGCCCGACGCCTCCCTCGACTTCGAAACTCTCGACCGCCTCAAGACCTACCTGGCCCAGGGCGAAAAAATCGAACACCCCTTCCTCAAGGACTGGAAGAATCCAACCTTTGACCTCGCCGCCTTCCAGGCCAAACTCGTCGCCGTCTATGCCGGCAAGAAGCGCATCGATCGCGAGAATATGATCGCCCTCGGCGGCAAGACCGATGACCGCAGCGTCCGCGTCGTCGAAGTGAAAACGCTCGAACGCGACGACTACTTCCTCTGGCGCGACTTCTTTCAATCGAACAAGGTCGGAAAAGCAGACTCTGGAGTCTTTTATTACAAAGACGCCAAACTCGACCGTTGGCTCTCGCAGACCTACCTATCCTTCGCCAACGATCTCCGCGCCGAACACGATCGCCTCAAAAAGGCCGTGCCGGAGATGTACCCCTTCCTGCAGGTGGTCAGCGACACCGAAAAGCTTCAAACGCAACGCATCGAAATCAAAGGCAATCGCGAAAACCTGGGCGACGAAGCGCCGCGCCGGTTTCTCGAAATCCTCTCCGATGGCGACCGCAAGCCCTTCACCAAAGGCGCCGGACGCCTCGAACTCGCCGAAGCTATCGCCAATCCCAAGAACCCTCTCACCGCCCGCGTCATGGTCAACCGCATGTGGATGACCCACTTCGGCCGCGGCCTCGTGCTCAGCATCGGCAACTTCGGCCAGCTCGGCGACAAGCCCACCAACCCCGCGCTGCTCGACTACCTCGCCGCCCGCCTCGTCGAACAAGGCTGGTCGCTTAAAGCCCTCCACCGCGAAATTGTCTCCAGCGCCGCCTATCAACTCAGCGCCCGCACAGCCGAGCCGAACATGACCGAAGACCCCGACAACACGCTCGTCTGGCACTGGTCCCGCCGCCGTCTCGACGTCGAACCCCTCCGCGATACGCTGCTCTCCTTAAGCGGCGATCTCGACGACAACATCGGCGGCAAGCCGGCAAAAATCTCCGACCCCGCCAATCACCGCCGCACCGTCTATGGCTCCGTCAGCCGCCGCAAATTGGACGGCACTCTCTCGCTGTTCGATTTCCCCAATCCCGTCGCCACCAGCGAAGTGCGCATCCAAACCGCCACTCCGCTCCAACAGCTTTTCTTCCTGAATAGCGAGTTCATCCAGGCCCGCGCCAAATCGCTCGCCGCCCGCGTCACGCCGCTCGGCGATGACGACGCCGCCCGCATCCGCGCCGCCTACCGCATCCTCTTTCAACGCGAGGCCGACAAAGAGGAGATCAAATTAGGACTCGATTATCTGCAATCGGCCGGCGCCAATTGGCCCCGCTACGCCCAGGCCCTGCTCGCCTCCAACGAACTGCTTTTTGTGAACTAGAGGAACTATGAACACTTACCGCCCCACTCCCAATCGCCGCGAACTACTCCGTTCCATGGGCGCCGGCTTCGGGGCTCTCTCCCTAAGCGCCCTCCTCGCCGAACCCGCCCTCTCCGCACCCGCTACCAGCGGCAATGTCGCCGCCGGACTCCTCGCCCCGCGCGAGCCCCACTTCCCCGCCAAAGCTAAGCACGTCATCTTTCTCTTCCTCAACGGCGGCCCCTCGCAGGTCGATACCTTCGACCCCAAGCCGATGCTCACCAAGTTCCACGGCACCCTCGCCCCCGCCGGAAACCTCAAAACCGAACGCAAAACCGGAACCCTCCTCAAGTCCCCGTTCAACTTCACCCGCCACGGAAAGTCCGGACTCGAAATCAGCGACATCTTCACCAGGCTCGGCGACCACGCCGACGACCTCTGTGTCATCCGCTCCATGCACGTCGAGCGTCCTAATCACGAGCCGTCACTCCTCACCCAAAACACCGGCCACCCCATCGCCGGTCACCCCTCCATGGGCTCCTGGCTCACCTACGGCCTCGGCACCTTCAACCAGAACCTCCCCGGCTACGTCGTCCTCTGTCCCGGCCTGCCCGTCATCGGCCCGCAGCTCTGGTCTAACGGCTACCTCCCCGGCATCCACCAGGGCGTCCACTTGCCGAATAACGAAAGCGTCCCCGAAAAGCTCATCCAGCACCTGCGCAATAAGGAACTCTCGCCGGAAGAGCAGCGCCGCCAGCTGGACCTCGTCCACTCGCTCAACAAGCTCGACCTCGCCCGCGAAGGCGACGACCCCCAGCTCGAAGCCCGCATCTCCACGATGGAGGTCGCCTACCGCATGCAGGCCGAAGCCACCGACGCCTTCGACCTCACCAAAGAATCCGATGCCACTCGCGAGCGTTACGGCGATGGCGATTTCGCCCGCGGCTGCCTTCTCGCCCGCCGCATGGTCGAACGCGGCGTCCGCATGGTCCAGGTCTACTTCGGAAACCAGCAGCCGTGGGACCACCACGACGACATCACCGACCACGCCAAGCTCGCCGCCCAATCCGACGCCCCCATCGCCGCCCTCCTCGATGACCTCAAATCCACCGGCCTGCTCAACGAAACCGTCGTCATCATCAGCGGCGAATTCGGCCGCACCCCTAGCGTCGAAGTCTCCGCCATCACCCGCATCCACAACGGCCGCGATCACAATAACCACGGCTTCTCATCGGTGGTTACCGGAGGCGGCTTCAAAGGCGGCATCGCATACGGCTCCACCGACGACTTCGGCTTCAAGGCTGTCGACAAGCCCGTCCACCCGCACGATCTCCAGGCGACCATCCTCAACCAGATGGGCCTCGATCACACCAAGCTCACCTACCGCCACTCCGGCCGCGACTTCCGCCTCACCGACGTCGCCGGCGAAGTCATCCGCGACATCATCAGCTAATTCCGCCCGCCGCCCGAGAGCTCGACGGCTACCACCTGCTCCCCGCCGCGCGTTCACGCCGCGCGCGCCGGCCCTCTCCGCCGCCTCGGCGACTACCCCCAAGCCGCCCGTAGCTACGAGCGCGCCCTCGCATTATCCGGGAACGAAACCGAATGCCGCTTTCTGGCCCGCCGGCTTGATCGGCCAGGGAATTGCACCGGCTCCAAAACCGGGCTAGCGCCGGGTCCCTCCGAGAGACCCGGTGCGATCAGGTTCGGCGGCGGCCGAAGTACGCTAACGCGGCCAAGGCCGGCGAGACCAGCAAGAACGTGGTGGGTTCGGGGACCTCGCCGCCGGGCCCCCCGGGTTCACCGTCGCCGGGTTCGCCGGGCGGGTTGGTGGCAGCGGTGCCCAGATATTGGTAGCCGTTTTGAGAGGTGAAGTTGCCGCTGAGACCGATGTAGGAGGAGTTGGTAGATTTCAAATCGGCGCTGCAGTTGAAGTGAGTGATCGGGTTGACCACCTGGCATGTCGACGAGACGTCGAGACGAAGGTCGAGCGCGAAGGGGAAGAGGAACGCTCCGGGGGGAATGTTGAGGGCGTCGAAGCTGGCGGAGAGGGAGTACACGCTGAGGAAGTTGTTGCCGCTGGCAAGAACCTGGGGCGGGTTGTTTCCATCGATTACTACGATTTCGTAGGATTCAGACGGTACTCCCGCTTCGACGTGCATGTTGCCGGAGATGTAGGCGGTGTACGTGTACGGGTTCTCGTTGTTGGGGTCGAGTATGTCGGTAAGGGTCAGTTGATAGAGGAAATAGTTATCGCCGAAGCCCGCCTCGAAAACGGAGCCGACATCCAGGCCCCAGAGACTGAAGTCGATGTCGAGGTTGATGCCGAAGGCGGAGGACCGATCGATAAGGAGGGTGTCTGTGAGTTGGAAGCCGGCGAGGGCCGTGCCCCCGCTGGCGCCGAGGATTGCGTTGGCGTCGCCTGTTGAGACGTGTGTCCGGCTGCGTCCCTTTCCGGTGGCGCTGTCGATGGAAGCCGCGCCGCTTTCCCAATCGAGTACTGGCAGGCAGGGGAAGGGGCATGGAGGTGGCGAGGTGGAAGAGATGCTGACGGGGTCACCGGCGCCGTTCGTAGACGCTTCAGATCGGGAGTAGACTGTGCCCGGCGTGACGATTTGGTTATTCGGATTGCTGGTGCCCGCATAGCTGATCACCTCGGCCCGTGCGAGGGGGGTGGCCAAGAGCGTCAATACCAGCACGGACTGCGCAGCGCGCGACGAGTAGAGCATTTGTATTTCCTCCGGATGATGAAGATTAGGCGAGATGGGGCCTGCCATACAGCGTTTCCGGGAGTAGAATGGGCGTTACCGAGGCGTTACCTGTATGGACAAATCGAAGATAACAAGTCACTTGGAGCGGGTTCTCGGGAGTGAAGCGTTCGGCCGGGCAGAGCGGCAGGCGCGGTTTCTTCGCTACGTGGTGGACAAGACCCTGGCGGGCCAGAAGGAGGATCTGAAGGAGTTTACGATTGCGCTCGAGGTGTTTGACCGGGATGCGAGTTATGACCCGAAGCAGGATTCGACGGTGCGGGTGGAGGCATCGAAGTTGCGGGCTCGGCTGGAGCGGTATTACGAGGGGGCGGGGGATGAAGACGGGATTCGTATTGAGATGCCGAAGGGCGGGTATGTAGCTCGGTTTGTGGAGGTGGAGGGGGCCTTGGTAGGGGAGAGTCGCGGGGTCTCGCGGCGGCGTGTGGTCGCGGGAGGACTGGCGCTGGGGGCGATGGGGGCCGGGGCGGTCGTGTACCGGAGGCTGGCGCCGGCACCGGAGTTACCGGTTATTTTGGTGGCGTCGGAAACGGCGGAGCGGGGTGGTTACGGGGAAGGCGCGGCGGAGGTAATCCGCACCCTGGCCAATGAGTTGGGGTTCCGGAAGATCCGCGTGATTCAGGCCCGGGATTTGGACAGCTTGGCGGCGGAGTCGAAAGGAGCGTCGTACGTAGTGACGGCGATGGCGGGGCGGTGTTGGGAAGATGGCGGGCGTTTGCGCCTGGTGGCGGAATTGCGGGAGGTGAACTTCGACTTTCGCGTGTGGTCGGGCGTTTGGGAGGACGAGGCGGCGCGGAGTGGGGACTTAGGGCGGAAGGGGGCGGCGGGGATTGCCGAGCAGGCCGACAAGGTGCGGCGAATGGGATTGCCGGGAGCGGCGCGGGAGCGGGCCCTGGAGCCCTACGCGGAAGCCTTGCGGGCGTTGCGCCCCCGGAAGGATTTTGTTCTGAAGACCACCGACGAGAAGAAGAGCAAGGCCCGGTTGGATGCGCTGATGCGGGCGGCGCGGTTACTGGAAGAGGCCGTGCGGCGCGATGCGTCGTTTGCTGAGGGGCTGGCGCAATTGGCTTGGGTGTACCGGTTGGCGATTCCCTACGACCGTGGAATGGTGGAGCAGGCGGGGCGGACGGCCAGGCGGGCACTCGAAGTGGATCCGGATTCGGCGGAGGGGAACTATGTGAAGGGGTATTTGGCGTTGTTGGAGGAGTGGGACATCGGGGCGGCTGAGGCGGCGCTGCGGAAGTGTGTGCAGCGGTCGGCTTTCTATGTGGAGGCCTACCGGCTGTATGCGGATGCGGCCACCATTCGGGGCCGGGCGCGGGAGGCGTTGGGAGTGCTGGCGCGGCCGTTGAGTGTGATGCCTCGCGAAAAGGTGCTGCGCTTTGCGGCGGCGACGACGATGTTGCAGGCGGGTGAGGCGGCGGCCGCCGAGCGGATGGCGCGGGAAGAGTTGGGTTGGGAGCCGCAGTGGGCGCTCGGGCATTGGGAGTTAGGGCGGGCCTTGGAAGCGCAGGGCCGGCTGCGCGAGGCAGAGGCGCAGTTTCGCGGGATTCTGAAGGAGGACCCGAAGAATCAACGGTACGTGGCCGCGTTGGCGCACCTGTTGGCCGGGGCAGGGGAGAAGCGGGCGATGGAACTGCTGCTCGGAGCGGGAATGGATCAGACGGCGCCCTCACTAGCGGGTTTGAACGAAGCCGCCCGCGCGGCGGACGCTGCGCGTGGTTAAAGGTAGTGGCA
>JBDTVQ010000127.1:0-15482 GCA_040007195.1 Acidobacteriota bacterium | reverse complement strand
CTGGGCGACGGGTCATTCGCCAGCTCATTCAATCTGCTGCTGCCCAAGGCAATGGCCACCGGCAATCTGACCATAGTGCCGAACGCCGTCGTCCGCGACCTCACAATTGACAAAAACACCGGCCGCGTGAATGGCGTGAACTTTGTCGACCGTAAGTCGAAACGCGAGATGTCCGCCAAGGCGCGCGTGGTCGTTCTCGGAGCCTCGTGCCTGGAGAGCACGCGCATTCTGCTCAACTCCGGCATCGCCAACTCCAGCGGCGCGCTCGGCCACTATCTGCATGACCAGTTCTATGTCAGCAATAGCGTCGTCGCCATCGTCCCGGAAGCAAAGAACGGGCAGGCTCCGCGCGGCTTAATGGGCGGCGGTGGCTATATTCCGCGCTTCAAAAACATCACCACCAAAGAGAAGAACTTCATTCGCGGCTACGCCTTCGATTTTTTCGCCGGGGGCACGCCCGATGCGAAATACTTCGGCTCCTGGGGTGAGCAGTTGCAGAACGACATGGACGCCGTTCGTGGTGCCAGCGTATCGGGTACGCTGATGGGCGAAGTGCTGCCGCGCTTTGAAAATCACGTCAGCATCGACAAGAAAGTCACCGACGCATTCGGTATTCCCGTCTTGAATTTCAAGTGCAAGTACTCCGACAACGAGTTCAACATGGCCAAGGACGCCATCGACACCATGGGCGAGATTTACCGGAAAGCCGGCTTTGAAGTTTTACATCGTAACGATAAGATGTTTCCGCCCGGATACAGCATTCACGAGTTGGGCACCTGCCGCATGGGCGACGATCCGAAGAAGAGCGTGTTAAACCGTTGGAACCAGAGCCACGATGTGAAAAACCTGTTCGTTGTCGACGGAAGCAGCTTCGTCACCGGCGGTTCGCAGAATCCAACCATGACAATCCTGGCGCTCTCCATGCGCGCAAATGAGTATCTGGCAGCACAGATGAAGAAAGGCGAGATTTGATGAAATCCCTCACCCTCCTGTTCCTGATCGGCACCGCCGCCCTCGCGCAAGCCCAGCAAGGCCCGCCGCGCCGCGGCCCCGCCATGCCTGAGGCAATCGTGATCGATAGCCACGCTGGCTTTGAGTCCATCTTCGACGGCTCGCTGAAGGGCTGGGACGGCGACCCGAAATTCTGGCGCGCCGAGAATAACGAACTGATCGGCGAAACGACGGCCGAGAATAAGCTCACCCGCAATACGTTTCTTGTCTGGCGGGCCGGCCAGCCCAAGAACTTCGAACTCAAACTCGACTTCAAAATGAACTCGACCAATAGCGGTATTCAATACCGCAGCGTCGAACTTCCCGAAGTGGGCCAATGGGTCATGAAGGGCTACCAGGCCGACATCGATTTCCAAAACACATACTCGGGCCAGATCTACGAGGAGCGCGGTCGCGGCTTCCTCGCCCTTCGCGGCCAGGCCACTAACATCGGCGAAGATGGCAAGGCGCGCGTCATCGGAGCCATCAAGAACGGCGACGACCTCAAGGGCATCATCAAAATCAACGACTGGAACACGCTGCACGTGATCGCTCGCGGCAACGTGCTCATCCAGGTATTGAACGGCCAGGTGTCGAGCATCGTCATCGACGACGATGAAAAGGGCCGCAAGCTCGAAGGCCTCATCGGTTTCCAGGTACACGTCGGCCCGCCGATGAAGGTCGAATTCCGGAACATCTACCTGAAGACTCTGCCTTAGTTATGCAAGCAGCCGTCACCTTCCTCGCTGCCGCCGTTCTCGCAGCCCCGCTGGCGCTCCTTGCCGAAGACGGCCTCATGTTCTCCTTCTTCCGCGGAAATGGTGAATCTGGCCTGTACCTCGCCACCAGTGACGACGGTCTAAAGTGGACCACCCTCCACGGTGACGAGCCGTTGCTCAAACCTGAGGTCGGCGAATCGAGGTTGATGCGCGATCCATCCATCGTGCGCGGTCCAAACGGCACGTTCCACATGGTCTGGACAACAGCCTGGAAGGGACGCACCATCGGCTACTCTTCGTCGAAGGATCTCATCCATTGGTCGACTCAGCGGGCCATCCCAGTCTTCCCAGAGGGAACCGAGGTCGCCAACTGCTGGGCGCCTGAGATTTTCTATGATTCCCAGGCAAAGGATTACATCATCGTGTGGGCCTCGACAATCAAAGGGAAATTCCCCGAGACTCAAGGCAACGCCCGGGAGTACAATCACCGGCTCTACTCCGTCCGCACGCGCGACTTCCAGAAGTTCACCGAGACCAAACTGTATTACGATCCCGGCTTCATCGTGATTGATGCGGCCATCTTCCCCGCTGCCGTCCCCGGCCAGAAGCGCTTCACGATGGTCGTGAAAAACGAGACGCTGACGCCGCCCGCGAAGAACTTATTTCTCACCTTCGCCGATTCGCTCAACGGTCCATGGTCCGCGCCCACCGCGCCCATCTCCGGCCAGGACTGGGCCGAGGGGCCAACGCCAATCAAGATCGGCGCCGACTGGTTGGTCTACTTCGACAAGTACACGACGCACCGCTACGGGGCCATTCGTTCACGCGACGGCAAAACCTGGACTGACATCACCGGCCAGATTGAGTTCCCCGCCGGCGCACGCCACGGAACGGCCTTCCGTGCCCCCCGTGCGGTAATCGAAGGCCTGCGCAAAGCGCCTTAGGTCTTCGGTGCCGCCTTCTTGTGCACTCGGATCACAAGCGCGTCATCAACGTCCAACCACCCCGTCATCGCCGTCTCGCAGTTCAGGCATTCATCGCCGCGGCTGGTGAACCAGATCGCCATCTCGTGCCGGTCAAGGATGTTCACGGCATCGCTATCGGCCATCCAATACTTGTCGTAGTTCGGCTTCATTCGGCGGTAGTGCAACGCAGTCGGCCCACCCGCCACGCGCCAAGCCGCCTCGCGGAGGAAACGAATCGGAACGCGCGCATAGTTGGACGCAATCTCCTGCAACGGCAGCGAAGCCTTGTACAACTTGCCCCCGACGCCGAACTCGCCGTAGGGACGAACCGGATAACCATCGGCAGCCCACGAACGGCAATCCCAGGCCGGCGATAGCAAGATCAGCCCACCGTCCTTCACAACCCGCCGGATCTCCCGCAACGCAGCCTCCGGGTTCGGCACATGCTCAAAGACGCGAATGCTCCACGCCGCATCGAACTCGCTGTCCTGAAACGGCATATAGGTCGCCGAGGCGTGCACGAACTTCTTGTGGAAGAAACGCACCGCCGACGGCGAAATATCGAGCCCTGTGTAGTCCGGCACCACGTCCTGCAAATATCCGCGGCCTGCCCCGACATCGAGCACCTTCTGATCGTGCAATCCATACATCTTGGCGAAGTAGGCCACCGCTTCAGTCGCATTCGATCCATTGGCGAACGTCTCGGCAATGCGCACATAGTCCGAATTCACCGGCTCTTCCTTGGCCTTGCCCTGGTCGGCGTACGCCGTGGCGTAGTACTTCTCCAGATCGGCCATCTCCGATTTCGTCAACGGCGCGTCAACCTCCCATGGAAAATACAGCAGCGCCAGCCCCCCCGCCATCACCGCCGCGACGATCAAAATGCGCGAGCCAATTTCCGCCAGCATCCCGGCTACGCTCTGAGGCGCGCGCCTGCGCGTACGGCTGGTAGGCAGAGGTGGTGCGGTAATCCCGTCCATCTTGGCTTTATCGGCCCATTGGCGGGAAAACTTCACTGGGATCGGCCTGCCGCCACCTTGATACAATCCACCCGCATGACCCGACGCCAGTTGCTCGCCTCCTCAACCGCCACGCTCGCTGCCCCCGCCATCCAGGCGCAGCCCCGCCGCCGCAATATCGTCTTCATCCTCAGCGACGATCACCGCTACGACTTCCTCGGCTGCCTTGGCCATCCCTGGCTCGCCGGCTACACGCCAAACCTCGATCGCATGTTCACCCAGGGCGCCCATTTCCGAAACGCCTTTGTCACTTCTTCGCTCTGTTCGCCGAGCCGCGCCTCCATCCTCACGGGCCTGTATATGCACGCCCACAAGGTCCGCGACAACTTCACCCCGCTCGACAATGCTCTGCCCACGTTTCCTCGCACCCTCCGCGAGAACGGCTACAAGACGGGGTTCGTCGGCAAGTGGCACATGGGCGGCGCCAGCGACGAGCAGCGCCCTGGCTTCGACCGATGGGTCAGCTTCTTCGGCCAGGGCGAGTACACCGATCCAAAGATGAACATCGATGGCCAGCGCAGCCAGGTGAAGGGCAACATCACAGACGTTCTCACCAACGAGGCCAAACGCTTCATCGGAGATGCAGGCGGCCAACCGTTCTGCCTCTACCTCTCGCACAAAGCCGTTCACTTCCCCTTCCAGGCACCGCCCAAACATGCCGGGCTGTTTCACGACAAGAAGGTCCCCTGGCCGAAATCCATCGGTTACCGCGAAGAGTGGTACGCGCAACTTCCCGAGTGGGTACGCAAACGCCGCTACACCCGCCACGGCGTCGACGGCGCCTTCGGACAGCCCGGTCCCATTGACGACTGGTATCGCGGTTACTGCCAGTCGCTGATCGGTATCGACGACTCGGTGGGACAGGTCATGGCCGAACTGGAGGATCGCCATCTGCTCAACGACACCCTCGTTGTCTACATGGGCGACAACGGCTACATGTGGGGTGAACACGGTCTGCTCGACAAGCGCGCCATGTATGAGCCCTCCATGCGCGTGCCGCTTGCCATGCATTGCCCGGACATGTTCGCGGCGGGAACGAAGGTGGACGCCATGTCGCTCAACATCGACCTCGCTTCGACGTTTCTCGACACCGGCGGCGTGCGCAAGAGTCCGCCCACGCACGGGCGAAGCCTGCTGCCGCTGCTTTCCGGCCGCAAGCCGGACGACTGGCGCACCGACTTCCTTTACAACTACGAGTGGGAACCCGACTACCCCTACACTCCCACCATCTGGGGCCTTCGCACCGAGACGCAATCCTTCATGCAGCACTGGGGCGTGTGGGACATTAGCGAGCTATACGATCTCGTCAAGGACCCCGATCAAATGACGAACCAACTCGCTTCGGCGCGAGTCACCTATGGCCGCGGCAGGCAAACCTATCAAATTCAGGACGAGGCGCTCAAGGCGCGCGTCGTGGGCTTGCAAGAGCGCATGGCCACGATCTTGCGAACCACCGGCGGCGATCCGCGTTTCGCCGCCAAGTCCGACCCCAACGATGTCTACGCGCTTTAGAAAGCCGCTCACCATCCTCGTGCCGCTGCTCCTTGGCGCGGCCGCTTTCTTCGCGGTGTGGAATCCGTTCGAATCGGTCGACCACACGGCCTGGGAGGCCGATTTCGACATCCTCCTCGGCGATCTCTCCCGCGGCTATGCCAACCTCGACTGGCTCGCCTCGAGCGGTCGGATCAAGCCTGCGCCATTAGCTAGCGAGACCCGGCGCACCCTGCGAGAGGCGCATTCCAATAATGAGGCGCGGGCCGCTATCTACTCCTTCATCGATGCATTCCACGATCCCCACCTGCGTGTGGAAGGCAGGCGCAATTGGATGCCACGGTTTCTGCGCAGCGGGCGGAGGCTGGACATCGACTATCGCGGCTCGGCCTACCAACCTCTTCCCGCAGGCACTTTCGACGCGGGACTGCTCTCCCTCGGCGGCGGGCGGAGCGCGGGCGTCATTCGCATCGAGCGCTTTGGGCATGAGACCTATGCGGACGTGATGGCCTCCGCGAAAGGCGACGATCGCGCGGCGATGCGCGTCCTGGTGCAGAAACTGGACGAACGCATCGGGCAGATCAAGAAACGCGGAGCTTCCGTCGTCATGATCGACATCACCGGCAACGGCGGTGGCACGGATTGGGCCGACGGTGCGGCGCGGCTGCTCTCCGCTCAACCTCTCCGCTATGGAGGAGGAGGCTTCGTGCGGCATCCGCATCACACGGCACAGTTCGCCGCACAGCGCGCCGCCCTCGAACGCGACAAAACGAACCCAACGTTACGGCCCGAGCAACACGCCGTCGTCAACCGCGCCCTTGCCGAGTTGACGCGGCTAGAAACGGAAGCCCGCGAAGATTGCGACCGCAGCGCCGTGTGGACCCCGACCGGAGCGCGCTGTTCCTCGTTGATCCGCACCCAGGGCGGAGGACTGGCCGGCTACGTCCCTCCCGGTTTGCTGGATGGAATGGCTTCCGCGCCCGCATTATTCTTCGAAGACTCTCTCCGCGTGAGGGAAGGTACGTGGACCGGTCCGGTCGCCGTGCTCATGGATGGGCGTACCGCTTCGGCCTCGGAACAATTCGCGGCGCTCCTGCGCGACAACGGCGCCGCCCTGCTCATCGGACAGCGCTCGCTCGGCGCCGGCTGCGGCTATACGAACGAAGCCATCCAGTCGAAGCTTCCTCACAGCGGCATCGTCGTGAAGATGCCCGATTGCGCCCGCTTCCGCGCCAGCGGCGAGAACGAAATTGCCGGCCTCTCGCCGGACGAGCCTGTCGTCAATGCCGCCGAGCTTACTTCGGTCCTGCTGCGAATGGCTCAGGGGAAGCTGCGCCTAGGTCCCGTTTCGCGTGAATCTCCGCCGCCCGCTCCAGCGCGGCCTTGATGTGAGGCACCACATTCTCGCGGCCCAGGTGCTCCGCCACGTCCGATTGCTCCAGCAACCGCGCCGGTTGCTCTCTCGCGCCGCACAGCAGCAACTCCCGGCCGCTGCCATGAAGCGCATCGGCCAAATCCTCCAGCGCCTTCAAGCCCGTCCCATCGATTGCCGTCATGTTCCGCAGCCGTAGAGCGACGATTTCGGGCAGCTGATCGATCTGGTCGCGAATCACTTTCAGCTTATCCGTCGAACCAAACAGAAACGGACCATGAATGCGGAACACGCGCAGGTACTCCGGAATCTCCTTGCCTTGCAAAATGTGCACCCAGCCGTCGTCCACGTAGTTGGTGGTCACCTCGCTCACCGTCGTTGTCTGCGTCACCTTCTTGATGTACAGCAGTGCCGCGCTGATCATGCCCACCTGCACGGCGAGCGTCAAGTCGGCCACCACCGTTAGTGCGAACGTGACGAACCACACGGCGATCTCCGTCGGCGCCAGCTTGAGGATCTCGGGAATCTCCCGCCACTCACCCATGTTGTAGGCGACGACGAATAAAATCGCCGCCAGCACCGGCATCGGCACGAACTTCGCCAACGGCGCCGCCACCAGAATCACGACTAGTAGCGTCAGTGCGTGAATGATTCCCGCCACCGGCGTCTTCGCCCCCGAACGAATGTTGGTGGCCGTGCGCGCGATCGCGCCCGTTGCCGGCAATCCGCCAAACATCGGCGAGATCATGTTCGCAATGCCCTGCGCCACCAGTTCGGTGTTCGGGTTGTGCTGGTCGTTGCTCATCCGGTCGGCCACCACCGCCGACATCAGCGATTCAATCGCGCCCAGCAGCGCCACCGTCACAGCCGGCTGCATCAGTTCCACAATCTGTGCCACGCTCAGCGAGATCATGTGGAACTTGGGCAGGCCCGCGGGAATGCCGCCGAATCGCGAGCCAATGGTCTCCACCGGAAGCGAAAGCAGCGCCGTCGCCACGGTGCCTCCCACCAGCGCGACAATGTAGCCGGGCACTCGCGGCACGAATTTCATCACGATCACGATGGTTGCCAGCGCCGCCGCGCCCAGCGCAATCGCCGGCGCCGATGCCGTATGCGCCGCTCCCAGCAGAGCCTCCATGCGTTCGAAGAACTCACCGGGCACCTTGACCAGTTGCAGCCCGAAGAAGTCCTTGATTTGCGTGCTGGCGATCAGCAGCGCGATCCCGTTCGTGAAGCCAACGATCACCGGCCGCGGAATGAAGCGCACGGCCGTGCCTAATCCCGTCAGCCCCAAAAGCAGGATCAGCACCCCTGCCATGAATGTGACGACGTACAACCCGCCCACGCCATACTTCTCAACGATGCCGAACACCACCACGACGAATGCACCGGTGGGGCCGCCAATCTGCGTTCGCGACCCTCCTAGCGCGGAGATGAGGAATCCCGTGACGACGGCACAGTAAATTCCCTGTTGCGGCGTGAGCCCCGAGGAGATCGCCAAGGCCATCGCCAGCGGGAGAGCAACCAGCCCCACCGTGACTCCGGCGATCAAATCGGACAAAAAAGTACGGCTATTGTAGGTGCGAAGCGCTTCCACCGAACGGGGAAGCCAGGCAGCGGAAAAGTTCAAGCCCGATTATATGCGCCGCACGGCAACCAGGGTCAAGTCGTCGTGCGACGGCGCAACGCCCATGAACTGTTCCAGCCGCTGCTGCAACAGCGCCAGCACCTCGTCGGCGCTCAGGCCTACGGCTTGCTTGAGGGTTTCCTCAAATCGTTCCTCGCCGAACTCCTCACCATCGCTCGCCACGGCTTCTGTCGCGCCGTCGCTATAGAGCATAAGCAAATCGCCATGACCGAGCGACCCGCGGAACGATTCGTATTGCATGGTTTTGAGCACGCCCATCACGGGGCCGCCGCCCTTCAGCGATTCGATCGTCCCGCTTGCACGCAGAATGTAGGGCGGATTGTGCCCCGCGTTGGCATAGGTGAAGTCGCCGGTCACCGAATCCAACACCGCAATAAAGAACGTGATGAAGCGGTTCTCCGGACACGTCGAGGAGACGCTCCGGTTGAGCCGCGTGAGGAACTGCGCCAAGTCTTCCGCCTCTTCGCTGAGCACCTGCACCCGCGCCTGCAGACTCGACATCAACAGCGCAGCCGACATACCTTTTCCGGCCACGTCGCCCACGATCACGCCCAGCCGGTTGCCCGTCAGGCGCAAGAAGTCGAAATAATCGCCGCCCACCGAACGGCAGGGAATGCTCACGCCCGCCACGTCCAGCGCGCCTATCTTTGGAGCCTCGCGCGGCAGCAGGTTCCGCTGAATTTCGGCTGCTTGCTCAATCTCCTTCGACAACACCCGCTCGGTCTGTTCCACCTCGATCAGCCGGGCATGCTCGATGTGTATGGCCGCGACGTTTGCCATTACGGTCAGCATGTTCAAATCTTCGGCGGTGAAAGTACGGCGCAAATCGTTCGAGTCGATATAGATCAACCCGATCACATCGTCCTTGGTCTGTAGCGGCACGGCGATGAGGCTCTTCACCTCTTGCGCGAACAACGTGCTCGACCCCCGTAGCGATTCGTCTGCCCGCGCGTCGTCCACCAGCAGCGAAGCGCGCTGGACCAGAACGCGGTCTCGTACCGTTTCACTGATGCGCAAGCCCTCGCCCCGTATCGACCGCACGGCCATGCGGCCGTTTTCACTGGTCGCCAGCATGCCGCGGCGTCCGCCGACGCTCTTCATCGCCAAATCGAGAATCACTTCGAACAACTCGCCCAGCGGCCGGTGGCCGGCCAACTCCCGTCCGGCTTCCATCAGCGCCTGAATGCGCGATGCGCCGGTGATCATCCCCGTACTCAACGCCTGCTCGATGCTCGATCCGCTTGTGCCCACCAGGCGGTCGAGCGTCGTCACCACGCTGTGCCCCGCGATCGTGCTTTCGAAATTGTCGCGCACGAATACGACTGTCTGCTCCATCGTGTGGGCCGGGTCGTGATACTGCAGCGTCACGCGGCCCGCGTTCAGGCGGTCGCCCGATACCAGGCGCGTCTGCTTGCTCAGCCGTTCGCCGTTATAGAGGGTTCCGTTCTTCGACCCCAGGTCGCTGGCATACCACTCGCTGTCTACCCGCTCGACCAGCAAATGACGGCGCGACAGGACCGAATCTTCGGGATATGCCAGATCGTTGTCGGCTGCCCGGCCGAGCGTCACGCGGCTCGATGTAAGCGGATAGATCCTTCGCGTACCGTCCTGCAGGGTAATGATCAACGACAGTGAAGTGGGCGTCACCATACCTTCCGATCTCTTGAAATTGGATTCGCCCGCACGGACCACTCACACCGGACTCGGCGAAAACACCAGTATCGCTTACGGAGACGTAGCGGGGACTCACGCCCGCGAAAGTGCTTGGCGAACCGAGGTGAGCATCTGCTCCCCTGCGGCATTACGACATCCAGGATCAGGAGATCGTTAGCGTTTCGCCTCGCCAGGAATTCGATCGCTTCAACTGCCCGGTTGCCGAGGAAGCTTGTGTCGCCATTCGCGCCCAGTCCTGACCCCAGCTTGCGCAGCGGAGGGACAGGCCCGGGCGTGAGCAAAATTCACTGCGATTATCCGAGGCGTTTCACATCGACGTACAGCGCCCCGGTTTCGGCGGCACCCGATTTCACCAGCGGGGCGAGTTGGCCAGGGCCTTTTGGGAGTGCGGCCGCGGCGATGGTGGCCGATTCGGCCCCTGCGGCAAAGCTCTGCGAACCGGAAAAACCGCCCAGTTTCACGTCAATCGCGCCCGCCGCGCCGGCCTTGGCAAAGCGAACCGTCAGGTCGAACTTGCCCGCTCGCGCCACATCCACTTCCCAGTGGCCAATCGAGCCCGCATCCCAGCCCGCTTTGGGTCCGCGCCAGTCCTGCCGCGTAAGCGTCACCGGATTCTGCTGCGGTGCGCCCAGTGCGATTCGCGGCGGTGCGAAGTTGCGCTCGGCGGCGACGGAGCGAAACCAATCTTCCACCCCCTTGCGCATCTTCTTCACGACCTCCGGTTTGCTCCCGGCCACGTCGTGCTTCTCCTCTGGGTCGGCCGAAAGGTCGTACAACTCCTTGCCGTCCACCAGCTTGTATTGTTGCGAGCGCGCCGCACAGGCCCGGAACAGCTCCGGGACTTCGCCGCGATGCCACTGCGTGTACAGCGTGCGGTCGCCCCAATTGGCGGATTCGCCGCGAAGCAGCGGCATCAGGCTCTTGCCGTCAATCGTCCGCCCCGTGGGAAGCTTGGCTCCGCAAATTTCGGCCAGCGTTGGCGTCACGTCGATATGCGCGGCAATGCGATCCACCTTGGCGGGCTTCAACTTCCCGGGCCAGCGGAAGAAGAACGGCACGCGAATGCCGCCCTGATAGACCGAGCCTTTGAGTCCGCGCATTCCCACATTGAACCGCCGTTGCTGCGGGCCGTTGTCGGTGAGGAAGATGAGGACGGTGTCGTTTGCCAGATCCAGCCGCTCCATCGCCGCCAGCAGCTTGCCCGTGTTGTCGTCGAGATTCCGGCACATGCCGTATATTTTCGCCGTCGTGTCATCGAGGCCCATTTTTGCGAACGGCTTCCAGTATTCGTCGGCGATCTCGAGCGGCGTGTGCGGAGCGTTCGTTGGGACATAGGCGAAAAATGGATCGCGGCGATGGCGCTCCATAAACCGGATCGTCTCGTCGAAGAAGATATCCGTACAGTAGCCCTTCCGCTTTTCCCACTTGCCATTCACTATCAGCATCGGGTCCTGGTAGTGGTTGCCGGGAGGGTCGGAGGGCTGCGTGAGGCCTCCGCCCGAGCAGACAACGGATTCGTCGAAGCCCTGATCGATGCTCCGTAGCGGATAGTTGTCGCCCAGGTGCCATTTGCCGAAAATCCCTGTTGAGTAACCCACCGGTTTGAGCATCTCGGCAATCGTTACTTCGTCCGGCCACATCATGGAGCGGCCGAGATAGGTGTCCACTACGCCGGTCCGGTAGTTGTAGCGTCCCGTCAGCAGCGATGAACGCGTGGGTGAGCACACCGGACACACCTGGAACTGCGTGAACTGAACGCTTTCCTTCCCAATTCGATCGGTGTGGGGCGTCTTCAGGTGCTGATTGCCGTGAAGGGAAAGGTCGCCATAGCCCTGGTCGTCGGTCATGATCAGGATCACGTTGGGCGGCCGGCGCGATTGCCCCTTCGCCGTGGTGTGAAGAAAGGGGGCGGCCAGCGCCGTGGAGGCAAGTTGACGTCGGGTAAGCATCATAAATCTGTCCTTTTGATTAAGCGGGCGGCGTGGGCTTCTCGGCGCCCGTCAGTCCTTGATCGGCCGTGGCCGGATCGTAGGCGGGATTGGGCGTCGGCATGATCGCCTTCCGCTCCGTACGCCACTTCGCCAGCTTGGCCTGCATCGCCTTGGCCCTCGAGGCCTCGCGCTGCGACAGATTCGTACGCTCGCCGAGGTCGTTTTTAAGGTTAAAGAGTTCCAGGTGGTTGTCTTCGTAGAACTCGATGAGCTTCCAATCGCCTTCGCGGATCACGCCGCCCGGAACGCCGCCCTGGTTCGAGTAGTGCGGATAGTGCCAGTACAGCGCATCGCGCTTCACCGCGCGCTTGTTCGTAAGATGCGGCATCAGGTCGACGCCATCGATATCCCCGGGCGACTTCACGCCCGAGGCCGCCAGAGCCGTCGGGAAGATGTCGACCGAGCAGACCGGCGTGTCGCTGACGGCCGGCGGAATATGACCCTTCCACCGGACCATGTACGGGACACGGATGCCTCCTTCGTAAAGATGCCCCTTGCCCGCCCGCAGCGGCGCGTTGTCGGTAACGTACTTCTTGCTCGATCCCTCGTAGCGCAGCCCCCCGTTGTCGCCCAGGAAGAACACCAGCGTGTTTTCGGACAGCTTTAATTCGTCGAGCTTGCGCAGCAGGATGCCCGCCGCGTCGTCCATCGCCTCGACCATCGCGCCGTACGTCGGATCTCCTTGCGTCCCTCCGGCGGCTACCTTGCGCTTGTATTTTTCCACCAGCTCCGGCGGCGCGCCCAGCGGAATGTGGACGCTGAAATGCGGCAGGTAAAGGAAGAAAGGCCGGTCTTTGTTCCGCTCGATGAACGAGATCGCCCGCCGCGTCAGGTAGTGCGCCAGGTATTCGTTCTTTTCCGGTTCCGGGTCGGTCAACGTCGGAATGTTGTACGGCGGCCACCACGAGCGTGGCGAGCCGCCCGCCGTGCCGCCCGCGTTCAACGCAAAGCCCTGCTCCAGCGGCGAAAACCCCTCCCCGCCCAGGTGCCACTTGCCAATGCTGGCCGAGACGAATCCCGCCGGTTTCAGCGCTTCGGCGAGCGTCGTAAACTCCAGCGGCAATTCGGTCTTCGTGCGCGGGCACAGCGCTTTCGCCGTGGGCCACTGCTTGCGCCCCGCAATCCAATCGGTCACGCCCGAGCGCACCGGATACTGCCCGGTCAGAATGCTCGCCCGCGTCGGCGAACACACCGGGCACGCAGTGTAGCCGTTGGTAAACCGCACGGACTCCTTGGCGAAGCGGTCCATGTTCGGCGTCTCGTAAAACGTGCTGCCATAGCAGCCCATGTCCCGCCAGCCGTAGTCGTCGATCAGAATGACGACGATATTCGGCGGCCGCTTGCCTTGTGCCGGCATTGCCGGAACAGCCGCCTGCGCCGCAATCGCTCCTGCCAGAAATCCGCGCCTGCTCAATGGAGTGTTCATAGTTTGAAAAAGATCCTTCTGCGGTACAACCACACACATACGTAAATTTGAAACGCTACCACGCAACAACTGGCAAGCGCCTTGCCCCACGGGCCCCACCACTCGATGGGCCACCCCAGTAGCGCCGCCGCCGCGCGCTCCATCCAACCGTTCAACATCTCGTGGAATAGGTAGATGAAGATCGAATTTGCGCCCACGATTGCACCCACCGCGGCCCACCGTTGCAGCCGCTTCACATCGCACACATAGTAAAAAGCGGCAAGCACCCACAACGTAATGCCCGTGCTGGCGAAGGCAAACGACGCAGTCCAGATCTTCTTATTAACCGGAACCGCCGCGCCCAGCGCGAAGCCCGCTGCCAACGCCACTGCGCCCCAAACCGCCAGCGTTCGCAGCTTCGCCCCCTCCGTCCGCGAGCTTTTGATCACCCACCCGGCCATCATCCCGAAAATCGTGTTTGCCGCCGACGAGACGCAGTTGATCGTCGCGTATCCGCCGCCCCAGTGCCGCCCCAGGAGCACCCCGTCCAGCCAGTAGCCTGGATTGGCATTCTGGACATACGGACCCGCAATTCCCTCGCCCGCCGTGAAATTGTAAAAACCCCAGTGAAGCGCCAGCAACCCCAGCGCCGTGCCGATCTGCACACGCCAACCACGATCCAGCACCAGATAGGCGGCCAAATAGGTAAAGGAGAGCTGGCCAAGCACGTTGATCAGGTCGATATTCGGCTTCCCGGCGCTGATCGTCCTGGCAACAATGCCCCACAACAGCAGCAGCGCGCAGCGTTTCAGCACATGGCGGAAAATCTGGCCGTCGGATTCCCCGGCCGCCCGCCGCTTGTCGAACGCCCAAGGCATCGACGCACCCACGATGAACATGAAGAAGGGTTGAATCATGTCCCAGGCGTTGAACCCGTGTCAGTCGGAGTGCGTGAACTGATATTCGACCGGCGCGATCCACGGGATGTCTTTCAGGTGGTGCAGTCCGAAAGCGTTTGAAAACATCCAGATCATCGTGAAACCGCGAAATGCGTCGATGGAGAAGACTCGCGCTGTGTCGGCGCGCGTAGGCGCGGCGGCGGGGACGGGGGGCGAGGCGACGGCAGCCATTGCAGGGATTATATAAGCGCGCGGCTCCGCGCGGAGCCGCACGGCCAGCCTCATCCAACGCTTGCCTCAAAGAACCCTCCCGCGCCCCGGCCGCGCTAGCCGCGCCGGTAGCACCCCCGCCGGATAGGTGGAACTTCTGAGTGTTCTGGCCTAAACCTTTCCATTAGGTCAGCCGATAACCAACTGAGTTTTGAGACGGGAGACTACCGTGGAAACGCAACTGCTGTATTTGCTGAGCATTTTGATGGCCGTGGGGTTTGGCTACTTCGTCGCCTCGACGATGTTTCGCAACGAGCGAAATGGGCTTGTCGCCCAGGGACGGCAGGCCGGCGATGTCGAACGCGCCGAACTGCAGGAGCAGATAACGCTCCAGGAAACACGCGTCCAGGAGATCGAAAAGGAACGCGAGCAAGACCGTGAACTAATCGAAAAGTTGCGTGAAGAGAACGGAAAGCTCAGAGTCCTGCACAACGAGGCCGACGAACGCGTAGCTGATGCCCGGCGCTCGGCCGAAGAGCATTGGCAGCAGGTGGTGGCCGACGCCAGGCAGGTTACCGAAGAGAGGCTGCAAGGCTCATCCGCCGAAGCGGAAGGCCAATCTTCGCCGGAACTATTGCAACAGGCCGTCGAAGACGCTCGCCGCGCCGCTGAAGAAGAATGGCAGCAGGCGGTTGCTCAAGCTCGCGAAGAAGCCGAGCAGGCGCGCACTCAGGCCGCCTCGCGGTTGGCCGAATGGGAAACGAAGCTCACCGAATTGAACGCCGAACTGGCGCAGGCGCGTGAAGATGCGGCCAATGCCGTTGCCACCGCCAACGCCGCGGCGCCCATCGCCGCGCCCGTCGAGGCCGGCAGCCACCCGACATACGACCAGTTGCAGAAGGCCGTGGAAGAAGCCCGCCGCGCCGCTGAAGAACAATGGCAGCAGGCAGCCGCCGAAGCCCGTGCCGAAGCCGGGCAGGAACGTGCACAAGCCGAGCAGGAACGTGCACAAGCCGAGCAGGAACGCACCCAGGCCGCCTCGCGGCTAGCCGAATGGGAACTGAAACTCACCGAACTGAATGCCGAACTGGCGCAGGCG
>JBDTVQ010000126.1:0-15556 GCA_040007195.1 Acidobacteriota bacterium | reverse complement strand
TCGGTGGTGATTGAGGGCCGCGGTTTGGATGGGCTACGGTCACCCGAGGATGTGCTCGACGCGGGCAATTCGGGTTCGACCATTCGCATGCTCAGCGGCGTGCTGGCGGCGCAGAAATTCACCTCGATGATTGCGGGCGACGAGTCGCTGTCCAAGCGGCCGATGGATCGCATCATGAAGCCGCTGGCGATGATGGGCGCCGAGATTGAAGCAATCGACGGGCGCTTCCCTCCCCTGACGATTCACGGGCGCAAGTTGAAAGCGATGCGGTATGAGCCGCCAATGGCGTCGGCGCAGGTGAAGACCTGCGTACTGATGGCAGGCCTTCATTGCGAGGGCGAGACGACGGTGGTGGAAAAGATCGGCACGCGAGATCACACGGAGCTGGCGTTGCGGGAGTTTGGCGCGGAGATCGATTTCAATGGCGGCGTGATTACGGTGAAGGGACCGGCGCGCCTGAAGGGCCGCGAAGTTGCAGTGCCGGGAGATTTGAGTTCGGCGGCGTTCTTTCTGGTGGCGGCCATGATTGTGCCGGATTCAAAGCTGATGATTCAGGGCGTGGGGTTGAACCCATCCCGTTCGGCGCTGCTCGACTGGCTGATGGGCGCGGGCGCGAAGCTGCAAGTGCTGAACCTGGCGGAGGTGTCGGGCGAGCTGGTAGGCGATCTGTTGGTGACAGGCCGTGAAGTAAAGGGCGGCATCATCAGCGGGGCGACCACGGCGGCGCTGATCGACGAGATTCCGGTGTTGAGCATTCTGGGGGCGGTGAGCCGCGATGGGCTGGTGGTGAAGGATGCGCGCGAGTTGCGCGTGAAAGAGACCGACCGCATTGCGACGATGGCCGAGAATATGCGTCGTATGGGCGTGAACGTGGAAGTGTTCGAGGATGGTTTCCGCGTGCCAGGGAAGCAGAAGTTCACGGCGGCAACAGTGGACAGCTTTGGCGACCACCGCATTGCAATGGCGTTCGCGGTAGCAGGTCTTGCAGCCGATGGAAACACGCACGTGGACAACGCCGAGGCGGCGAGCGTGTCGTTTCCTGAGTTTTACGCTACACTGCGGCAGATCACCGCATAGCGGCGGACTGACGGGGAAAGACAGTCATGGCGATGCAACCGGCGCCCGATTTGACGTTGGAAGGGCTTGTGCATGATTTGCGCAATGTGCTGGAAACGATCTCGGACGCGGCGGACGTAATTTCGGCCGATCCCAAACATACGAGGCTGGCAGGTACGATCCGGCGCAGCGTGCAGCGTGGGGCGCGCATGCTTACGAGCTTTCATGAGAGCTCGCTGGCACTGCTGGAGCTGGACATTATTCTCGATATGGCGATCGAGTGCTCACGCGATTTCATTCAGGCGGTGAAGGGTCCGGCGATCGAATTCACGCGGCAGATTGAGTCGGGGTTGCGTTTGCGCGGCAATCCGGCGGCGTGGGAACGGGTGTTCATGAACCTGTTCTTGAACGCGGCGCAGGCGATGGAAGGCGAGGGCACGGTTTCGATTTCGGCGCGCCAAGGCGAGCAGGGAATTGAAATCGTCGTGGAGGATTCCGGGCCGGGTATTTCGCCGAAAGTGATGCCGCACATATTTGAGCCGCACTTTTCGACGAGGGCGAAGCGGAGCGGGCTGGGGTTGCACATCGTGCAGACGATCGTGGTGCAGCATGGCGGCGAGATTGTGGCGTCGAACCGCCCGAGCGGGCAAGGGGCGATGTTCCGGATCACGCTGCCGCGAACGTAAGCGGGACGGTGGGCGGGGACATAAGTTCGCTAGGATAGTCGGTTCCGCAATGCTACTCAGCATTCTCATCTGGGCGCTGGCTCTCATCACGGCAGGTTTGTTTCTCGCGCGGAAGTGGTTTCCGCCGGCGATCAACGAGCACGCGCGCGCGTTCGACTCGCAATTTCACCTGACGCTGCTTCTAACGGGCGGGATTTTTCTGTTGGCGCAGGCGGCCCTTGGCTACGTGATTCTGCGCGGGCGAAAGCGCGAGAAGGCCATTCATTCGGAGGGCAACAACCGCCTGGAGGTTATTTGGACGGTGGCGACGGCGGCGCTGTTCGTGGGAACGGCCGTGATGTCGACGCAGATATTCACAGGCGTGCATTTAGAGCCCACGCCCAAGGATGCGTTGCGCGTGGAAGCGCTGGCGAAGCAGTTCTCATGGAGCTTCCGTTATCCGGGTCCGGATGGAAAGTACGCGCGGCTCGATGTGAAGCAGATCAATGACGCCTCGGGTAATCCGTTCGGAATGGACGAGAAAGACGAGGCAGGCAAGGACGACGTTGTGACGGCGGCGCTTCGCGTGCCGGCGGGGAAAGATGTCGAGCTCATGCTGCGCGGGCGCGACGTGATCCACAATTTTTTTGTGCGTGAGCTGCGATTGAAGCAGGACGTTGTGCCCGGCATGTTGATCCCGCTGCGGTTTCGCGCGGACGTGGCCGGGACATATGAAGTGGCGTGTTCGGAGCTGTGCGGCTTGGGCCATCACCTGATGCGCACGGTGTTGATCGTGATGCCGCCGGACGAGTTTGCCGCGTGGGAGAAGGACGCGCTCGATCAATTGAAACAGGCGCAGGCACCCTAATGCTTCGACGAATTTTTTCGACGGATCACAAAGTCATCGGCAAGCAGTATTTCTTCCTGGCGCTGTTCAGCGTGTTGGTGGGCATGGTGCTGAGCGTCTTCATGCGGCTGCACCTGATCTATCCGGACATGAAGGTGAAGCTGTTCGAGATGCTGTGGCCGACGGGCGCGGCGGGCGGCATCATGACGCCGGAGTTGTACCTGTCGATCATGACGATGCACGGGACGCTGATGGTGTTCTTCGTGTTGACGACGGCGCCGCAGGGGGGGTTTGGGAACTACTTTTTGCCACTGCAGATCGGCGCCCACGACATGGCGTTTCCGAGGCTGAACGCACTGAGCTTCTGGACGACACTGGTGGCGTTGATGGTGTTGTTGGGGGCGTTCTTCGTGCCGGGCGGCGCGCCGCTGGGTGGATGGACGGCATATCCGCCGCTGTCGGCGGTAGGAGAAGTGGCCGGGCCGGGTCAGGGCGATGGGATGGACATGTGGATTCTGTCGATCGCGCTGTTCTCGATTGCATCGCTGCTAAACTCGATCAACTTTTTGACGACGGTGATTGAGCTGCGCGCGCCGGGCGTGACGTTGATGAAGATGCCGCTGACAGTGTGGGGCTGGTTCACGACGGCGATCATCAGCCTGCTGGCGTTTGCGGTGCTGCTGGCGGCGGGGTTGCTGCTGCTGCTTGACCGATGGGGCGGAACGAGTTTCTTTCTGCCGTCGGGGCTGGTGATCAGCGACCGCGTCTTGAACCACAGCGGCGGTTCGCCGATCTTGTGGCAGCACCTGTTCTGGTTTTTCGGGCATCCGGAGGTGTACATCGCCATTCTTCCGGGCATGGGACTGATTTCGACCATTCTGAGTGTGAACTCACGGCGGCCGGTGTTCGGCTATAAGGCGATGGTGGGGGCGATGCTGACGATTGCCTTCCTTGGCTTCGCTGTGTGGGGGCATCACATGTTCATCAGCGGCATGAGCCCGTATTCGTCCATCGCATTTTCGGTGCTGACGATGACGGTCGGCGTCCCGAGCGCCATCAAGACGTTCAACTGGTTGGGGACGCTGTGGGGCGGAAAGCTACGGCTGAACGTGGCGATGCTGTTCGCCCTTGGGTTCGTTTCGTTATTTGTGGCGGGCGGCATCACGGGGATCTTTCTCGGGCAGCCGGCGATGGATCTATACCTGCACGATACGTACTTCGTGGTGGGCCATTTCCACCTGATCATGGGCGTGGCAGCCGTCTTCGCCATCTTCGCGGGGACGTATTATTGGTTCCCGCGCATGTATGGGCGGATGATGAACGAGACGATCGGGAAGATCCACTTTTACATCACGTTCCTTGGCGTTTATGGGATTTTCGTGCCTATGCACCTGGCGGGACTGGCGGGCAATCCACGGCGGTATTCCGACTTCAAGGAGTTCGAGTTCCTGGCCAACCTCACGCAGTTGCACACCTTCATTTCGCACACGGCGTTCACGGTGGCGGCGGTGCAACTGCTGTTCGTGTTCAACCTGTTCTGGAGCATTTGGCGGGGCGCGAAGGCGCAGGCGAATCCGTGGGAAGCCGAGACGCTGGAATGGACGGAAGAGCCATGAGCGGACGCGTTGATTCGGCTCGATTGGCGACAACCGGCGCATGGCTGGCGTCGGGCTCGATCCTCACCCTGTTTTCGGCGCTGGCGAGCGCACTGATCATCCGGCGTGGGCTGGGCGGCGACTGGACAGCGCTGGCGTTGCCGGAAATTGTTTGGTGGAATACGGCGGCGCTGGCCGTATCGGCAGTGGCGGTGGAGATGCGGCGGTGGGGGTGGGCGGCGGTGTTGGGTGCGGCATTCCTGGCCGGGCAGGCGTGGGCCTGGCAGACGTTGGGAATGGGGCTGGCCAGCGGTCCGGCGGCGGCGTTTTTCTTCGTGCTGACAGGTGTGCACGGCGCGCATGTAGCGGGAGGAGTGGCGGGGCTGGTTTGGAACGCATGGCGTGCAACGCCGGGATCGGCCGCCGCGGTACGTATCTACTGGCACACGTTGGGAGCATTATGGATGGTGGTGCTATGTCTGTTGCTGTGGGCCAAGTCTTAACCCGCCCCAAGAAGCTGGGAATGTGGTTGTTCCTGGTGAGCGACGCGCTCACGTTCACCACGCTGATCCTCTGCTACGGCTACGTGCGGCTGGCGTCGCCCGCGTGGCCTCATCCTTTCGACTTTTCGCCGGGCATTCTCTTTTCGACACTCATGACGTTCGTGCTGTTGACGTCGAGCTTGACGATGGTGATGGCCGTGGATGCGATGCGTAAGGGCGATCGTGGGCGTACGGCGGCGTGGATCGCGGCGACAATTTTGTGCGGCGCTGGGTTCATCGCACTGCACATGACCGAGTGGCGGCATCTGATAGCCGAGGGTGTAAATTTGCGGGCCAACCCCTGGGGCGATCCGCTATTCGGAGCGACGTTCTTCGGTCTGACCGGCCTGCATATGGCGCACGTGGCGAGCGGGATCGTATACCTGGGAGTTCTTGGCGTGGGCGTGAGGACGGGCCGGTTCACGGAAGAGGACGTCGAAGTGGGCGGATTGTATTGGCATTTTGTCGACCTGGTGTGGATGTTCCTGTTCCCGCTCGTGTATTTGACGGCGGTGAAGCCTTGAAGAGATATCTGGTGGTGTGGGGATTACTATTAGCGGTTACGGCGATCGAGGTGCTGCTGGCTTATCTGCGGACGCCGCTTGCCGTGATGCTGGGTCTGCTGATCGGGCTGTCGTTCATTAAGGCGGGATCAATCGTGGCGTGGTTCATGCACATGGCGTCGGAGCGGCGAACTTTGGCATGGACGCTGTTTCCGGCCTTCTTCTTCATCGCGCTAGCGCTATTAATGATTTTGCCGGATGGAGAACGGGCGCTTGGGATGGCGGCTCGATGATTGCCGGAATCGCCCTGCTCCAATGCGTCCAGTGCGCTCGCACGGCCGAAGCACTGGGTACAGCACGGGTGATGGTGCTGTGGCAGGGAATGTGGGCACTTTTACTGCCGCCGCTGGCAGTGTTTGTCGGGATCTTGTGGTTCGCGTGGAACCGGTCGCGTCACGCTGACGTGGGCATTGCCGCCGAAGCGGATCTGGCCACCGAAGCGCACTCACGGGCAGGCGAGCGTTTATAAGTCTGCTTCCAGTTCATCCAGGCCAAACTAATAATACGGACGACCTCGGAACTATCGAAGGGCCGGGCAAGAACATCGTAACCGCCGCGATTGAGAACGTCGGACCACAGCACGTCGTCGGCATCGGGCGCTGTAACGATGACGTTTGGCGGGCTGGGAAGCTGTAGCACGCCACTGAGGAGATCCTGCCAGCCACCGTCCGGAAGCTGATGCTCGCAGACGACGACCGCAGTGTGGAGGTCGCGAAGGCGGCGAAGCGCCTCGTAACAGGAGCCTGCGGTCTCCAATTGCCAATTTGTATGGCCGAATATCTGATTGAGCCGGTTTTGGGCAATTGCCGAAGGCGTCACCGCGAGCACGGTGACCAAATTGTCCGGTTGGAGAGTTGACGTAGCAGTTGACTGATTCATATTACAAACCTTCCGCACGCCAGGCCGTTGTCTGACTGCATAATGAACCTCGGACACACGAGCCGTCAAGAGTGTTTCGTCGAAATAAGGCTTTAATATTTGCAGTCAAATTCATATTCACGAGAGCAATCGCTTACCTTCTACAAGAGCGGTAAATTGTACATTTCCGTGCAGTTGGAATGTGGCTCCACACTTATGGACTTTGTTACGTCAGACCTGATGTGAAGTGTGTACGCTCCGTTTCTATTCTCACGCTGATCGCCTCATCGGCTGCGTTTGCGCAGACCGGGCTGCAAGAGGTCCTGAAAGCAGTCGAGGATCGCTATAACAAACCAAAGACCATGCAATTCCTGTTCCAACAGACCTATAGCGGTCCGGGGCGGATGACGCGGACTGAAGCGGGGGAGTTGACACTCTCCAAGCCAGGAAAGATGCGATGGGACTATACGATTCCGGCCGGTAAGGTGTTTCTGACCGACGGCACCTACGCCTGGTTTTACTCACCTACGATGGGCAGGGTGGAACGAACGAAAACCAAAGAAAGCTCGGACCTGAGGGCTCCGCTGGCTTTCCTGATGGGAAAGTTGGAGTTCAACCGCGACTTCCGCGAGTTCCGTTACAGGGTGGAAAATGGCGAATATCACGTAGTGGCGAAGCCCAAATCGGATAAGGCTCCGTACGATGAGGTGGAGTTCATTGTGGGAACGGATTTCGCGATTCGCGAACTGGCAGTGACGGGGCAGGACAAGTCGCTGATGCGGTTCCGGTTCAGCTCCGAGCGGCAGAACCAGAAGTTCCCGGCGGGACAGTTTGAGTTTCAGGCGCCCAAAGGCGTGCCGGTGGTAGACGTGAAAGAGGGCGAGGAAGAGGCGCGCTGAATTTATGGCGGAATTCTTATTGAAATACGCCGACGCCAAAGGCGAAATCAAGCAGCAGGTTGCGGAAGCGGGCTCGGAGAAAGAGCTGCGCGAGCGGATGACGCAGCAGGGGTTCTTGGTGTACTCCGTGAAGCTGCGGGGTGGGTTGTCGTCGCGGCTGGGCGGCGGGAACAAGAAGATCAACCTCGAGAAGTTCTTAATCTTCAACCAGCAGTTTCTAACCCTTGTGCGGGCGGGCTTGCCCATTCTGAAATCGCTCGACCTGCTGGCTGACCGGCTGACCGATCCGAAGATGGGCAAGCATGTGAAGGCCGTGCGCGATGAAGTGCGCAATGGCACGATGCTGAGTGAGGCATTTTCCCGGCAGCGGGTGTTTCCACCCATCTATGTGACGTCGATTCTGGCGGGCGAGAAGTCGGGGTCGCTGGGCGAGGTGATCGAACGCTACGTAAGCTATCAGCGGTTGAACCTTACCGTGCGCAAGAAGATTGTGGTGTCGCTTTTATACCCGGCGATCTTGGTTGTGCTGGTGTCGATGTTGGTGGTGTTCATGATCACCTACGTCGTGCCGAACTTCGCGGAGCTGTATAAATCGCTCGACAGCGAACTGCCGTACATGACCCAGGTGCTGATTGCGGTGGGCACGGCGGCGCGGCAGTACATCCTAGCCATCGCAGCGGTGGCGATAGGTGCGGTGGTGGCATTCCGGTTCTGGATTCAGACCGAGCGTGGCAAGACGCAAATGGAGACTATTCAGCGCCGCACGCCGGTGTTGGGCGACATCTGGACGAAGTATCAGGTGGCGCAGCTGGGGCGTGTGCTGTCGACGCTGCTGATCGGCGGCATTCCGCTGGTGCAGGCGCTCGAAACAGCGGCTGACTCGTTAGGGGCAAGGACGTTGCGCAAGGCGTTGAACCAGGCGCGGCAACTGGTGAAAGAGGGGCAGCCGCTTTCGCACGCGCTGCAGAAGACCGGCGTTTTCCCGTCGCTGGCAATCGACATGATCGAGGTCGGCGAATCGACCGGCGCCTTGCCTGCGATGCTGAACAGCGTGGCTGAGTTCTACGAGGAAGACGTGAATACGCGGATGACGGCGTCGCTGGCATTGATCGAGCCGGCGATCATGCTGTTCATGGGCGTGTTCGTGGCGTTTGTGCTGGTGTCGCTGTATTTGCCCATTTTCTCGCTGGCTGACACGTTGGGGCGCTAACAGCGCCTAGGCCGCGCGGCCTAGGCGTGGCCTACAATCCTTCGGGAGAGCACTGCCAGTCCGGCGGCAGATCGAAGATGAACGCGGCGGCGGGGACTTTGGCATCGGATTCGTGAACGAGGACGAGGCTTTTGCCAGGTTCCATCCAGCAGGCACCTTCCCAATTTGCGCCTTTGTGCGGGGTTGGAACATGGAGCGTCAGATCGAGCGGCTGGCCGACGCGCTTACCTTGAAGATCGAAGCGCTGCAACCAGTGGTAGGCGTAGGTTGGCCGCTCGGAGGCGTTCTGTGAAGAGATCAGGACGATGAAGCCCCAGCCGGCACCACGGCGGGTCCACACGAGATCGGGGGCGCGGAAACGCTGTATGGAGGGGCCCGTGCCGGGGAGATGGGGTACGTCGAGTTCGACGGTCGAAATGGCATCGGTGAGGCGCAGGCGTCCCACGCGACCGTGGGCGGGAACGTCGTGGACGAGGACAAGCGGCAATAGGGGCTGCGGGGTGCGGGTGGGCGACAGGCGACCGGGAAGGGAACGCTGGTCGGGGAGACCGCCTTCCCACAGCACGGCGATGCGCGAGGCCTCTTTGGGAAGTGGACGAACGGCCAGGCCTTCGAGTCCGCGTTTGCCAACTTCGCTGAAGAGTGAGTCGTATTCGGCGATGATGCCATCGTGATCGACAAGCGAGCGGAGCCGTTCGGAGAGCACGGCGACGCGACCGTCGGCGAGGACATCGATCCCTTCGAGGTCAATCGCGAGCGAAGCGTCCTTCAGACGCACTGAATGCGGATCGAGATCGTTCAGGATCATCAGCGGTTTGGGCCGGCTGGGCAGCTTGACGCGAAAGTACCGGCCGACGGTGGAATCGTCGGCGATCAGCAGATGCTCGCCCAGGCGGGCGACGCCGGAGGCCTCGCGAATGGGTCCGTTTTGCGCGCCTGGGGCGGCGGCGGCCAGGCCCAGACTCAAACAAGCTCTGCGGGTGAGGGACATCGAAGAGGTACTACGGACGCCGGCCGGACATAAGGTCTACGAGTTCCTCGGGCTGTGTGCGAACGCCCAGATAGAATTTGCCAAACAGTGCGTACACGGCGCTGACTTCGTCGAAGCGCATCTCGTAGATGAGCTTCTTGAACTGGACCGGGTCTTCGGCCCATAGGTCGACGCCCCATTCCCAATCGTCGAGGCCAATCGATCCGCTGATGATCTGCTTCACGATGCCGGCATATTTGCGTCCGATGCGGCCATGAAGGTCCATCATGCGGGCGCGTTCGTCCAGGGGAACCTGGTACCAGTTTTTCAATTCGCCACGGCGGCGGTCCATCGGATAGAAACAGAGATAGCGGGCGGGCGGCGTTTCCGGGAACAGGCGCGGAGCCATGGCGGTACGGCTGCGGTCGAGCTCCTCGTTGGCGGCTTTGTCCCACTCTTCGGTTCCGGGTTGCAGGCCCTTTTCGGCGAGCGTACGCTGAATGCGCTGGGTGGATTCGTAGAGGCCGAGCTCGACGATGCTGAGGTAGGAGGTGGTCTGTTCGAAGTAGTCGGCAAGGCCGGTTTGAGCAAGCTTCAGCTCGGCGGCGTTCAGGGCGTCCATGGCGGGGCGGAAGTGGACGAACATCAAGTCGCCCTTATGCCCGAGCATTGAGTAGAACGAGGTGCCTTCCTGCTGCATCCCAATGAGTACGGTTTGCAGCTCGGCGACGAGGGCCTGCTGGCGCTGCGCATCGAGAGCTTTCCACGCGGCCCAGCGGATGGAAAACATCTGGTGGAGAAGATACGAGCCTTCCAGGGTGTAGGGAACCATGAGATTCCAGTGTAACTTTGTAGGAAAGTGATGTCTTACGACGCCTTATTAATTGTGGGTTTTGGCGGGCCGGACAAGCCCGAAGATGTGATGCCGTTCCTCGAAAACGTAACCCGAGGCCGGCGTATTCCGCGCGAGCGGCTGGAGGAGGTGGCAGAACACTATTATCATTTCGACGGGAAGAGCCCGATCAACGAGCAGGTGGAGGAGCTGATCGAGGCGTTGCGGGAGGAACTGGCGGCGCATGGGCCGAGCCTGCCGGTGTACTTAGGGAATCGAAATTGGGACCCCTACCTGGGGAATACGATACGTCAGATGAAAACGGATGGCGTGCAGCGGGCACTGGCGTTCGTCACTTCAGCGTGGGCCAGTTATTCCAGTTGCCGGCAGTATTTGGACAATATCAACGCGGCGCGGGAAGCCGTGGGCGAGGGCGCGCCGGAGGTTGTGCGGCTGCGGCCGTTCTACAACCATCCGGGGTTCATTGAGCCGATGGCGGAGCGGGTGCGGAACGCGTATGCGAGTTTGCCGGAGACCCTGCGGGACGACGCACCGCTGCTGTTCACTGCGCACAGCATCCCGCTGAGCATGGCGCAAACGTGCCGCTACGTCGAGCAATTGACGGAGGCATGCGGGCTGGTAGCGAAGGGAGCGGGGCGCGAGTCGTGGCAACTGGTTTACCAGAGCCGCAGCGGATCGCCGGGGCAACCGTGGCTGGAACCGGATATCGGCGACGCGTTAAAAGAGCTGGCGGCTGGCGGCGGCAAGAGCGTCGTGATCGTGCCGATCGGATTTCTGAGCGACCACATGGAGGTAAAGTTCGACCTTGACCATGAAGCGGGGGAGTTGAGTGAGCGGTTGGGACTTACGATGGCGAGGGCGGGGACGGTGGGGTCGCATCCGCGCTTTGTCAAGATGATCCGGGAACTGATCATGGAGCGGATGGAAGGGGACGAGAGTGGGTTGTGCGCGGTGGGGTGTTGTCCCGCTCCGGTGATGCACGGGCCGCCGCGGCCACCCTCGGGAGGGTAAGGCGGGATAGGTGAACAAATATCGAAGGGAAGAGTTAATATTTCGTCGCGGCTGTCCGATGGATGGGCAGGTTTGGATTGAGGAAGGTGACGCCCAGCATGGCCGCACATCCGATTCCAGCGACGCACCGGATTCGCCTGCTTTGGCTGCTTCCGGATGCGGGCCTGCCAGGTTCCGACGGCGAAGCTAGAATCCCATCGATTGAAGAAGACGGACGGGAACGGCACGATGGCGCGGTGGAGTTCGTTCAAGACTCCATTGAAGCTCTCTCGCGTTTCCGCATGGGGAGGTACGACGCGCTGCTTGCGAGTTTCCCCTGCGACGGGTGGACACCGGAGGACCTGCTCGAAGAGGCGCAACGGATTGGGCCGGGATTGCCGGTGGTGGTGCATGATCCGTCTCTGACTGACGACGGCGTGGCACGGTTGATCCGGCTGGGCGCGTTCGATGTTTGGCGCGAACAAATGGACACCGCGGTGGCGCCACATCGACTGGATGCGCTGCTGGAACATGCGCGGATGCGCAATTCCGTGTGGCGGCAGTTGGAGTATGCCGAGCCGTGGCGGCGGAGCCTGGTGGGCGAGAGCGCGGCAATTCACCGCGTGCTGGACGTGATCCGGTTGATTGGCAATCGGAGGTGTACGGTGCTCATTCACGGCGAAACCGGGACGGGCAAGGAAATGGCTGCACGTGCGATTCATTTGGCCAGCAGCCGGGCGAATTTGCCGATGGTGGCGGTGAACTGTAGTGCGCTGCCGGAGAACCTCTTGGAAGCCGAGTTGTTCGGGCATGTTAAGGGGGCGTTCACCGGCGCGGTGCAGAACCGGATTGGGCGATTCGAACAGGCGCACAAGAGCACCTTGTTTCTGGACGAGATTGGCGAGCTGCCGCTCGATTTGCAGGCGAAGCTGTTGCGGGTTCTGCAAGAACGGGAGTTTCAGCGCATTGGCAGCTCAGAGACGATCAAGGTGGATGTGCGCGTGATCGCGGCGTCGAATGCGGACTTGTTGGAGAAGGTTCGTCAAGGGGCATTCCGTGAGGACTTGTTCTACCGGATCAATGTGGTGCCGATAACGATGCCGGCCTTGCGCGAGCGGGGTAAGGACGTCCAGATTCTGACGCAGTTCTTCAATGAGAAGATCTGCCGCCAGGAGGATGTGCCATTGAAGCGGATTGCGCCGGAGTCTTTTGAACGATTATCGCGGTATGGATGGCCGGGCAATGTGCGGCAGTTAGAAAACGCCGTCGAGATGGCGATCGCCTTGAGCGGCACACGCGAGGTGCTGGTTCCCGGAGATTTCCCGTTGCCAGCGGCAGAGAATAGACCCGCGACAGCGAATTCGCGGCCGTACATATTGGTGCCGGATGAAGGCCTGGATTTTGAAGCGACGGTGGGACGCATCGAATTGGGAATTCTCGAGCAGGCGTTGCGGATGACGAACGGGAACAAGAAGCTGGCGGCCGAGCTACTGCGGCTGAAGCGTACGACGTTGACGGCGAAGTTGAAGAGTCTGGAGCAGCAGGCGCCGCAATGGGCATGCTGATGGCATAGCTGGGAGCACGGGCTATACTGCGTATCAGGATGCCTCTTGATCCGCTGAATTCTTTGCTTGTGAGATGGCCTGAGGGAGAGCCTCAGCCAGAGGCGCTGTTCCAACAGGCGGGCGTGGATGCCGCCGTGGGAGCCGCGTTACCGGAGGGCTTACCGGCGGCGGTGGATAAGGGCCTCTACCCCGGAATCAAGACGCCGGGGCAGCGCGTGGACTGGGTGGAAGAGGTCGGTAGCGCGAGCCGTGAGCCATGGATCGATTCGAACGCATGGCTGGTCAGCTATCAACGGGCGATGGAACCGGGTAAGCCGGTGTTGCTGGGGTATCAGCCGAACGAGGCGGCGGGCGTTACCGCTGATCGCATGGTGCCGTTTGAGTCGCTCGAAATCGGGTTGATGGAAGCGCGGGCGATGGGCGGGAACTGGATTGTTGCACCCGATGAGCGGTTTCGCAGACAGTTGGCGGCGAATGATGCGGCTGCCGTCGAGGCGTGGAAAAAATTCGGCGTGTTCGCGGCTTGGTTGAAGGCGAATCGAAGTCTGTTCGGCCATCCGATGTATGCCACGATCACGGCGATGGTGGACGCAGGGATGTCGCAGGAGTATGCGAACCTGCTGTTCCGGCGGGGGGCGTCGCCCAGGTTGGTACGCGCCGCCGATCTACCGGCGCCGTCGGGCGAATGCTTGTGCATGGTGGCGGCGGGCATCAAGAAACCGGAGCCGGCGCTGGCGGCGAAGCTGCTGGCGCATGCAAAAGCCGGCGCGTTCCTGGTCGTAGATGCACGCGGCGAAAGTGCCTGGTGGCGGCAAACGGCATTGAAGCCGGTGAAGGAACAGGCTGATCGAACCTTTCACTCATTCGGCAAGGGAACCATCGTCGCCTATACAAAGGCGATCGCCAATCCCAGTGAATTCGCGCTCGACGTGATCGATCTGGCGACCTACCGCAACCGGCCTATTCGCGTATGGGGTGCGGGCACGGTCGTCTATACGGCTTCGCGGCGGGGACCGGAGTCGATTGCCACGCTCATGAACTATGGCCGGTCCAAAATGTACGACGTGCAATTGCGGATCCGGGGCCACTACAAAACAGCCGTCCTGCACACTCCCGAGGAAGGCCCCAAGACACTCGAAGCTAGGGGCCGCGAGTCGATGACAGAAGTGTTCCTGCCGGAGTTGGGCCGCATGGGGGTAGTCGTCTTCAGTTAAACTGAAGACACAGGAGCTTGGATTAATTATGCTGAGCCGTCGAAACTTTCTGATGTCTGGCGCGGCCTTGCCGCTGGGCGCTGGAGTATTGGGTAGCGGAGCTTTTGGCGCGGGGCAACTCGCCGCCGCTCCGCGGATGCCGAAGCAGTTTTTCGGTGTTCACCCGTTCGTTGAGGCCAATCCGAAGGCCGTATTCATCATGCGGACGAAGGTGGCTCACAAGTTCGACGACGAGGCGAAGCTCAATGAAGGACTGCGCTTTGCGCGCGAGGTGTTGGTCCCAATGGACGCCACGCCGGGCGTTCCGACGTCGCACCGCGTCATTTTGAAGCCCAACTGCACGAACGTCCGCAGCCGCAACCGGCCGGATGCCGACAACTGGGGCACGGGCACGGACCCGCAGTTTTACGAAGGCATCATCATGGGCATGAAGGAGCTGGGACTGAAGAAGTTCCATTTCCTCGAAGCCAACAATTTCCAGGCGTGGAACTATCGCGGCATGGCGGATATCAACGACCGTCATGGTGTGATCTGCAACGAGCCGGATCGCCGCGAGCGCAACTTCCTGGAAAGCTACGAGATGAACTGGACGAAGGTGCCGGAGCCTGTCGTCTACACGAGCATTCCGCACTACGCACCGCTTGGCGAGCCCGACACGTGGCTGTTCAACATCGCCAAGTGGAAGTCGCATGGCATGTGCATGACGCTCACGACGAAGAACGAGCAGGGCATGGTGGTCAAGCCGTACGTGCGGTTCTGTCCCGGCTGGCGCATGGTGACCGGCGTGCCGGAGCACATGAAGCCAAACATTCACCCGAATGTCGAGCGTGTAGTGAACAAGTTCTTCGACGGACACGTTTCGAAGGGCTATCCGCGCTACCAGAGCAAGGCCGACCTGGCGCCAATGAATCATGAGATTTGGGCGCACAAGACGCTTGATCACTATCAGACGACGAAGCCGGGCCTGGCGATCATCGAAGGCATCTACGGGCGCGACGGCAACGGATTCGCGATCGGCAACGATTACATGACGAACCTGGTCATGTTTTCGAAGGACAAGCTGCGGCTGGATATGGTCGGCATGTGGCTGGGCGGTCACGAGCCGGGGAACGTCAATCTGTTCCGGATCGCCAAGGAACGCGGTTTCTCCGACACGTTTAATCCGCATGAAGTGCCGGTGTATGAGTGGTCCGACGGCCAGCCCTCGCGGCGGCAGTTGACCGACTTCGAGCGCACGCCGCTGAAGACGTACTACCTGCAGGTGGATGGCGAACCGGAGTACCACCTGGTGAACGACCCGATCGACTACGACAAGGCGCGGGCGTAAGGGCGGCTGGGCTGAGAGTTCCGAGCGCTCGGCGGTTGCGGCGCGCAATTCGAGCATTGCGGGCCGCGGCGGTGGCGGCGAAATGATCCATATAATTGGCGGCGGTCTGGCAGGCTGCGAAGCGGCTTGGCAGGTTTCGCGTGCAGGTGCGAGGGCGACGCTGTATGAAATGCGCCCGGAGCGCACGACGCCCGCACACAAGACCGAACAGCTCGCCGAGTTGGTTTGTTCAAATTCCCTGAAAAGCGAGTCGGAGAACTCCGCGCCGTGGTTGTTGAAGGAAGAGCTGCGGCGGATGGATTCGCTGTTGCTGCGTGTGGCGGCGAAAGTTCGCGTACCGGCGGGCCACGCGTTGACGGTGGATCGCGAGGCGTTTGCAGCTGAGGTGAGCGCCGAGGTGGG
>JBDTVQ010000125.1:0-15592 GCA_040007195.1 Acidobacteriota bacterium | reverse complement strand
TCGTCGCTCGATTCCACCAGCGCGGCCACGATTCCGCTCGAACAGGAGATGCAACTTGTCGCCAGCTATCTCGATATTCAGGCCACGCGCTTTGGCGACCGCCTGCGCTTCACCCTCGCGCCGCCCGAAGGCCTCGCTCACCTGTCGGTACCGCCGTTCTCCATACAGACGCTGGTCGAAAACAGTGTCAAATACGCCGTAGCGCCGCGCCGCGAAGGAGGCAGTATTCACGTTCGCCTGCGGCGGGAGGAAGGGCGGCTGATTGTGGACATTGAAGACGACGGCCCAGGTTTCACACCACAGCAGATTCCTTCCGGCCACGGCATCGACAATCTCCAGGGGCGCCTGCAGACGCTCTTCGGCAAGGCCTCCTCGCTGGAGTTCATGCGGGCGCCGGGACTGATGCGAGTGCGGATGAGGGTGCCGGCATGAATGTGTTTCTCGTCGACGACGAACCGTTGGCGCTCAAACGGCTGGCTCGCATGATCGAGGAAAGCGGCCGGGCCCGCGTCGCCGGTTCCGCGCAGGATCCCGAAGCCGCGCTGGCGGCAATGCAGGCCGCTCCACCGGACGCCGTGTTTCTCGACATCGAGATGCCCGGCCTGACGGGTTTTGAGTTACTCGCGAGCATGACCGCGCCGCCGCTGGTCGTCTTCACCACCGCCTATCACCAATACGCCCTACAGGCATTTGAAGCCAACTCGATCGATTACCTGCTCAAACCGGTGAGTCCCGAAGCGCTCGACCGCGCGTTCAACAAACTCGACCGCATGTTGGGCGGTGCGGCTCCACGCGGCGATTTTGCGCGCTTGCTCAGCCAGGTGCAACAGGCGCTGGCCCAACCCGCGCCGAGTTACCCCACGCGCATCGCCTCCAAGCTGGGCGACAAGGTCGAATTCGTCGATCTTGCGCAAGTAACGCATTTCTACGCCAAGGACAAGCTCACCTTCGCGGCCACGGCGGCCAAGCACTATGTCGTCGATCCCACCATCGCCGAGCTCGAATCGCGTCTCGATCCGCAGCAATGGCTGCGCATTCATCGCTCGACGCTCCTGCACATTGAGCATGTCAAAGAGATCCACACATGGTTCGGCGGGCGCGTGATGGTGCGAATGAAAGACGGCAAGACGGAGCTGCAGGTGGCGCGCGACCGAACCGCCGTACTGAAAGAGAAGCTGGGGATTTAGGGCGAAGCTGGGGATTGAGGGTGAAGCCGGGGGTTTAGAGCGAGTTCGCCGACCGGAAGCAGAGCACCGCATTCAATCCGCCGAAGGCGAACGAGTTGGAGAGAGCCGCGCCCACCTGCGCCTTGCGCGCCGCGTTGGGAACCACGTCCACGTCGCACTCCGGATCGGGTGTTGTGTAGTTCATCGTCGGTGGAAGAATACCGTCGCGCAGCGCCATAACGGTTGCCACGGCCTCTAACGCGCCCGCGGCGCCGAGGGCATGGCCGTGCATCGATTTCGTGGAGCTGACGGCCAGCCGCTTGGCATGATCGCCAAACACCATATGGATGGCCTTGCACTCGGTGGAGTCGTTGGCTATCGTTCCCGTGCCGTGCGCGTTGATGTAGCCCACTTCTTCGGGCGCCATCGACGCATCGGCGAGTGCGGCGCGCATGGCCCCCGCTGGTCCTCCCACGGTCGGCTGCGTGATGTGATGCGCATCGGCGCTCATGCCCGCTCCGGCCAATTCGGCATAGATGCGCGCGCCTCTGGCCTTGGCGGCATCCAACGGCTCAATCACCATCATCGCCGCGCCTTCACCGAGAATCAGGCCCTTGCGATCTTTTGAAAACGGCCGGCACGTCTCCTGCGAAACCACGCGCATCGCTTCCCAGGCTTTCAAAAAGCCAAAACTGAACAGCGCCTCAGCGCCGCCGACAATCGCCCGGTCCACCATGCCCGACCGAACCATCCACAGCCCTTGGCCGATGGCATGGCCCGCCGAGGCGCACGCCGTCGATATCGAAAATACGGGCCCGCTCACTCCCCACTCCATGGAGAGATAGCTCGCACCTGCATTCGACATCGTCCGGGCAATCGTCATCGGATGCACGCGTCCGCTCTTCTTGTCGTAGATCTCCTGGAACTGCAGGTCCTCAGTGGCTTTCCCGCCTACGCAGCTTCCAGTGAGAATTGCCGTGCGCGGCCCTTTCACGTCTTCGGCCGTGAGCCCTGCATCGCGCAGCGCCTCGCGTCCGGCAACGGTAGCGAACTGGGCGAACGGATCCAGCAGGTCCACCGTTTTGGGGTCAAAGTGCAGCGACGGATCCCAACCGCGCATCTGTGCGCCGTTGGTGAATCGCAGTTGGGAAGTCCACCACCCTTCCAGCGGACCAATGCCTGAGCGGCCTTCCGTCAGCCCTTTCCAAAACTCAGGCGCCGTGGCCCCCATTGGCGTGAGCGCGCCCACGCCTGTCACGGCAACTCTCATGCAGGCGTGCCCTTCTCTTCCACCAGCTTCCAAACGCCTTCGGCCATTTCACCAAGATTTTTTACATTCCGGGCGGCGTCGTCGGGAATTTGGATTCCAAACTCATTTTCCAACGCGAAAAGAATGTTGATGCCATCCAGCGAATCGATGCCCAGTTCCTCAAACGATGCGTCCAGCCGGTATTGCTCAACGGGTTTATGTAACGTGCTGGCAATGGACTGCAGCATCCGCTGGGTAAATTCTTCGGTCATGCGAAAACCTCACTCACAGTTGCGAAATCAAAATGCCGCTCGCGCAAGGCCGGGAGAATCACCTTGAGGGCGTCCACGGTAGCCCGGCAATCGGGCTTCGGGCGCCCTGCCCGCCCGTCGTGCAGGCAGACAATCGCGCCATTTCCGGCATGGGCAAGTACACGCGCCGCCACCTGCCGGGCCGGCAGTTTCCAATCCAGGCCAAGGCAGGTCCACATCACGCCGGTCAGCCCAAGTTCCCGCTGCGCCTTGCGCAACCCGAACCAGCGGCAACCGTACGGTGGGCGAAACCACTGCGGTGACCGGCCGTGGATCTCAGTCAGCACCCTCTGGCCACCCGCCACTTCACCATACACGCCGACAGGCGTCTTTGCATAGAGCGCCGCGTGCGAAAAAGTATGGTTTCCGATCTCGTGCCCTTCCGTGGAGGCGCGGCGGGCCAGTTCGGGACTATTCTTTGCCTCTCTGCCAATCTGGAAAAAAGTAGCTTTTGCTCCGTATTCGCCAAGCAGGTCCAAAATTGCGCCCGTCCACGGCGACGGGCCATCGTCAAACGTCAGCGCGACGCGCGCCGCGGACCGGTTGCCCCGCCATTCGGACGGCGCGAATACGCGCGACGAGCGTCCACGCACAGCCCAAGCCGCCAGCCCGATGGCCGCTCCCGCACTCGCGCCCGGCACCATCCATTCCCAAACCATCGACTACGCCTGCTCCTCAGGGTTCCATTTCACGCTATGGTCCGAAGTGACCGCGTAGGTTTCCTTCGGTGAGGTGAGGGTGAAGAACGACCACGGCCCGGGAATCCATGGAAACTGATCGATGACGCTCTCGTCTACCACCACGCCAAGTCCAGGTTCGACCGGTACGGCCAGTTCGCCGCCGCTGATCGGCAACGGGTCGCGCAGAATGCGGCGCGCCAGCGGGAACTCATACATCGATTTCACGCGCTCGTCGGAGTAGACGGCTTGTTCGAGCCAAGCCGAAACCGTTTGCGGCCAGCAGATGCCCAGGTGCGCCGCGGCCATCACTTCCAAATCGGTGCCCCAGCAGTGGAAGGCGAAGGCGATGTCCTGCCGTTGCGCCATGGAGAGAATCCGCTGTCCCGCCGTATAGCCGCCCTGGCACACGACGTCCATTTGCACAAAATCCACGGCCTGGCTGGCGATCAGGTCAATGTAGGAATCTTCGCTGGGTTCATGTTCGCCACTGGCGACGGGCACATACCCGGTGTCGCGCAGCTTGCGGTAGGCGGCGTGATCGTCCGGAGGCAGCGGCTCTTCGAGCCAGGCGATGTCGAACGAACCCATCTCCTTGGCTACCTGCTCGACGATTTCGGCCGAGTAGTTGCGGTCGCCCATCCGCCACCACGAATGCGCATCCACCATCAGTTCCATCGAGTGACCCACGGCCTCGCGCATCAGCTCGACGGCGCGCACGTCCTCTTCGGGACCAAGCGCCGGGCGCATCTTATAGCCTCTGTATCCCAGTTCGGCAAATGCCGCCGCCTCGCGGGCGAATCCCTCGGCCGGCTGGTACATTCCCGCGCTCGCGTAGAGAGTGATGGAATCGCGCACGCGCCCGCCCACCAGCTCGCTTACGGGAACGCCAAGCGATTTGCCGAGCAGATCGTAGAGGGCGACCTCCACCATGCAGTAGATCTTATATATCTCCGCATCGGCTCCGGGACCCATGCGGAACATGGCCCGCAACGCGTCAGGATCGGCCAGCGTGCGGCCTTCGAGAAACGGGGCCACAATGTCGCGAATGATGGAGTGGGCTTTTTCGCTGCCCTGTCCAGGACCGTGGCCGACCAATCCCTTCTCGCCCTCGACGCGCACCAGCATCGCGTCGCGCTTCAGGATGGTTCGCTCGCCCCCGTAATAAGTCAGCTTCACCGGCTCGGGGAACCGGTAAGACAATAGGAAGGACTGAATTCGCGCAATCTTCATCGCCGCACTTCAGGATAACGAAGTTGCGGCGGTGGGAATGGGCCAAATTTGGCGTATGCGCCCGATCGGGATATGGCGGGGGGCCCGATGACGATTTGGCAGGGGCGCCCAATCGCGATTTGGCAGGGGCGCCCGATGAGGATTTGGCCTAGGCGCCGGATCAGGCCTCGACTTCGGCCGCCGCCATCTCCAGCATGCCCTTTTCCTTCAGGCCGCTCAGGGCCAGTCCATAGCGGCCGCGGACGCCCGTCTTTTCGAAGATGTGCTTCAGGTGGATCTTTACCGTACCCGGGCGGATGCCCAGTTCGCGGGCGATTTCCTTATTCTTGAGGCCTTGTTCGACCAGTTCCAGCACCTGCTGCTCGCGCGCGGTGAGTTCCGAGCGCGGATAGCGGTCCAAACGCGGCGGATCGCGGAAAAGCGTATCCTCCATCCAGTTTGAGCCCGATGCGACGGATCTCATGCAGGTAAGGATCATTTCCGGAAAAGCGGTCTTGCGAACCACGCCGCGCACGCCCGATTGCAGCAGCCGCAACGCCTCCGGCTCCGTGATCGATGCCCCCCACACGACGATGGAGGTGTTCTGCAAATAGGGCCGCACTTCGTGCAGGAATTGGAGCAGCGACTGCGAACCAAAACTCTTGTCGGCCAGGAGCAGATCCGGTGGCTGGGATTTCACCAGGTCGATTGCCCCCATGAGGCTGTCCACTTGCCAGAGAACGCGCAGGTCCTCCGTGCGCGAAAGTACGGACCGCAGTCCTTCCGCCGTAATTGGCTGAGTTTCACATATCCCGACGTTCTTTGCCGCCGATGAGAGATCCATAGAGTGCCTTGGAAAGGAGATTCGAACCTGCTGGAACGTGAGTCCGCCGGAACGTGCGAAACGGCCGTTCTTCCCATCGGTTTCCGTGGAGAGCATCCCGGGGGGATTGGACTATCTGATCATTCTAGTAGGCGGTGGCAGTCTATACTCTCAGGTTTTCCCTGTTTTCCGCCGATAGGGAGAATTCAAGCCGAAGTAGCGGAAGAGAAGACATAGAGGGTACATGTCCGGACGGAACACGGCGAAGCCGGCCGTAAGTCAACCAGTTCTAATTGTTTCCGGGGAAAAGAAGCTCAAGAGCGAACTTATCCCGGTACTCAGCAAGGAGCTGCCGATGGCTCCGCTGGTGGAGCTGTCTCAAATGCCGGACCGCCGCCTGATAGCCGAAATGGCCAGCGGCGAGCGTCCCGCGCTGATTTTCCTGGACGTCACCACAAACAAGGAGATGGGTCTCGAAACGCTAGCTCTGCTCTCACACGGGCTGGTGGGCGTTCCGGTGGTGGTCATCCTGAGCGGCAACGACCCGGATTTGATCCTTCGCTGCCTCCGCACGGGCGCGAGCGAGTTTCTGCTGCAGCCGGTGACCGCCGAACAGGTTCAACCGGTGTTGGCGCGCCTGGTGATGCGAAAAGGTGAGGGCGCTCTCACCGGTGGCGCGCGCGTTCAAGTGATCATGCCCGTCAAAGGGGCCTGCGGTGCCTCCACGCTCGCCAGCAATCTCGTATTCCACTGGAAGCGCCACGGATTCAAGCGCATCATGCTGGCCGATTTCGATCCGGCCACGGGCACCATCCCGTTCCTGCTCAAGCTGAAACCTACGTATAGCTTCGTCGATGCGATGACCCGGGAAGGTGGTTTGGACTCCGATATCTGGCGCGGCTTGATCACCAAACATCAGGACGTGGACGTTCTGCTCTCGCCGGAAAATCCGATCGATGTCGACAGCGCGAGCGCCGAACTCGGCCCGCTGTTTGATTTCGCCCGCCAAGCCTACGACATCATTACAGTGGATGCTCCCGGACCGCACGGAAACTGGGCCCAGTCGCTCGCAAACATCGCCGACGAGTTAATCCTCGTCACCACCAACGAATTGCCCGCCCTTCGCGCCACGCAGCGCGTTCTCCAAAACTTCGACCGCCTGGGCATCGACCGCGCCAAGATCAAGCTGATCGTGAATCGCTACAGCACGGAGGTAGGCCTGAACCAGGAAGCGATTGAAACCGCGCTTCATTCCGATGTATTCCACGTGGTTCCCTCCGACTACGATGCCGTTCAAGCCGCCCTCGTGGAGGGGAAGCCGATCGGCCCCGGGTCACCCATTGGAAAGAGTTTGATGCAGCTCGCCGACCGGCTGGCCGGTAAACGAGCCGCCTCAGCCGACGCCCCCAAGCCCAAGAAGTCGAGCATAGGGTCGCTCTTCTCAGGACTCATCGGGCGCGGCTAACCCCTACAACAAAGGCACCTGCGCCGCCGCATCCTTCCGCACGACGCCCCGCAGCCGGGGGTCGTCGAATATCTCCAAGCCTCGCTGGTAGGGCCGGAATCCACACTTCTGGTAGAAACTGACAGCCCCTGGATGGTCAAAGGAGCAGGTGTGCAACCACACGCGGCCGGTCCCAGGTGTCCACGCCTGGCGTAACGCTTCGGCCATGAGCGCTTTGCCGACGCCGCGCCCCGTCCAGCCCGGCACCAGGCCGAAATAGGTGATCTCAACCTCTTCTGGATGCCGCCGGTCCATCTCTAAGAGCCCGATGGTATCGCCGCCCGTTTCCAGGCGGTATACCTCAATTCCCTTTGCGGTTAGGATCTTCCCCAGTTCTTCGGCGCTCATCTCCAGCCGCCCAAACCACAGCCACGGCTCGCCAATTTCCCGAAAGATGCGGCAATACCAGCTCACTTCCGGCTCGGGATCGTGGATCAGCGCCACGCCTTCGGGCAACCCCTCGCCCGCCTTAGGCGGCTCGCGCATTTCCAGCCACGTCACCACCGCGGCCAGCTTGCCCGGCGGCAATACATGATATCCGTCTCCCAACGGGAATCCCATGCCACAATAGTAGTCGCTCCGACATGGTAATTACTGGCGTTTATTACGCGCTCGGCTTCGTTGCCAGCGGCGTCCTACTTGGCTATCTGACCCGGCCCTGGGCGGCGATTCCCTTCGCCATTCTGGCCCTCTTTTCGCTATGGTTCTTCCGTGATCCCGAACGCGAAATCCCCCAGGGACCGTATGCGGTATCACCGGCCGACGGCAAAGTCGTCGCCGTGAAAGACGATACCGGTGGCCGCCGCCGCATCAGCATCTTTCTGAGTCCGCTCGACGTCCACGTGAATCGCACGCCGATCGCCGGCACCGTGCGCGCCGTGCAATATAAGCCTGGTAAATTCCTGGTAGCCAGCCGCGAAGAGGCCACCGCCGAGAACGAACAGAACATGGTGACCGTCGAAGGTGAAGGCACCACGGTCGTCTTCAGCCAGATTGCCGGACTTGTAGCCCGGCGCATTCTCTTCTGGAGAAAGCCGGGCGACAAGGTCAAAATGGGAGAGAGGGTCGGACTTATCCAGTTTGGATCACGGTGCGACGTGTTTCTCGGACCCGAATGGAACATCGTTGTGCGCGAGGGACAGCGCGTTTCGGCCGGATCGAGCATTCTGGCCAAGCGCGACTAGCGCGAGTAGAGAGGTAGCCGAATGATGCCGCAATTGCGCCTCCGCGACCGACTGATCGACCCCAAGTCGCCGGATCGCCGTCCGCGCAAAGCGGCCTATGCGCTGCCCGCATTGTTCACTGCTGGAAATCTATTTCTCGGCTTCGTTGCCATTGTGGATGCCTTTCGCGGCGCGATGGTGGCCACTGCGGGCCAATTGGGCCACAACGAAGCCTTCGAACGCGCCTCGCTTGCCATTGGAGTCAGCGTCTTTCTCGACGGCCTTGACGGGCGTATCGCCCGCATGACAAACACAACGTCCGATTTTGGCCGCGAGCTCGACTCACTCGCCGATGTTATAGCGTTCGGTGTCGCTCCGGCAGTGCTTGCCTGGGCGTGGGGATTCACGTTCGTCAACCCGGCCGCCATGCCGCCGATGCTGCTTGATCATCTCAATCGCGCCGGCTATTTTCTCGTTTTCCTTTTCGTACTGTGCGGAGCCATGCGGCTGGCCCGCTTCAATATCAGCGTGGATCCGAAGCCGACCAATCCGGGCCGCCCCGGCCGCAAGTATTTTGTCGGCCTGCCGATTCCCGCCGCTGCCGGGATGGTTGCATCGGTGGTCTACGCATCCGACTCGGTGCCACTGGTCTGGTGGCCTTACGCGGTGTCCTTTCTGGCGCTGATCGCCCTGCTCGCTTTTCTCATGGTGAGCGCGTGGCGCTATCGAAGCTTCAAAGACTTCAGCATGGTGAGTCCGCGCTCACCCCGCAGCGTCGTCCTGCTCGGCGCCTTCATCTACCTGATCTGGAACTATTCGCAGCCCGTGCTGCTGGCCATGTCGATCACCTATGTCGGCAGTGGCATTTTTGTTCGCGCCGGCGGCCTCCTGAAACGCCATTTCCGCCGGCCCGCCGCCGCTTAGTTCATAAATCGAACCCATGCCTGAACCAACCATTCCACAGGTGTCCATCGTCGGCAGCGAGACGCTGCTGGGCACCGATCTGCGTGAACTGCTGCGGGAGAGCATTCTCGGCTCGCGGCTAAAGCTGCTCGGCTCGGTCGAGGAGGGTGCGGCGATCCTCAGCGCGGAAGAGGACGAGCCCGTGGTGATCGCACCCATCGACGAGGAGGAATTGAACTCCTCGCGCATCGTCTTTCTCACCGGACCGGCTGAGGTGAACCAGAAGGCTTTCACGCAGATCCGGCAAGGACCCACGGGGCCTGTGGTGATCGACCTCACACGCTCGCTCGAAGACCATCCCAGCTCGCGCCTGCGCGCGCCCATGGCCGAACCGGCGGGCACGACCGCGTCCACGAATCTTCACGTCATCGCCCATCCGGCTGCGATCCTGATTGCCACGCTTCTGCAACGCCTGGCGACGGTGGGTACATTGCGCCGCTCCGTCGTTACCGCATTCGAGCCGGCCAGCGAGCGCGGCATGGCTGGCATCGAAGAGCTCCAGCAGCAGACCGTGGCCCTGCTCAGCTTCAAACAGCAAAACAAAGCCATCTACGACGAGCAGCTCGCCTTCAACGTCTTGGCGCGCTTTGGCGATGAGGCCCCACTCAGCCTGCAATCGATTCAGGAGGGCATCGAAAGCCACCTTGTCTCGTTACTTTCGCCCACTCCCACCGTGCCGATGCCCAATCTGCGCCTGCTGCAGACGGCCGTCATGCATGGCACCACGGCGTCGCTATGGGTCTTATTTGCCGAGCGTCCCGACCTGGGGGCGATCGAAGCGGCGTTGAATCACGATCCCTTCGATTTCCGCGGCGAAGGAACGACGCAGCCCAATCCCGTCGGCATGGCGTCGCAAACCGGCATCTCCGCCGGAGCGCTGGAAGCCGACCGCAATGAAGCGCGTGCCGTTTGGGTGCATGCGGCGGCAGACAACTTCCGCATCGTTTCGCAAAATGCCATCTCGGTGGCCACTGGCATTCTGATTGGGGAATCGCTGAAGTGATTCGACGGCTGATCCTCGCCCTTGTGCCGCTGGCGACGCTCAGCTCGTGCGGCTACCACGTCGCGGGCAAGAGCGACCTGCTGCCGAAAGAGATCCACACCATCGCTATCCCGGCGTTTAATAACGCCACCAGCCGCGTCCGTTTTAGCGACGCCGTTCCTTCGGCGCTCACGCGGGAATTCATTCGCCGCTCGCGTTATCGCATCGTGGCCGATCCAAACGAAGCCGACGCCGTACTCAGCGGGACGGTCTTGCAGTACAACAGCTACCCCATCCTGATCGATCCCGTATCGGGCCGACCGTCCGGTGTGCAGATGATCGCCGTCCTGCAGGTGCGTCTCACGCAGCGCGGCGGCAAACTGCTGTTTGACCGGCCGGCCTTTGAGGCGCGCCAGCGCTACGAGATCAGCGCCGACCAGCTTGCATACTTTGAAGAGTCGGGCGCGGGAATCGAACGGTTGGCGCAGGAAACGGCGCGCTCGGTGGTGAGCGCGATTCTGGAGAACTTCTAGTGGCGTTCACGAGCGATAGCTTTTTGGCCCATATTGCGAAGCAGCCAGCCGCGCCGGCCTATTTTTTTCTTGGACCTGAAATGTTCGGGCGCGACCAGTGCCGGCGCACGCTCGTCGAAAAATTCCTCGGCGCCGATGCCTCCGAAGATGCCTTTACGCGCCACACGCTCGACGAACTCACGATGGCCGAAGTGCTCGACGATGCGCGCGCCATGTCGCTGTTCGCAGCGCAGCGCGTGATATGGGTCACCCGTGCCGAAGGGGCATTGCCGCGCGGACGCGCCGCAGCGGCTGCAGAAGAAGACTCGGGCGATGAGGGTTCATCGAAGGCTTCGGGTGACGGCACCATGCAGTTGGCTGAATATCTGAAAGACCCCACGCCCGGCGTCGTCATCGTCTTCGATTCCAGCCGCTATGAATTCGACGGTGAGGATAAAGCCCGCGTCGAGCGGCTGCGCAAATACTTCGCGCCCGTTCAGCAGGTGGTCGAGTTTCCCCGCATGGACGAGAGCCGTGTGCGTCGCTTGACGCTAGATCTCGCCAAGCGCGCCGCCATCGAGCTCGGCAACGATGAGGTGGATCTGCTCATTGAAGCGACTGCCGGATCCGCACAACGCATCGAAGTGGAGATCGAAAAGCTACGCAACTTCGTCGCGATGCAGGCGAGCAAACGGGTCACGGTGGAGGACATTGAACAACTGGTTCCGCAGGCACGCTCGACAACGATCTTTGCGCTCGTAGCGGCTCTCGGCCGCAAGGATCGCACGCGCGCCCTCGATCTGCTCAATACGTTACTGGGAGATGGAGAATACTTGCCCCTGGCGCTAGGGTTCCTCGCTACGCAGTTCCGCCAGGCGCTGGTCGCCCGCGAGGCAGGTCTGCGCGGGGCGTCACAGGTGCAGAGTCATTTTCAGCGGATGGGAGTGGCCATGTGGCCGTCGCGTGCGGAACAGGTGTGGCAGTCGGCTGCCTCGTTCACGCCGGGGCAGTTGCAGGAGGGGCTGAAGCGCATTTCGGCCACGGACCGGGCGTTGAGAGACACAAGACCCGATGACCGGGTTGTGTTGGAAGAGTTCGTCCTGGGACTGACGAGGAAGTAGGGGGTGGGAAGGAAGGAGCGGGCGCTTTTAGGCGGCCGACTGCATCTTCTTCAACCGGGTGTGAATGCGGCTCTTGTAGCGCGATGCCGTGTTCACTTTGATAATGCCCCACTTCGCAGCGCGATCGACCAGCGAAAAGGTCGGCGGCAGCAAAGCTTCAGCAGCTTTGACGTCCTTGCCTTCCATCGCGCGGCGAATGGCGCGAATCTGGTGGCGCAAACGCGTGCGGCGCTGCTGGTTCACCGCCGTGCGGCGTTCAATCTTGCGAGTGTTTTCGAGTGCGGATACGTGATTAGCCATACAACTAGTGTGTGATCTCTCCGGGGAGAGCCTTTGGTCAGGATAGCATGAGTGGGGCCGGTTGTGTGGGGAGCCCTGCTCGGCAGCCCGGAGCCATCCCCGGCGTCGTGGGACGCAGTACCCTAAGAAGGCTGGATTCTATGCACATAGACGCAATCCGCGCCGCCCAACGTGACGCCCTCACTTTCTCCAAGGGTGCCTGGAAATCTGAAGAGCATCCCGAACTCGCCGAAGGTGGCGCGGCCTACGTCGACCGCATTCGCGCCGAACCAGACTGCCGTTTCGAAGCAATTTTCGAGCGGCGCTAACTTTTTCCTTCCACCGTCCTAACCGCTTTCCGCCTCCTCCGTCATTACGTACGAAGATCTTCGTTGACAGTACGAAATGTTTCGTAGTAATCTGGAGCCGCACATGCCCGAACAACCCAAACTTCCGCGCCCGACTGACTCGGAACTGGAAATTCTCAGCGTCCTTTGGCGCCTCGGACCGTCCACCGTCCGCGACGTTCATGACGTCCTCTCCAAAGAGCGCGCCATACAATACACCACCACCCTGAAGCTGATGCAGATCATGGCTGAGAAGGGGCTCGTCGAACGCGACGAGAGCGCCCGTTCGCACATCTATTCGGCCCGCCAGCCGCAGGAGCGCACGCAATCGCAACTGGCCGGGCACCTGTTGGAGCGCGCCTTTGGCGGTTCGGCGCGCAGTCTGCTGCTGGGAGCTCTCTCGGCGAAGAAAGCCTCGCGCGAAGAGGTGGCCGAACTGCGCAAACTGCTCGACGAATACGAAACCGGGAGGAAGTCATGATCACGCAATTTGCCCCGATGTGGCTCAGCGTCGTTGCGCAGGTGGACACCCTCGGCTCCACTCTATTGCACTTTCTCTGGCAGGGCGCGCTTGTCGCCGCGGTCGCTAAAGGGCTGCTCTGGAAGATCCGCGACTCCTCCTCGCAGCGCCGTTATGCTGCGGCTTGCCTCAGCCTGTTCGCGATGGCACTGGCGCCGCTCGCCACCTTTGCATGGCTTTCCAGTTCGCCTGCTCAGGTGCGCGAACCGGCGGGCGTTCTCATGCCGATGGGCGGCGGGTGGGAACAGGCAGCCTCTTCCCCTGTGGTCCCGCAGGACTGGATGCCGTTCCTCGTGGCTGCCTGGTTCGCCGGCGCAACGCTGCTCAGCTTCCGCCTTCTGGCAGGTTGGACGATGGCGCTCCGGTGGCGCCGTCCAGGCTCGCAGCCCACCCCCACGAACTGGCTCTGCCATGTCGAACGCCTGCGTATACTGCTCAACGTTGGCCGCCAGGTGCGCCTCACGTTCACCACGCGCGTCGATTCGCCCGCCGTCGTCGGCTGGCTGCGACCCGTCGTCCTCATGCCGCTCCACATGATTGGCCTTGCGCCTGAGCAGGCCGAACTGCTCCTCGCCCATGAGCTCGCCCACGTCCGACGCCATGACGCGCTGGTCAATTTCCTGCAGCGTGCCGTCGAGGCAGTCCTCTTCTATCACCCGGCTGTTTGGTGGCTGTCGGCGCGCATCCGCGCCGAACGCGAGCACTGCTGTGACGACATCGCTATCTCCCTCTGCGGCGATCCCGTCCTGTATGCCCGCACGCTCGTGGCCCTTGAGGAAAGCCGCGCCGCGTTGCCCGCTCTCGCCCTGGCGGCTAATGGCGGAGACCTCGCCTCCCGTGTCCGCCGCATCCTGGGCATGCGCGATGAAACCACCGATCCCTGGACGCCGATCGCCGTCACGATCCTAACTATCGGTCTGCTCTTCCTCGACAGCCCGCAATATCAGGCCGCCGTAATGAAGGGCATGTCCCCACGGTGGGATGCTCCTCAGCCGATCCAGACCTGGGCCGCGTCGCGCCTGGACACGCTCATTGCGATCGATGAAGCGTCGCGGCCATCGCGGTGGGACATGACCCGCGCCAGGCCTGGTCACATGCCTCCCCTCGCGATGCGGATTTCGACAGATCGCGACAATTCACCGGCCGATCAGGACCTAGAACCGCCCGTTCCTCCGGTCCCGCCGGTTCCCCCAGCTGCATTCGCGAGCCCGGCACCTCAGGCGCCACCACAACCACCCGCGCCACCCGCACCGGTTGCCTCTTCTGCTCCGCCCGCCCCGCCCGCGCCTCCTGTTCCCCCGGCTGATCGTGTCGACCGTCAGAGCTGGAACTGGAACTGGTCCTGGAGCCACAACGGGGATGCAGGCAGCATTCGCATGAATGACGACGCCATCCACTTCCTCGACGAAGGCAAGCATTATGTCATCCGGGATCCCGCCACCATCGCACAGGCGAGAAGCATGTTCGACGGCCTCCGCCAAATGGGCCAGCAGCAGCGCGAAGCCGCCTGGAAGCAGCGCGACGCGGCAAGAGCCGAAGCAATGGCGACGCGCCATTTGCAGCACCAGGTCGATAACCAGCTGCGGAGCGAAATGGAGGCCCTGCAGTCCCAGATCCGGGCCGCCGTAAATCGCCAGAACACGGCCGAAATTGAGAAGCTCGCCAAACAGATGGCGGAGAAGGCAAAGGAGTTTTCGGGCAAAGTGAAGCCGGAAACGGACGCCTTCAAGTTCAAGATGGATGAAATGAACGTCAAGATGAAGGCGCTCGGCGAGGACATGAAGCTCAAGGGCGAGAAGATGAAATCCATCAACGAAGCGGCCACAGGCAAGCTTCGCGAACTCCTCAAGGAATCCGTCCGGAACGGCAAGGCCCAATTGGAATCGATCCAGTAGCCATCGACTTTCCGGCCGCCCCATAGGCCGGTCATGGGAGCCCGGCGGTTGCCCCACATAACCGCCGGGTTTCGCATTTTGCCCCCTCCTTTTCCCCCTTACACCGCCACCGATGCCCCTCACTGGAACCCGTTTGACGCAATCAAGAGGCTCCACTACACTTGATAAGGTAGGAATCCTTCCGGTTCACCCCCATTGAACGCCTGTTTGGAGTTTTGTGAGTGGGCGGCTAACGCCTGGAGCTTCCTTGCTAGATACCTCAGCAACTAGGAGGACGCAAGAAATTGTCAGCCGGAATGCGTCACATTTTTACCTCTGAATCGGTCACCGAAGGTCATCCTGACAAAATCGCCGACCAAATTTCGGATGCGGTTCTTGATGCCACACTCAAGGACGATCCCACCAGCCGCGTAGCCTGTGAGGTGCTGGTCACCACGGGTATGGCGCTGGTGGCGGGCGAAATCACCACTAAAACCTACGTCGACGTACCCAAGCTCGTCCGCGAAGTCATCGACCACATCGGCTACAACGACGCCACCTACGGCTTCGACTGCAAAACGTGCGCCGTTCTGAACACGATTCAAACGCAATCGCCCGACATCGCCATGGGCGTCGATACCGGCGGCGCGGGCGACCAGGGCCTGATGTTCGGCTACGCCTGCAACGAAACCGCTGAGTTGATGCCGCTGCCGATCATGCTTGCTCACAAACTGGTGCGCCAGTTGAGCGACGTGCGCCGCTCCAATGAACTCGATTTCCTCCGCCCGGACGGCAAGTCGCAGGTGTCGGTGGAATATGTGGACGGCAAGCCGGTTCGCGTGGACGCCGTGGTTGTCTCCACTCAGCACCACGATACGGTTTCCACCGA
>JBDTVQ010000124.1:0-15600 GCA_040007195.1 Acidobacteriota bacterium | reverse complement strand
CACACTCATCGCGGTCAATCGTCGACCGGTTCGTCACCGGGTCCACGTAAATCGCCCCCATCGGGCACACATACGTGCAGTTGCCGCACGCCACGCACTTGTTTGGATTGATCCGCATACTACACTCCTAGGTAAAGATCCTTCTACCTGCATCTATTCTTGCAAATAGGATGGAGCCTGTCACACAGAACGCCGCCGCCACGAAAAACGGTACGTTCCAACCGTACGCCTGAACAAGGTACCCCACCACGGTCGAGGAAATGGCTCCGCCGATGTTGCCCATGGTGTTCATCACAGCCGAAACCGACCCGGCAAAATCCGCGCCGACATCCAGCGGTATCGCCCAGCTCACACCCACCGTCAACTCCAGTCCGAAGAAGGCAATGCAGGTGAATACGACGCTCCATTGCGGATCGGCCGTCAACGTCGCCGGAATAATTCCCGCGGCCGCAACGGCAAATCCAAAGCTGCCCACGCCGCGCCGCGCGCCCCGCAGGTTGCCGGTCTTGTGCGCCCAGCGGTCCGATACCCAGCCGCCCAGAAAATCGCCCAGCACGCCCGCCAGCAGCGGCATGCTCGCATAAAATCCCATCTGCTTCAAATCGAAGCCACGGTGCGCGTTCAAATACTTCGGAAACCAATCCAGATACACCGCCAGGCAGTAGCCGTAACAGAAGTACATCGACGACAGAACCCACACCTGCCGCGTCCCGAAAATCACGCGCCACGGCACATCCTGCGCCCCTCTTGTCTTCGGCGCGCCCAGCTTCTCTCGAATCAACTCTCGTTCGGCCTGGTTCAACGAACCATGCTCATCCGGCGTATCGCGGTAATACCAATACCAGAGGCCCGCCCACAACAATCCCAAAATGCCGAACACCCAGAACGGAGTGCGCCATCCGAATTCGGCGATCAGCCATACGACAATCGGCGGCGTGAATGCCGCGCCCAGCCGCGAACCCGCGTGCGTGATGCCCTGCGCATATCCGCGCTCGGTCGGCAGCATCCAGCGCGACAAACTACGCGTGGCAATAGGAAATGCGCCCGCCTCGCCCACTCCGAACAGAAATCGGATCAAGCCCATCGAAATCGCGCTGAAACTCGCGGCCGTCAGCGCCGTGAAGCCGCTCCACCACGTGACGATCAGCGTCAGCGCCCGCCGCGGTCCGATGCGGTCGCCCAACCATCCCCCAGGAATTTGAAAGAGCGAATAGCCCCAGCGAAACGAACCCAAAATCCATCCCATCGCCACGATCGAAATGCCGAGTTCCTTCTGGATCGAAGGTACGGCCGCGCTAATCACCACACGATCCATATAGGTGATCATGTAGGCCGCGACGGTCAGCCAGAGAACCGCATGTCGTACGCGCGTGGGACGCTGCACAGTTGGTGCATCGTATCATAGGCACTTACACATGCCCGCACCTGACCCCCTCCCTCTGGTCGCCGTCATCATGGGCAGCCGCTCGGACTGGACTACCATGCAGCACTGCGCCGAAACTCTCACGCAGTTCGCCGTCCCACACGAGTGCCGCATCGTCAGCGCCCATCGCACGCCCGACCTCATGGCTGAATACGCCAAAGCCGCACGCGGCCGTGGCATCGAAGTGATCATCGCCGGCGCCGGGGGCGCAGCCCATCTTCCTGGTATGACCGCCGCCCACACCACGCTTCCCGTCCTCGGCGTTCCCATCGAAAGCGCCGTCCTGCGCGGCGTCGATTCGCTGCTTAGTATCGTCCAGATGCCCGGCGGCATTCCCGTCGCCACGCTCGCCATCGGCAAAGCGGGCGCCATCAACGCGGCGCTCCTTGCCGTCTCCATCCTCGCCAACAAACGCTCCGAGTACTCGACGAAACTCGACACTTTTCGACAGTCCCAAACACAGCGCGTCCTCGAGGATTCGCTTTCGTGAGCACCCAGTATCCCGGCGCCATCCTACCCGGCGCCACGCTCGGCGTCCTCGGCAGCGGCCAACTGGGCCGCATGTTCGCCATTGCCGCCCGGCGCATGGGCTATCGTGTCCACACCTTCTCGCCCGATGACGACACCCCCACCGGCCAAGTCGCCGACAAAGAGGTTCAGGCCAGCTACGACGACCTCGATGCCGTCCGCGACTTTGCTAAATCCGTCAGCGTCGTCACCTTTGAATTTGAAAACGTATCGTCGGCCGCCACCGCCGCCGCCGCCGAGTTCGCCCCCGTCCGCCCCTCGGGCGAAGTCCTCCATATCACCCAGCACCGTCTGCGCGAGAAAACCTTCCTGCACAAGAGCGGCTTTCCCGTCACGCCCTTCGAAGTCGTCAATTCGCTCGAACGCCTGCCGCACGCCGTCGCCGAACTCGGCTTGCCCGCCATCCTCAAATCCGCCGGTTTTGGTTACGACGGCAAGGGCCAGGCCCGCATCGCCCACGACACCGACTTTGCCGCCGCCTACCGCCAGGCCGGTGGCGGAGACTGCGTTCTCGAAGCCTTCGTCGATTTCGAATGCGAGTTCTCCGTTGTCGCCGCCCGCGCCCTCGACGGCAGCTTCGCCCACTACGGCGCCGTCGAAAACGAACACAAGCATCACATCCTAGACGTCACCACGGCGCCCGCCGCCATTCCGCACGAAGCCGCGCGAGAAGCCATCGAGATCACCCGCGGCGTTCTCGAAGCCCTCAACGTGGTCGGCGTCCTCTGTGTCGAATTCTTCCTCGAACGCACTGGCCGCGTGCTCATCAACGAGCTCGCCCCGCGCCCCCACAACTCCGGCCACTATACTTTTGACGCCTGCGTCACTTCGCAGTTCGAGCAGCAGCTCCGCACCATCTGCGGCCTGTCGCTCGGCTCCACCGAACAACTACGCCCCGCCGCCATGGCCAACCTACTCGGCGATCTGTGGAAACACGGCGAACCCGATTGGGCCGCCGTCTCCGCGCTGCCCGACGTGAAGCTCCACCTCTACGGCAAAGCCGAGCCGCGCCCCGGCCGTAAGATGGGCCACCTTACAGCCATGGCCGCCACCGGCGAGGAAGCCGCCGCTCGCGTCCGCCACGCCCGCCAAATCCTCGCCCGCGCCTGAGCCAATCCGCGCCTCCGCCCACGCGTATTGAATTGATGGGAGACCTATGCGTTATCTTCTGCTTCTCGCCTTCGCCGTTATTGTGTTCGCCCAACCCAGCTCACGTATCGTCAGCGGCGTCTGCGAAATGACCCTGAACAACACCCAGGCAGACACCAAGCCCTGCGACCTCAACATCAGCAGCGACGGCAACGTGCCCACTGGCACAATCGTCCACCTGCAGCAGGTGTCCGGCTATTGCATCAGCCCAATCGACCGCGCCGTTCGCATGGTTCGCCTGGATACGCAGATATCCAACGGCAACACGGGCACCCACTACACCTTCGTACAGGTCGTCCGCCGCGAAGTGCGCACGCCTGGGCTTCACGCCGAATATATGGGCTCGCAACTGATGGACGCCTACGCCGGTGCGGGCTTTCGCATCAATGCCACAGTCACGGCCGAGTTGGGCAGCCTCAGTCCGCCCATCAAATGCGAGGTCCGCTTCCAGGGAACGGTCGTTCCGCAGCCGTAACGCCGAACGCTATCTCTTTACACTCAACAGCGCGTTCGCCTGTGTGAGCGACGTGGAACCAGTGAAGCCTGCCCGGATCATGTGATCTCCATCCGGCAAGTTAGCCGGCACGGTGATGTTGAACTGAAACAGCCCGGGCGAAATCAACCCGCCAAATTGCACGGTCGCCAGTTGCCCGCCCACTGAAACGTTCGGCAACTGCGGAAGTGTTCCAGTCTGTGTGGCGCTGCCGGCCACCACGGGCGGCGTCACCGGCCCAAAGCCGTTTCCGTAAAGGATGACGACCTCGCCCGGCTTGGCGGGCGTACTCAATCCTGGGAATAGAGTCGTTGGCCCCAACAAACTTCCGTCGGCGTGCGTGGCTGCCAGGTAGGTCCCGCCGTTGAATGCAAAGAATGAAAGGGAGAGCGGCTGTGCCTGTGCAGAGAAAGGCAGACTGACACCTGCGCTCGTCGTGACCACCACGGGGACCAGGCCCTGAATTGCGTCCGGAGGCGTCAACACATTGATCTGTGTGGGGCTGATGTAGTAGACAAACGCCGCCTTGCCATTCACGGTCACGCTGACCCTGTTGAGCTCGATCGGCATGATGCCATTCACAAAATCCGAGCCCGCCCATAAGCGTGTCACCGTACCAAGGTTGGCCCCCTTGATCTCCACCCATGAGTTCGGCGCGATCGTCAGGCTGCCCCCCGCCGCATTGCCCACGCGGCTGATCACGGGCGCTCCGCCGGTGGCGCCCGATACACCCACCTTGCGAATCCGGTTGTTCGTGGCATCGGCGATATAGAGGTTGCCCTGCGCATCCACCTTCACGTCACGTGGGCTCGATATCTGTGCGCTCGTCGGCGGTCCTCCATCGCCGGAAAATCCGCCGCCTCCGTTTCCGGCAACCGTCGTAATCACGCCGTTGGTGTCCACCTTGCGAATGCGGTTGTTGGCCGAATCGGCGAAATACAGGTTGCCCGCCGCGTCCAGCGACATGCCCTTCGGATTGAAAATCATCGCAGCCGCTGCCGGCCCGCCATCGCCGCCAAACCCGGCCGTTCCATTTCCGGCGAAGGTTGTCACGATGCCCGAAGTATCCACTTTACGTATGCGCTGGCTGCTCAAGTCGGTGAAGTAAAAGTTTCCCGCCGCATCGGAGGCGACCGAGACGGGGAGCGGAACGCCCGCGCTCGTCGCTGGGCCGCCATCGCCCGAATACTGCAGTGAGCCGTCGCCTGCCACCGTGCTGATGATGCCCCCGGGCGTCACCTTGCGAATGCGGCTGTTCCTCTGGTCGGCGATGTACAGATTTCCGGCGCCATCCAGGGCCACGCTGCCGGGCAACGACAAGCCCGCCGATGTCGCCGGTCCCCCGTCGCCGCCGAATAAACTCGGCCCCATGCCCGCGTAGGTGCTGATCGTGCCGCCCGGGGTCACCTTGCGTATGCGCGAGTTATCCGGATCGGCAATGTACAGGTTGCCCGCCGCATCGACCGCCAGCCCCTGATTTGTCGAGGTAATCACGAACAACTGCGCGTTCACGGCCGGTCCGCCGTCACCGGAAAACCCGATCGTGCCATTCCCTGCATACGTGGTGATCACGCCATCGGGCGCAACCTTGCGGATTCTCTTGTTGCCGAAATCGGAGATGTACACATTCCCCGCCGCGTCCACCGCCACTCCATTTGGCGATTGGATCGAGGCCGCGGTCGCCTGCCCCCCATCGCCGCTATAGATGAAGTCTCCATTCCCGGCGTACGTGCTGATCGTGCCTTGCGCAAATAGCGGAAGCGAGAGAATAACTGTGAGCAAAATCCGGCGCATCATATGGGCGATATCTTAGCAGCCCCGCCCAGGTGCATACTACCCATATGCGCCGCGTGGCCCTGTTGCTCCTCCCCTTCGCCCTGTTCGCTCAGGACTGGCCCCAACTCCTGGGTCCCAATCGCGACGGCGTCTACAACGGCCCCTTCTCCCCCAAGCCGCCGCTCAACAAGCTCTGGGAGCACAAGGTCGGCGAGGCCTTCTCCGCGCCCGTCGTCGCCCAAGGCCGCGTGCTCGTCTATCACCGCATCGGCGACGAAGACATCCTGGAATCGCTCGATGCCGCAACCGGCAAAACGCAGTGGACCTTCAAATACAAAACCACCTACCGAGACGACTTCGGCTTTCTTGAAGGACCTCGCGCCGCGCCCACCGTTGATGGCGACCGCATCTATCTCTTCTCCGCCGAAAGCGTCCTGCGCTGCGTGAACCTCACCACCGGCAAACTCATCTGGCAAGTCGATGCCCGCGAGAGGTTCGGAGCGGCGAAGGAATATTTCGGCGCCGCACCCGCGCCCATCGTCGAGGGGAAGCTCCTGCTTGCCAACGTCGGCGGACGCCGCGACGGCGGCATCGTCGGCCTCGACAAGATGACCGGCGCAACCGTGTGGAAAGCCGCCCCCGACGAAGCAGGCTACTCTTCGCCCAACGTCGTCACCATCAACGGCGCCCGGCACGCCCTCTTCTTCACGCGCACCGGCCTCATTGACGCCGATCCGGCCAACGGAAACATCCGTTTCCAAATGCGCTGGCGCGCCCGCATGGCCGCCAGCGTGAACTCCGCCGTTCCCCAAGCCGCCGGCAGCCTCGTCTTCCTCTCCGCCAGCTACGGCACCGGTGCGACAGTTCTCGACATCTCCGGCAACTCGTATAAGCAGCTCTGGCAGGGCGACGACCAGCTCTCCAATCACTACTCCACCTCGGTCATCCTCAACGGCTACCTCTACGGCTGGCACGGCCGCCAGGAGATGGGACAGGAACTGCGCTGCATCGAAATGCGCACCGGCAAAGTGCAGTGGTCTGTGCCCAATCTCCGCGCCGGCACGGTGACATTGATGAAGGACCACCTGCTCGTCATCACAGAGTCCGGCGATGCGCTCATCTCCCCCGCCACGCCTGCCGGCTTTCAGCCGGTTTTTAAGAAGAAATTGCTCGATCCCACCATCCGCTCCTACCCAGCTCTCTCCGAGGGCCGTCTGTACGTAAGGAATGAACAAACGCTGGCTGCCTTTACAATTCGTTGAAACTGCGCGTGATACTCTGGGATTCGTGCGGCAAATTCTCGTTTTTGCGCTTATTTTTCCGGCCCTTGCGGCCGCGCCGGAATCCTCGGGACTCGTCAAAATTCTCGCCGAAGAGCTGAACCGAAACTTCACGACGCTGCAGGACAAGGCCGATCCCAAGCCTTACTTTCTCTCCTACGCCGTCACGGAGCAGGAACAGTGGTCGCTCAACGCCGTGCTGGGTACGATCACCTCCAACAACCACCGCCGCCAGCGGATGCTCGACGTCTCCATGCGCCTCGGCTCGCCAAAACTCGACAACTATCATCAGATTCGCGGCGAAATGCCCGACTTCGCCTCCGGCGCCTCGGTGGCGCTCGACGATTCGCCCGACGCCATCAAGCGCCGCCTCTGGAGCGAGACAGACAACGTCTACCGCCTGGCCGCGCAGCGCCTCACCAACATCAAAACGAACAAAGAGGTGAAGGTCGCCGACAAAGAAACCATCGCCGACGACTTCTCCATCGAGTCGCCCGAAACCGCTTCGATCCCCACCGCAGGCATCGCCTTTCACGACGAAGAATGGGCCAACCGCCTGCGCAAACTTTCCGCCCGGTTCTCTAAATACCCCAAGCTGCTCGCCTCGCAGATCACCGTCACCGCCATGCGCGAGACCAAGTACTTCGTATCGAGCGAAGGCACGCGCCTCCAACACGGCCGCCCCTTTGCGCGCATCATGATCGTTGCGCAAGCCAAAGCGATGGACGGCATGGATCTCAACACCAGCGAGGCCTTTTCCGCCGCCGATCCGAAGCAGTTGCCTAAAGACAAAGACATCGAAGAAGCCATCGACCGCGTCGCCAAGGACCTCACGAATCTGCTCGACGCGCCGCTGGTTGAGCCCTTCGTCGGACCCGCTATTCTCAGTGGGCGCGCCGCCGGCGTCTTCTTCCATGAGATCTTCGGCCACCGCATCGAAGGCCACCGCCAGAAGGACGAGACCGACGGCCAGACCTTTACCAAACGAATCGGCGAAAACGTGCTGCCCTCGTTCCTCTCGGTTGTGTTCGATCCCACCCTCCACGAGATGAACGGCGAAGACCTCCACGGTTGGTACGACTTCGACGACGAAGGCGTCCGCGCCCGCAAAGTGAACCTCGTCGAAAACGGTATTCTCAAAACCTTCCTGATGTCCCGCTCGCCCATCGCCGGCTTCGATCATTCCAACGGCCACGGCCGCAAGCAGCCGGGAGCCGAAGTGGTCTCGCGCCAGTCGAACTTGATCGTGCAGGCCGCGCAAACCGTGCCCGAAAAGAAGCTGCGGGAGATGTTGCTGGCCGAAATCAAACGCCAGAACAAGCCTTACGGCTACTACTTCCAGGACATCACCGGCGGCTATACCACCACCGGGCGCCAAGGTTTCCAGGCATTCAAGGTGCTGCCGTTGGTCGTCTACAAGGTCTTCCCCGACGGCAAGGAAGAGCTAGTTCGCGGTGCCGATCTTGTCGGCACACCGCTTTCGAGCTTCGCCAAAATTCTCGCCGCCTCCGACAAGTCCGGCATCTTCAATGGATACTGCGGCGCCGAATCTGGTTCAGTGCCCGTGAGCGCCATCTCGCCCGCGCTATTGATTGGAGAGATGGAAATCCAGAAGAAAGACCAGTCGCGCGATCAGCCACCGCTCCTTCCGGCTCCTTCGGCTGGGGGTGCGAACTAATGAAATTCTCACGCCGCGAATTTGCCGCGCTGCTGGCCGCCGCGCGCGCGTTGAGCGCCCAGGGATCGGCCAACGGTGAAGCGAACGACGAGATTCTCCAAGCGCTGCTCGAAGAACTGGAGCGTTCAAAGGGGCTGAAACTGCCCAACCTCCCGTCGCCTTACTTCATCGAATATGCGCTCGACGACACCTACAGCTATTCGGTCAGTTGCGTGCTGGGCGCGCTGATCGCCGCGAACTCCGCCAAGGCCCGCCTGCCGCGCGTGCAGCTTCGCGTCGGTTCGGCGGAATTCGATAACACCAACTACGTTTACAGCCAGTTCTTCGGTGGACGCATGAGCAGCGGCCGCATCCCGCTCGAGGCTGGTCCCGTCGTCATGCGGCGCGAATTCTGGCTTGCCACCGACCGCGCCTACAAGGGCGCCGTCCAGGCCGTCGCGCGCAAACGTGCCGCTCTGCAGAACGTCACCCAGCAGGAAAAGCTCAACGACTTCGCCAAAGCCGAACCCGTTCGCTACATCGAACCCAAACAGACGGTGCAGATCGACGAGCCCGCCTGGAAGGAACGCACGCGACACATTTCGACAGTTTTCTCCCGGTTTCCCGGCGTTCTCAATTCCGGTGTCGAGTTCTCGGCCGGATTCTCCACCTCTTACCTCGCCAATACCGACGGCGCGACATTCCGTATTTCCGACAACCTCTTCACGCTGCGCCTGCGGGCCGACAGCCAGGCGTCCGACGGCATGCCGATCCACGATGCTGTCGTCTATGCCGCCCGCAACCTCGCCGACCTGCCCGCCGAAGACGCCATGGCCAAGGGCGCGGAAGAAGTGGCCGCAAACGTCACCGCGCTTCTCAAGGCGCCCGCCGCCGAAGACTACTCCGGTCCCGTGCTCTTCGAAGGGATCGCTTCGCCGCAACTGTTCGCGCAGCTTCTCGGCGCGCAGCTTGCGCCTGTTCGTAAGCCTGTCTCCGAGCCCGGCCGCGCCGTGCCGATGAGTTCGAGCGAACTCGAAGGCCGTATGGGATCGCGAATTCTTCCCGAATGGATGGACGCGGTCGACGACCCCACGCAATCCGCCTACAAAGGCCACCCGCTCTTCGGTTCCTATCCGGTCGACGCCGAAGGCATCAAGCCTACGCCGCTCAAGGTCATCGAGAAGGGAAGCCTGAAGCACTTCCTGCTCAGCCGCACGCCCATTCGCGGCTTCGAAGGCTCTAATGGCCGCGCCCGCTTGCCCGGACCGTTCGGCGGTTCGATCGCCACCTTCAGCAACCTGTTCGTGAAGGCCAGCGAAACCGCCAGCCGCGAAGAGCTGCGCAAGAAGCTGATCGACATGATTCAGCAACGTAGCAAGCCGTTCGGCCTCATCATTCGCAAACTGGACTTGCCGGTCACGGCATCGTCGCAGGAATTACGCACACTGGCCCAGGCGGCCGGACAACGCGGCGGCGGAACCGTCGTCAGCCTGCCGACGCTGGTCTACAAGATATTCCCCGACGGCCGCGAAGAACTGGTCCGCGGCCTGCGCTTCCGTGGCGTGAATGCCCGGTCGCTGCGCGACATCTTCGCCGCAGGCGACGACGAAGTGATCTTCGACTACATCGGCCAAGGCGGCACACTCGCCTCGCTGTCTCCCAGCGGTTATGTCACGACGCATACCATCTGCACGCCGAGTATTCTCTTTGAAGACCTTGAACTTGAGAAGCGCACTGACGATTGGCCCAAGCTACCGCTGGTCCCGCCGCCCACGCTGACCTCGAAACTCTAGCCACTATGCGCTTGCTCACGCGTGCCGTTTTTCGCGAGGTGGCCTCATCGGCCGCCCTCGGCACGATCCTGTTCGCCTTCGTCATCTTCCTGCAGAAGCTGAACACGGGGAAGTATTTCGAAATTCTGTTGCGCGGCTCGGCCACGCCCAAGATGGCAGGCTATTTGTTCGCCCTCGTGCTGCCGCCCGTGCTCAGCTTCGCCCTGCCCATCGGAACGTTGGTCGGCGTACTCATTGGTTTGGGGCGCATGTCGGCGGACGGCGAGATCACTGCCATGCGCGCCGCGGGCGTGCCCAGCCGCCGCGTGGCCCTGCCCATCTTTCTCTTCGCCACCCTGATGATGTTTTGCGCGGGCACGGCCTCGCTGTGGCTCACGCCGCTCTCCATTCGCGAAACCTATCGGGTGTTCAACACCCTGATCGCCAAACAGCTCTCGGCCGAAATCACCCCGCGTGTTTTCGCCGAACAGTTCACAAGCTCGAACACGGTCCTCTATGTAGGCGACGTGATCGCCCTGCCCGGCACCGTCGCCAAGTGGCGCAACGTGTTCATCGCCGACCTCACCCCTCCTGACGAACGATCCGGCGGCAGCGCCTATGCCGATTCGCCCGCCATCACGGTTGCCAGTGAGGCCATCGCCGTTCCCGACCCCGTCCGCAACTCCATTCAACTCTCCACTACCGGCGCGAGCTCGCATCAGGTGGGCCGCGACCCGGGCGTCTACTATGCCCAATATGCGCCGCACGGCGACCAGTTGCTGCTCGCCAAGCCGCGCGAAGAGCAGAGCGCGAAGGCATGGATCTCCATGGACACGCTGCCGCTCATCCAGGCCGTCCGCAGCGAGCCCAATCGCGAAGTTAGCCGTGACGCCCGTGTCGAGCTTCATCAGCGCTTCGCGTTCCCCGTCGCCTGTCTTCTGCTCGCCGTCATCGGTATTCCCATCGGCGTGTCGACGCGCAAAGGCGGTAAGTCGGGCGCCATGGTGATCACGGTGGCTCTCGTCTTCCTTTATTGGATGATGCAGATCAGCCTCATCAAGATGGCGCAGCAGGGGCGGCTTCCCGTCGAGGTCGCTGTCTGGCTGCCCAACGCCGTCTACGCCCTTGCCGGCGCCCTGATGCTCGTTCGCATCGAACGTCCCGGTGACCGCGATCTGCTCGCCATGATCAGCCGGCGTGTCAGCGACGTCTGGGCCTCCATGCGGTCCAGGTTCGCGCTCAGCCCGCAGCGCAGCGCCGCCACTTCGCGCGGCCGCCTGCGAATTCCATTGCTGCCCGGCGTCATCGACACCTACGTCTTGAGCGAGTTCCTCTTCTACTTCGCCATGCTGCTCACCAGCTTCGTTCTGATGGCGCATGTGTTCATCTTCTTCGAACTGCTCAGCGACATCTTCGCCCATGCCATCCCGTGGCAGAAGGTGGCCACCTACCACTTCTACCTGACGCCGATGCTCGTCTACGATTCCGCGCCGATGAGCGTGCTGGTTGCCGTCCTCGTTACATTCGGCATCCTCGCCAAGAACAACGAAGTCACCGCGATGAAGGCCTGCGGCGTCAGCCTGTACCGCATGGCAATGCCGATTCTGGTCACAGCCACGGTGATGAGCGGCGCGCTGTTCGCCTTCGATCACTACTACATTCCCGATGCCAACCGCGTGCAGGATGGAATCTTTAACGAGATCAAGGGCCGCCCCGTGCAAACCTACCTGCGCCCGGACCGCAAATGGATTTACGGCGAAGGCTCGCGCATTTTTTACTACAAATACTTCGACTCGAACGCGCTCGTCATGGCCGGCGTCAACGTCTACGAGATCGATCCCAGTTCCTTCCGCCTGCGGCGCCACATCTCGGCCGAATCGGCTTCCTGGGAGCCCCGCATCAAGGGTTGGATCTTTCAGAACGGTTGGACGCGCGACTTCGAGGGCGTAAGAGTCACCGAGTACAAGACCTTCACCGCTCGTGTCTTCGACGAGATCAAAGAGAATCCATCGTGGTTCCTCAAGGAAGTGAAGCAGGAGAAGCAGCTCAACTTCCTCGACCTCGACCGCTACATCCGAGAACTGCAACAGGCGGGCTTCGACACCGTGCGCCTCAAGGTGCAATACCACAAGAAGTTTTCCGTGCCCCTGTTCGTCCTCATCATGGCTCTCATCTCCGTGCCGTTCGCTTTCCTTACCGGCAATCGCGGCGCCATGGCCGGCGTTGGCGTCAGCTTCACCATCGCCATCGCATATTGGGCGAGTTCGCGAATGTTTGAGGAGATCGGCAATCTCGCCGAACTGCCGCCCAGCGTCGCCGCCTGGACGCCCGACGCGCTGTTCGCCCTCGCCGGACTCTATCTCTTTACGCGCATGAGGTCTTGATGCACAAGAACAGGCTCGAAGCCTTCAGCGATGGCGTGATGGCCATCATCATCACCATAATGGTGCTGGAATTGAAGGTGCCGCACGGCGCCGATTGGGCCGCCCTGAAGCCCCTCGTTCCGATCTTTCTGAGCTATGTGCTGAGCTTCCTCTACGTCGGCATCTACTGGAACAACCATCATCATCTGTGCCACTCGGCGAACACCGTCAGCGCAGGCATTCTGTGGGCGAACCTCCACCTGCTGTTCTGGCTCTCGCTCTTCCCTTTTTCGACGGCGTGGATCGGAGAGAATCACGTCGCCGCGCTTCCTGTCGCCGCCTATGGCTTCGTTCTACTCATGGCCGCCCTTGCCTATTTCCTTCTGCAACGCGCGATCCTCGCCAAGGAGGGACGTAATTCGGTTCTCGCCGAAGCGCTCGGCAGCGATTGGAAGGGTAAACTTTCACCGGCCCTCTACCTCTGCGCCATCCCGCTGGCCTTCGTCAATCCCTGGATCGCCAGCGGAATCTACATCTTCGTTGCTCTCTTATGGCTGATTCCCGACCGCCGCATCGAGCGCGTTCTCGCAAAGGGCTGAGCCGGGGTCGAGTACTCTCGTAGGAGGAGAAAGTCGGTCTCATGCTTTCCAGGCGTAATTTCCTCGCCACCGCCGCCAGCGCTACCGCCGCCGCCGCATCCGCCATCCCCGCTGCCGCTCAATCCGCCCGCCCGCCAAACGTTGTGTTCATCCTCGCCGATGACCTCGGATACGCCGACGTCGGCTGCTACGGCCAGAAAGACATCCTCACTCCCAGCGTCGACTCCCTTGCTCGCGACGGCATGCGCTTCACGCAGGCCTATGCCGGCTCCACCGTTTGCGCGCCCTCGCGCTGCTGCCTCATGACCGGCCGCCACACAGGACATGCGACCGTCCGCGGTAACCTCAACCCGCACGTCCCTCTCACTCCCGAGGAGACCACGGTGGCGCAGATCTTCCAGCGAGCCGGTTACAAGACAGGCGCCTTCGGTAAGTGGGGACTCGGCACCATGCCCGACCTGCACGCCCTGCCCACGCGCAAGGGCTTCGACGAGTTCTATGGCTATCTCGATCAGAACCACGCCCACACCTACTATCCCGACACGCTGTGGGACAACGAACGCGAAATCTTTCTTACCGAAAACTTCGGTGGCGGGCGCAAGCTCTACTCGCACGACCTCATCACCGAGCGCGCACTGAAATTCATCGATAAGAATCACGCCAGCCCGTTCTTCCTGTATGCGCCGTTCACCCCACCGCACGGCAAGTTCGAAGCGCCCGACGACAAACCGTATTCCGACAAACCCTGGGCCCCGGTCCACAAGACGATCGCCGCGATGATTACGCGCCTCGACCGCAGCGTCGGCATGATGCTCGATCGCCTCAAGCAGTACAACATCGAACGCGACACGCTCGTCATCTTCACCAGCGACAATGGTCCCGGCGGGCAGGCCACCAAGCAGTTCCATTCCAACGGCCCGCTGCGCGGCATCAAGCGCGACCTGTATGAAGGCGGCATCCGCGTCCCCTTTGTCGCACGCTGGCCCGGCCAGATCCAGCCCGGCACCTCAGAAGAGATGGTCGCCTTTTGGGACATGCTGCCCACGGCCGCCGAACTGGTCCACCGCCCGGCGCCGAAGCATCTCGATGGTGTCTCCATACTGCCTGCTCTCCGCGGCGGCAAGGTTGCGGCGAATGAGACGCGTCACCTCTACTGGGAATTTTTCGAACGTGGCTTCACGCAGGCCGTGCGCTGGCGCGAATGGAAGGCCGTTCGAAACAAGGACGGCGGAAAAGTAGGCGCGCCTATCGAGCTCTACAATCTTGCCAACGATCTCGGCGAACGCACCGACCTCGCTGCCAAAGAACCCAAGATGGCCGCGCACATGATGAAGCTCATGGATACGTCGCGCACGCCCTCTTCCATTTGGCCCAATGCAGCTGGAGCCGCCACCGAGGGGTAAGATACTCTCATGACCACGCGCATTCTCTCCCTGGCCGCCCTCGCATTGGTTTCTCTGCTCCCGCTGCGTGCAGCCGACGAGCCGTGGACCGAAAAAGAACTTCTGCCCCCCGCTACGCTTGCCAAGCGGCTGTCCGATGGCGACAAGCCATTCATGATATTCGTCGGCCCCGGCTTTCTGTTCCGCACGAAGCACATCCCCGGCGCTTCCGACGCAGGCATGGCCTCTAAGCCTGAGGGCATGGCCGCCCTTATGGCTCTGGTGAAGGGCAAATCGCCGGATACCGAGATCATCCTGTACTGCGGCTGCTGTCCTATGAACGTCTGTCCGAACATCCGCCCGGCCGTGAAGGCGCTCAAAGAGGCAGGCTATAAGAACGTGAAGCTGCTCCATCTCCCCACTCGTCTTGCCGATGACTGGACCTCAAAAGGCTATCCCGTCGAATCGTCAAATTGAGCAGAGCTTTGCGCCTGAGGGGCCCGGCGCGGAGACTCTCCGCCGCGCGGGCCCTCGGGTGCCTACCGCCGCATGTCCTTAGGTCGTGGGAGGTGGCGGAGGCGTATGGATCGGTCCCGACCCATCTTTAGGGCCAGTCCGTTTTCCTTTCTGCCCCTGGCCTTTTTGACCCTGACCCTTCTGGGCGCCAGAGCCATCGCGTGGGCCTGCCTTCTTTCCCTGTTGTCCCGACTTGCGCTGCGTGGCGGCCCCGCCACCGCCCAGTGCGAATGCGAATGGTGCGCCGGCACCACCCACAAGTAATCCCGCGCTGATGAGTGCAATGCTGAAGTACTTCATTGCTTTTCTCCTTCACCAGTGCAGATCCACCCTGCGGCGAATAGTGACAGGCTTTGAGCCTCGCAATGCACCACCCGCGGCGAACTCCTCCTATTGAGGAAGCGTGGGAGGGCGGACATACTCCACCGGGATCTCGCCTGTGAGTGTCTTCAACCACGCGACGATATCCGTTACCTGCTGCTGGTCGAGCTTCGTGCCTAGTTGATACTGGCCCATCAGGCGGACCGCTTCGTCAAGTGTGGCTACTTTACCGTCGTGAAAGTAGGGGCCGGTTTTCTCCACATTCCGGAGCGAAGGAACCTTAAACACCAGCCGGTCCGCTACATCCTTGGTGACTCCCATCCGGCCCAGGTCCGTGGCCG
>JBDTVQ010000123.1:0-15750 GCA_040007195.1 Acidobacteriota bacterium | reverse complement strand
GGTCGTAGGGCTTGTCGGCGTTGAGGGAGCGGATGACGTAGTCGCGGAAGCGCCAAGCATCCGGGCGATGGGTGTCGTATTCGAATCCGTCGGTTTCGGCGAAACGGACAACATCAAGCCAGTGCTGGCCCCAACGTTCGCCATAGTGGGGCGAGGCTAGGAGCTTGTCCACCAGCTTTTCGTAGGCGGCAGGATCCTTGTCGGCGGCGAAGGCCGCTACTTCGGCGGGCGTGGGCGGAAGTCCGGTGAGGTCGTAGTAGAGGCGGCGGATGAGCGTCTGCTTGCCGGCGAGCGGCGCGTGCGGAAGACCTTCCTGTTGCAGCCGGCTCAGGATGAACGCATCGACCGGGTTCACCACCCAGGCCTTGTCGGCGGGGGCCGTGAATGCGGGAATCTCCGGTTGCGTGCGCGGCTGGAACGCCCAGTGGCGGCGCTCCGTCTGCGTGTACTTCTCTTCGGAGATGTTGGTGGCCGCTATTCCCAGCGCGGCAGCAAACGCAATAGCCGCGACGGAGCAGACAAATCGGCGCATGAAGCGGAACTCCTCTTCAACAGTCGTTTCGTCGAATATTATATCGCCGCACTCTGGCGGGCGTTACGACTGTTACCACTCAAAGCGGCCGACGATGATGTGGTGCATGCGCGCAGTGCCGATGTCGGAGAAGCTGCCGCGGCCGATGCCGTTGAAGCGGCCGAACTGGGCGAGCGAGTTGGTGTTGTATGTGCTGCCGGGGTCGGCCAGTTGCGGCTGTTTGGTGGGATTGTTGATATCCCAGCGAATGCTGAAACGGAAGCGCTCTTTGATTGGGATGGTCTTGGAGAGCGACAGCTGCGTCCACCGCATACCGGGCGATTCGATAATGTTTCGGCCGATCATACCGGCGGCGGAGAATTCCGGGGCATAGCCGAAAGCGGCGTTGTTGAAGTAATTGTTCTGCGCGGCAAGCGGGAAGCGGTTGCCCACTTCGTATCCGCTCCTGTCGGCGTACATCTGGTCGGCCGGCAGCAACGCCACGGGGCGCGCTTGGCCGGGGAGGTAGCGGGGGCCACCGGCGGCGGTGATGTTGACGGGCGGTCCGCTTTGGAAGGTCTGGGTCCAGGCGAAGTCCCAGTTTCCGAAGAAGTAGTTCTTCGCGCCGCCGCCATTCATGAACTTGCGGCCCTTGCCGACGGGCAGTTCGTACGTGAACACGCTGACGAAGCGGTGGCGGATGTCGTAACTGGCACGCGCCTTTTCGAGATCGCGGTTGTAGAAGGTGATGCCGCTGCGGCCGCCGTCGTCGTCGCCGTCGTTGAGCGTCTTGCCGAGTTGATAGAAGGCGTTGAGCGTCATGCCCTGCGCGTAGCGGCGCTCGAAACGGAGCGTGCCGCTGTGGTGCGAGTTGTGGCCATAGTTCGAGTAGTGCTGGATTTGGCCGAATTGTGTATAGGGCTTGTAGTTCTGGCTGGCACTGAAGACCTGCAGCAGTGTTGCCGGGTTAGTCGAGATATCGAGCGGCACGGCGTTCATGTCCCAGTTGTTGAGCAGGCCGACACCCGAGGAGCCCTGGTATTGCGCGTCCATGAGCCAGCTTCCGGTGAGCTGTACCTGGAAACCAGCCGACCACATGGCGACGTAGGGTAGCCGCATGTTCGGGTCGTACCAGGAGATATTACGGCCGCCATAATTGGTTCCCTGGAACGGAACGCTGCCGTCGGCGGCGGCGGGAAAGGTGATGGAGCCCGGGCCTTGTGACAGCAGGAAGGCATGGCGCGGATCACCCGGTACGGATTGTACGTTCGCGGTGGCAATGTACTCTTCAAAGTTTTGCCCGGCGCCGTTGGTGAAGAGGTCGACGGAGTAGGTGCCGATACTGGAGCGGAAGACGACACGCGGACGGAGGTTCCAGGCGAGGCCGATGCGCGGTTGGAAGTTGTTCAGGTCGCGCTTGGAGAGCAGGCCCTTGCCGTGAACCACGGCGCCCTTGCGTCCGGTGAGGGGGTCGGTGGCATCGGGATCGAACTGGGATTGCTGGCCGAATTTGGTGGAGAAGGGCGATTCATAACTCCAGCGCACGCCCAGTTCGACCGTCATGTTGCGCTTCGGACGCCACGTCGATTGGGCGTACAAGGCTTGCGACCACCAGCGGGGGAGCCACGTGGCCTTGTTCTGTTGAAAAATGCCCTGGCCGACAGTACCGAGCAGGAAGCTTGCAAAGGGGTTGCCGGTATTGTTCACGAACGGCTGCTCCGTTCCCGCCATACGATACTGGCCCGACGGAAGCGTCTGCGTGAGGGAGTTGTAGCGGGTGCGCATCAACTCATAACCGAACTTGAACGTATGCCGGCCGGCGACTTTCGTTAAGTTTTCCTGAAAGGTGAAGTCTTCGGCAACATCTTTTGAATAGCCGCCTGGGCCCATGTTGTAGAGGCGAGAGCCGCCGGTGTTTTGAAAGTCCGGGAACGTCTCTTTCGAGACACCGGGAATGCCCAGCTTGGCTGCCCAGTCCTGCTGGTAGCTTTGGGGGCTGGCGGTTCCCGCGCGTCGATTGAATCCAAGGCGGGCTTCGTTGATCATCGTCGGGTTGAAGGTGTAGGTGTCGGAGATGACCACATTGCGCTGGTCGAGGGGCCGGACATAGACGCTGCTGTAGACGAGGTCACTGACTTCACGCGTGGGACGCTCGGCGCTGCGGTGGCGGACCTGCGAATAGCGGCCGAATATTTTGTGATTGATGCTGAAAGAGTGGTCGACTTTGGCGTCGTAGCGCTGGAAGTTATACGCGCCGCCGGCGTTGTAGGTGAGGTTGTTTACCGGGCCGGTGGGCTGGATGGTGCCGGGGTCGCTCTGCGGCAGCCAGGGTTTGAGCGCGAGAACGTTGTTGGAGACCTTGTCGAACATCGACACGGGAATCTGGTTGTTGGCGAATGGCTGGCGCGTCCATGTGGTTCCATTCAAGGTTGTCGTGAACGGATTGTAGATGGGCAGGCCGCGTCCGCCGAAATTGAAGTTCCCTGCGTACATTTCGGGGCTCGGCACGGTCACGATGACGGTTTCGCTTACCTTCTCGTAGTGTTGCTGGTAGCCGCCGAACCAAAAGGTCTTGTTCTTGATGATCGGGCCCGATGCGGTGCCGCCCCATTCGTGATATGTGAACGCGCCGGTGCGGGGAAGCTGTTCGAGATAGGCCCGGTGGATGAGCTTGCCGTTGGTGTAGCGGTCTTCGACGGCTCCATGGAATTGATTACCGCCGCCCTTGAAGACGATGCTCAACTGGCCGCCGGCGGAGTGGCCGAATTCCGCCGGCGAGCCGGTGGTCCACATCTTGAACTCCTGGATGGAGTCGAGCGAGGCGATCATGGTGCGCTGATAGTCGCCGACCTGGCCGATCGCGGGCTCTTTGCCGCCGACACCATCCATCGAGTAGCCGATGGCGCGCTGGCGTTGGCCGACCGCGTGTTGACCGTTGATATTGGTCATGCCGGGCATGTAGAGCAACACGCGGTGAACGAACTTCTGCATCACGGGCAGCTTTTCGACAATCTCGCCGTCCAGCACCTGGCCGCTGCCGGCGCTTTCCGTCTCGAGCAGCGGCGGGCGGGCGTCAACCTTGATCGACTCCGTGACGTTGCCGACTTCGAGTTGAATGTCGATGCGCGGAGATTCGCTCACGCGGAGGATGATGCCGGAGCGGACGACACTCTTAAAACCGCTCGCTTCGACTTTCAGTTCGTAGCTGCCGGAGCGGAGGTTTGGCAGGTAGTAAGCGCCTTCGGGAGAGGAAACGGACTCATACAGGAATGAGGTGCCCAGGTTTCGGGCGGAGACTTTGGCGCCTGGGACAAGCGCGCCGGTAGAGTCGGTGATATTGCCGACGATGGTTGCAGTGCCCGTGCTTTGGGCATATAGGAGTGAGAGTGCGGATGCGCAAACAAGCGCGGCAGAGAGCGAACGAAGCCTCATGATGTCCCCTTCATTTGCCCGCACCGTGGCGGACATACGTGTAAATAGTGGGGACAGTTTTATCTCAAAAGGGAGCGAATAGCAAGCGGTGCCAGGCGGAGGGTGCCAGGCTAATGGCCCTTTGCTTCACCGTGGGCCGGAGATTCGCCATGACCCTCGGGGACTTCATGGCCAGGTGCCGCCGGTTCGTGTTCGATCTTAACGCCGGGGGGCGGCGTATCGTGGTGCACGAGAATCGGCGAGGCGCCCCAGGTCTGCGGCCAGCCGAGGAAGCCGCGCGAGAGGTAGTCGCTGAACATGATCGAGAACATGAACACAAGCCACAGGAAGCCGGTGGCCACGGTGAGCTTCACCAGCGGCGTGTTGTGTTTCACGTGCATAAACCACAGCACGACCAGCGAGGCCTTTATGCCCGCTACGGCAAGGGCTACCAGCACGTTGGCGCGTCCCAGGTGGACGTAGGAGACGGCGACCGTGATGAAGGTCAGCACCATCAGGGCGCCGAAGATGGTGAAGTACATGCTCTTGGGGGCTACGTGGTGTTCGCTCATATTCGTTATCCGATCAGGTAGAGCATCGGGAAGAGGAAGATCCAGACGATGTCGACAAAGTGCCAATACAGGCCCATAATTTCGATGGGGCCATAGTATTCCTTCGAATAAGTATTGTTGTATGCCTTCCACATGAAGAAGATCAACAACCCAGCGCCGATGATCATGTGCAGGGCGTGCATGCCCGTCATGGCGAAATACATGGAGAAGTAGATCTGGGCCTGTTCGTTGTAGGGGCCACCCATGTAGAAGTGGCTGCCCGGGACCAGATGGTGTTTGAATTTGTCGGAGTACTCAACGATCTTCACGCCGAGGAACACGTTGCCGAGCATGAAGGTGGCGAAGAGGTATCCAAGCACGCCTTTGTTGCGGCCGAGTTGTGCGCAGCGGACGGCGAGCGCCATGGTTAACGAGGATCCGATGAGGACAACCGTGTTGGCGGTGCCGAGGATCTTATCCAGGTGATGGCTGGCCGCGGCGTAGGCGTCCGGATACATCGCCCGGTAGATGGCATAGGCGCAGAACAGCGCGCCGAAGAAGAGGATTTCCTGCACGAGGAAAACCCACATGCCAAACGTGGTGGAGTCGTACTGCTGCTCCAGGTTTTCGAACTGGTGCTGGAAATTCGGGTTTACGGGGTGGGCGCCGTGTTCGAGCGCATGACTAGACATTAGTGGGTCACCTCGTCCTCTTCAGGTGCGTACGCATAAGCTTCTTCGGTAACGACGGGCGTCACGGCAAAGTTCTCGGTGGGCGGCGGGGAAGGCACTTCCCATTCCAGGCCCTTTGCCCGATACGGATTAGCGGGCGCTTTCTGGCCGGCAAACAGCGACCAGGTGAAGTAGATCATCGGTAGGATGTAGCCGATTGCTAAAACGGCCGCGCCGCAAGAGGACATGACGTTGAGAATCTGGAACTCTTCGGGGTAGGCGTGGTAGCGGCGCGGCATGCCCATGTAGCCGAGCAGGAACTGCGGGAAGAAGGTGAGGTTGAATCCGAGAAAGACGAAGATCGCCGAGAGCTTTCCGGCCAGTTCGGGATACATGCGTCCGGTGATTTTCGGCCACCAGAAGTGCAGGCCGCCCATGTAGCCCATGATGCCGCCGCCGACCATGATGTAGTGGAAGTGGGCCACGATGAAGTAGGTGTCGTGGATGTGCAGGTCGATGGCGATGTTGGCGCAGAACAGGCCGGTGAGTCCGCCCACCAGGAACAGGCCGAAGAAGCCGAATGCGTAGAGCATCGGCGTGTCGTAGCTGATCGAGCCCTTGTAGAGCGTCGCGGCCCAGTTAAAGACCTTTACGGCCGAGGGGATGGCGACGAGGTAGGTGAGGATCGAAAACACCATGCCGGCGTAGATCGACTGGCCGCTGACATACATGTGATGGCCCCAAACGAGGAAGCCGATCACGGCGATGGAGACGCTCGACATGGCGATGAAGCTGTAGCCGAACACTTTCTTACGGCTGAAGCAGGTGATGATTTCCGAGATCACGCCCATGGCCGGCAGGATCATGATGTACACGGCCGGGTGCGAATAGAACCAGAACATGTGCTGGAACAGAATCGGATCGCCGCCGGTGTTGGGGTTGAAGAAGCTGAAGCCGAAGCCACGTTCGAGGGCCACCAGGATGATGGTCATGGCGATGACCGGCGTGCCGAGAATCTGCACCAGGGCCGTGGCGTAGTGAGCCCAAACGAAGAGCGGCAGCCGGAACCAGGTCATGCCCGGCGCGCGCATCTTGTGGACGGTGACGATGAAGTTGAGTCCGGTGAGAATGGACGAGAAGCCGCTGATGAAGGCTCCGAGCGCGGTAGTGATGACGGCTGAGTTGGCGTATGTGCTGGAGTAGGGCGTATAGAACGTCCAGCCGGTGTCGACTCCGCCGGAGATCATGGAGAACAGGGTGAAACAGGCACCGAGGACGTAGATGTACCAGCTGAGCAGGTTGATGCGGGGCAGGGCCAAGTCGCGCGCGCCGATCATGATCGGGAGCAGGAAGTTGCCTAGCACGGCTGGCGTGGCGGGGATCAGGATGAAGAACACCATGATGACGCCGTGCATGGTGAACGCTTTGTTGTAGGACTCGGCCGAAAGCAGATCGCCGCCGGGCGTGATGAGCTCGAGCCGGATGAGCGAGGCGAAGAATCCGCCGAGCAGCGACATCGCGGTGATCGAGATCAGGTAGAGCAGCGCGATGCGCTTGTGGTCTTTGGTGAAGAGCCACGACATGACGCCCTTGCCGCGCGTGATGTAGTTATCCTCTGGCGGCTCGGGCGCGGGAATGGCGTCGACCGGATGCGTAAGAGTGGCGCTCATGTCTAGTTGCCTCCCTTCTTGGTCGCGGCCGGGGGCGTGGCGGCAGGGGCCGCCGTGGCCGCATCCGGCACGGTTTTCGAAAGCGATTTGATGTAGCTGATCACTTGGAGCAGCCCTTCTTCAGAGATTTGGCCTTGGAAGGTCGGCATTTCCACGGTGTAGCCGGACACGGTTTTGGCCGAGGGTTTCAACACGGATTCGCGGATGTAGCCTTCGTCGGCCATCACGCTCATGCCGGTTTGCAGTTTCACCGGTTTGCCGAAGACATCGACGAGCGAAGGACCGCGGCCGGTGTTGTCGGCCTTGTGGCAGGTGGCGCAGCCGAGACGGTTGAAGAGCCGTTCGCCGGCCTGCTGCATGGTTTCGCCGCGAACCGAGCCGCTGAGCCACGCTTCGTAGTCGGCCTCTTCCATGACGTACACCCAACCGATCATGCCGGAGTGTTGCGTGCCGCAGTATTCGGCGCAGAACAGATGGTATTTGCCGATCTTGTTCGCCTCAAACCACATGGTGGAGTACTGGCCGGGGACGACGTCCTTCTTGATGCGGAAGGCCGGAATGTAATAGCTGTGCAGGACGTCTTCGGTGGTCATGATCAACTTCACGGCACGATTGATGGGCACGTGCATTTCGTTGATCTCACGGACGCCGCTCGGATGTTGGATTTTCCACATCCACTGTTTGCCGACGACGAACATTTCCATGGCGTTGGGCGGCGCCTGATAGTTGCGGAAGAAAACCAGCGTGCCCCATCCGAACATGACCATGCAAAGCAGAAGTGGAATCACCGTCCAGGCCAGTTCGAGCACAAGCGAGCCATGAATCGGCTTCGGCACTTCGTCGTCGCTTTTGCGTTTGTAGCGAAGGGCGAAGAAGAAGATGGCAAGCGAGATGGCAATGCCGAAAAACGCCGACACCGCGAGGATGAAGAAGTAGTTCGCATCGACACCGGCAACGCCAACCGCGGCGCTATCGGGAAAAAGTTGCAAGTCTTTCGCCATGATGAATCTTTCTGCGCTTGTTCTGGAAGTAGGAGAGGAACCAGAAGGCAATAATCAATGCGACGGTGGCGGCCCCAGCCAGACGCAACACGGTCATGATGGTGGCGCCGTACTTACCGGTCGTGGGGTCGTAGTGATAGCAAAACAGCAGCACTTGATCCACTGGAGAACCGATGCGCCTTTGCGAGGCCTCGATCATGCCGAACCGCAAATCGCGCGCCGAAAATTCGACGCCATAAAAGTATTTGGAAATCTTCCCTTCGGGAGTGAGCAGCATCAGGCCGCTCGAATGGGCCCACTGGTTGGTCTTTTTGTCCCATTCGTATTCGAACCCGGCGGCCTTGGCCAGGCTGCGCACGCTGGCTTCGCTTCCGGTGAGCAACTGCATGCCCTGATCCAGGCCGCCCCGGCGGTAGCGCGAGCGGAACTCGTCCATCTTCTTGGTGGCGATGGCAGGCGTTTCGGCGGGATCGAAGCTGACGGCGATGACATCGAAATCACGGCCGGCGGTGAGATTGGGAATCGCGTTCAACGCGCGGATGAGGCCGTACATCGTCATGTTGCACAGCATCCGGCACTCGTAATAAACGAAAGCCAGTATGACGGGCTTGCCGTGCATATAGCTGCGAAACGGCCGGCTTTGGCCTGTGGCGTCCATCAATTCGGCGTCGAGCGGAAGTTGCCCGTTGAGATTCTGTTTGATCGAGACGTCCCGGAGCGGCTCAGGCAGTTTGCCTTCGGCCGTGGGCAGACCGATCATTCCTTCGGTCATCGGACGCATTGCCGCGGGAGTTCCGGGTTGCGCCGAAACTACAGTGGCGGCCAGCAGGAACGCGGCAATGGTCGAGACACGATTCATGGGTTACTTCATTTCCTTGGCGGGAGCGGCGGGCTTTGCCGCCGCGGCGCCGGGTTTCATCGGGGTTACCTCGAACTTCGGCAGTCCTTTTTCGGCAACGATTTCCATGGCGCGCGCCACGGGGATGCGGACGACCTTGACGGTCTTGTCTTCCCACGCGTATTCGCTGTTGGCCTTGGCTTCTTTGGCCCGGTAGGTTCGGAGGTCCTGCGGTTCATTCACCTGCAGGCGGGTGCCGGCGGGAAGCGTGCGCTGTTGTTCCATCACCGTGGGCGCCGAGGCATGGTCTTCGCTGTCGGTGTAGCTCTTGAGGCCCTGGAACATCGCATACATCAGGCCGATGGAGGCGAACGTGATGATGAACAGGTAACCGAGAAATTTCCAGATCGGCGGCGTGCTGACGTCGCTTAGTTCGTAGCCGGGGTTGGTGGGTGGATGATGCTCAGCCATATGGTTCCCCTTTTAGTGATGCCCCGCACTGGCGGCCAGACGGTGCATTTCTGTCGGCTCAAGCGGCCGGGCTTTTAGCTGGCGCACGAAGAAGGCTAGCCACAGGCCCAGCAGAGCCAGGGGCGCGGCGAAGTTGAGCCAGTGAATCGTGAAGACTTCCGGGCTGAAGTTCGGTTGGACGATCCAGTTCAGGTCGATGAGCCGGATGACCAGAATGAAGACGGCGATCTTTGCCAGCATGCTGGCCTTGCGCTTGTTGAAGCGCATGAGCAGCAGCACGAACGGCAGCGCGAAATGGAAGACGATCAAGCCTGCGGCGACGACGCCCCAGCCGCCATTGAGGCGGTGAATAAACCACGGGATCTCTTCAGGCAGGTTGCCGGACCAGATGATCAAAAATTGCGAGAAGCTCGTGTACGCCCAGAGCATAGTGAAGGCAAGCATCAGGTTGCCGATGTCGTGGAAGTGATTGGGCCGCACCAGATTCTTCATCGGCGCATATTCCATGAGCAGCCGCAGACAGACGACGGCAAGCGAAAGCGTGGATAGAACCTGGCCGACCATGAAGATGGCGCCGAAGATCGTCGAGAACCAGTGCGGATCGAGCGACATCGCCCAATCGATGACGGCAAAGGTGACCGTGAGCGCGAAGACGACCACGCCGGGACCGCTGATGTTGTTCAGGCGGCGCTTGGCGTCGGGATCGCCCGCGTCCTGCTTGGCCGTCAGACGGTTCAGCACGAAGATGAACGTGCCCCAGACGGCGAAGTAGAAGATGGAGCGGCCGATGAAGAACGGCACGTTCAGGTAGAGCGCCTTTGCCTGCAGGATCTTATCGTGAGCGACCACGTCGGGCCGCGCCCACAGGTAAAGCGAGGGCATGAAGTAGAAGACTGGCAGCAGCGCGAGTGCGACGAGAGGCAGCGTGCGCGTGGACGCTTCGAGCAGGCGGCGAATCACCATGCCCCACTGGCCGCCGACGAGGTGATGGATCATCAACAGCGCGAGCGAGCCGAGCGGCAGGCCAACCATCAACAGGTAACCGGTGAGGTAGCTGCGGATGAACTGGTCGGGATTCGACATCATGCCGAAGATGCATAACAGCAGGCCGACGCCGAAGGCGCCAAGGCCGATCTGTTGCACACGGTCGAGATTCGGTTGAGCAGCTGTTTGGGAGCTCATTGTCCAGCAGCCTCCAGGCGGGCCCGTTCCGCGGGCGGGACGTCGTCGATCGTAGCGGCGCGGCTAAATTGCAGCGCGCGGACGTAGGCAATGATGGCCCAACGGTCCTTCACCGGGATGCGCGACGCGTAGCTTGGCATGACGCCGAAGCCGTTCGAGATGACATCGAAAAAGTAGCCGACCGGATTCTTGTGCATCTTGTCGGAGTGGTAAGTCGGCGGGTGTTTCAAACCGCGCTGCACGACCATGCCTTCGCCGTCGCCGGACTGGCCATGGCAGGGAGAGCAATAGATGTTGAAGCGCTGCTGTCCGCGTTCGAGCAGAGCCTTGTCGACTTTCAGCGGAATCTCCGTGACGAATTCCTTGCTGTCGCGGGCGGGTTTGCCGAAGTAGAGCGGAATGTCGTTTTTCAGGTAGCCGCGGGCGACCGTGCCTTCAATGACCGGGCGGGCCGAACGGCCGTCGGGGAAGAAGCGGCTGGCGGCGAAGGGCTTGTATTTCGGCTGGTCGTGCATGTCCTGGCGGCAGCCGGTGGCAAGCACCACGGCGCCAAACAGAGCCACAACCGTCAGGGAGCGGAGAGAGCGACTAAGCATCGACTTCCATCACCTCCGCGGAATGTTTACCCAGGAACTCGCGGGTTCCGGCTGCATCGTACTTCGGATCGACAGCTTCGATGCAGAGGAAGAAGCGGTCCTGCGAGGCGCGCTTGAAGCGTTCGACGTTGAACACAGGATGGTAGGGCTGCGGCAGCCCGTTGAGGGCGATCATGCCGAAAACGGCGGTGAGGGCGGCAACCAGCACGGTCGTTTCGAACGTGATGGGGATGTAGGCAGGCCAGGAGTACATCGGCTTGCCGGCCACGTTCATCGGGTAGGCGACGAGGGTGATCCAGCACATCAGCGAGAAGCCGCCGAGGCAGCCGAGAACACCGCCGCACAGCACCAGGGTGGAGATCTTCGTCGGCGCTTGGCCGAGAGCCTCGCTCAAACCGTGAATCGGATAAGGAGTGTAGGCGTCCATCTTGCGGTAGCCGGCGGCGTGCGCCGCTTCGGCCGCTTTGATGAGGTGGTGATGGTCGTCGAACTCGGCCATCATCCCAAACGCTTTGGGAGTTTCCACGGGACCGTGGGACATGGTTTAGTGGCCTCCTTTCGTTTCGGGCGCCGCTTTGGCCGCGGGCACCAGGAGCTTCACTTCGAACATCGCAATGGAGGGCAGCAGCCGTACGAACAGGAACATCAGAGTGAGGAACAGGCCGATGGTTCCGGCGAAGAACGCTTCGTCGAAGATGGTCGGATGGTAGTAGCCCCAGCTGGCCGGAATGAAGTCGCGGTGCAAGCTGACGACGATGATCACCCAGCGCTCGAGCCACATACCGACGCTGACAATGTTGGAAACGATCCAGACCAGCAGCAGATTGCGGCGGTACTTTTTCCACCAGAGAATTTGCGGCGCCAGACCGTTACAGAAGATGAGCGCCCAGTAGCTCCATGCGTAGGGGCCGGTGAAGCGATTCATGATCATCGACTTTTCAAACTCGTTGGCGCTGTACCAGCCGAAGAAGACTTCGAGGAAGTAACCGTAGACGACGATGATGCCGGTGGCGAGCATCACCTTGCACATGTTTTCGATGTGCCGCATGGTGATGTAGTCTTCCAGGTGATAAAAGGCCCGCATCGGAATGGCGAGGGTCAGCACCATGGCGAAGCCCGCGAAGATAGCGCCCGCGACGAAGTAAGGCGGGAAAATCGTCGTGTGCCAGCCGGGAATGATGCCGATTGCGAAGTCGAAGGAAACGATGGTGTGGACGCTGACCACCAGCGGCGCCGAAAGCCCGGCGAGCAGAAGGTAGGCCATTTCGTAGCGCTGCCAGTGCTCGGCCGAACCGCGCCAGCCCATGGACATTGCACCGAAAATGTAGCGCGTGACGTTGCTCTTCGCTTTGTCGCGAAGGGTGGCCAAATCAGGAATCAAGCCAACAAACCAGAACAGCGCGGAAACGGTGGCGTAGGTTGAAACCGCGAACACGTCCCACAACAGCGGACTGCGCGGCTGAGGCCACATGCCCATGGTGTTCGGATACGGCAGCATCCAGTAGGCAAGCCACGGGCGGCCGGTGTGCATCAACGGATACATGCCGGCGCAGGCCACGGCGAACAGCGTCATCGCTTCGGCGAAGCGGTTAATGGAGGTTCGCCATTCTTGTTTGAGCAGGAGGAGAATGGCGGAGATCAGCGTTCCGGCGTGGCCGATGCCGATCCACCAGACGAAGTTGATAATGTCGAATCCCCAGCCGACGGGCACGTTGGGCGCCCATACGCCGATGCCCTTGAAGAAGAGGAAGTACATCGCCACGCCGAGCAAACTGGCGAGCGAGGCCGAGAACATGAAACCGATGAGCCACTCTTTGTGGATCTTGGTCGTGAGGACCAGCGCAGAGATCTTGTCGGAGACAGTGGCATAATTTTCGCCAGGCCCGATCACCGGATCCTGAAGGATCCCGCCGTTGGTTGTTTTTTGTACCAGTTCCTTTTCCATGTGGTGATCCGTAGCTGGTTATTCGTGCGTGGGAGCGGGCGCGTGGGGCGCTTCCAACTCCGGATTCGGGTTGCGCACCCGCGCCAGAAACTCCGTGCGCGGACGCGTGTTCAGGTCGGCCAGCAGCTTGTAGTTGCGTGCATTGCGGCGCGACTTGGCAATTTTCGAGTTCGGGTCATTCAGATCGCCGAACGTAATGGCTTCGGTCGGGCAGACCGACTGGCAGGCCGTGATCACTTCGCCATCCTGGATCTTGCGACCTTCTTTTTCACTCTCGATGCGGGCGTAGTTGATGCGCTGCACGCAGTAGGTGCACTTTTCCATCACGCCGCGGCTGCGGACGGTGACGTTGGGGTTGCGCACCGCTTCGAGCGACAGAGTGTCCCAATCGCTATAGAGGAAGAAGTTGAAGCGGCGAACTTTGTAAGGACAGTTGTTCGAGCAGTAGCGAGTGCCGATGCAGCGGTTGTAGACCATCTGGTTGAGGCCTTCTTCCGAGTGCATGGTGGCGGCCACAGGGCAGACGCCTTCGCAGGGTGCGTTTTCGCAGTGCTGGCAGGCGAGGGGCTGATGGTAGATGCCTGGATTGTCGGCATCGCCCTCGTAATAGCGGTCGATGCGAATCCAGTCCATTTCGCGGCCGCGGAGGACTTCGCTCTTGCCGACCACAGCGATGTTGTTCTCCGAACGGCAGGCGATGGTGCAGGCATTGCAGCCGGTGCAGGCGCTGAGATCAATCGCCATGCCCCACTTGTAGCCGTTGTACTCGTAATCCTGATAGAGCGTCATCGGCGGATGTTCGTGGCCCCACATCTGCGGGTCCTTTTCGAAATCGGCGACGTTGGCCACGCGGATGATGTCGCGGCCTTCCATATTGTGGTGCTCTTGCGTGGTGGCGAGCTTGAACGTATCGCCCGTCTTGGTGATCTCAAGGCCGGAGCTGATGTAGGGCGCGGCCACCGTGCGGATGGTGCCGGCGTTATAGCCGATGCGGTTGCCGATGCGGCCCACGCGGGTGCGGCCGTAGCCGAGCGTGACGGTGATGCTGTCGGCGGCGTGGCCCGGCATGATCCAGATGGGAGCCTGCACGCGTCGTCCGGCGTGCTTCAATTCGACCAGGTCGCCATTACCGAGGCCCATTTTCGCGGCGGTCGAGGAACCGATGTAAGCCGCGTTATCCCACGTGAGGCGCGAGATCGGCTTCGGCAACTCTTGCAGCCAACCGTTATTCGCGAAGCGGCCATCCCAAATGGTGCCGTCGGGGCGGAAGTTGATTTCGAGACCCGAGCCCACTTTGGCGGCGGGGAGCGAGGCGGCCAAATCGGCGCGAACGGCGGCGGTCTTGGCGGGAAGGCCCGAACCAGCGACAACGCCATCGTGCAGCGCTTTGCGCCAGTTGTCTTCGAACGGCTCGGCGAGCAGCTTGTTGGTCTGCCAGTATTCCCGAACGGCCTGATAGGCGGTGAGTTCGCCGCGGCCCGTGAGCACCGACATCACTTCGATGGCGGAGTGGTTGCCGTAGATCGGCGCAATGAGCGGCTGGGCGATTGTGGCCGTGCCATCGAAAGCACGCAGGTCGGTCCAAGTTTCCAGCGCGTGCGTTTCTGGTATGTGCCACTGGCACATGGCGGCGGTCTCGTCGTCGTAGAGACCCAGATGGATGCGCGTTTCGACCTTTTTCAGCGCGGTGGCAAAATCGAGGTCCGCCGGGGCTGTGTAGACCGGGTTGCCGCCGAGAATGAACAGGGCCTTCACGGAGCCGGCGTTCATGTCGTCGGTCAACTGCTTGAGGCTTTGGAAGCCGTAAGCCGTATTCGCTTCAACGGGCTCAGTGTAGGTAACCGTCTTACCGACATTGCCGAGGGCCGCGTTGATCGCGTGCGCGATGGCGTGAACGGCGGGGGGCTGGTAATCACCAGCGACAACAACGGACGAACCGGAGTGCGCCTTGAGGTCGGCTGCAACCTTTTTCACCCAATCGGCGGGAGCTTTTGTGGTGGCTGCACCAACGTTGACGCCGAGTTCGGCGGCAAGCGCGCGCGCATAGTTTTCCACTTCGGCGGAGGCGAGCGGCAAACGATGATCGGCAATGGAGCCGGTGGCGGTGGGGCAGGATTCTACGGCATAGAGCCGGTTCAGCTTAGGAGCTTCTTCATGCGCGGCAGCCTGGCCTTCCGGTGCGGCGGCGTGCGCTTCCGTCGCGGGCGCTGCATGACCTTCGGCGGCCTTCTCGTGCGCGGCTTCTTTGAGCAGTTTACGGCGGCGGCCGAAATCCTTCGAGTAGCGGACCGAGCCCGGGCCCTGGGTCAGAAAATCGGAATCAAGGGCGACGATGACGTCGGCGACAGCCAGGTTGTACTGTACGCTGGCGGGCTGGTTGAAGGCGAGCTGCGCACCGGCGCGGGCGTTGTCGGTCCCTACCGAATCATACTGATGCCACTTAGCTTGCGGCATGTCGGCGAGCAGCTTCTTCATCTGCGCGGCAAAGGTCGGCGAGGTGGTGTTCTCGGAAAGAATACGCAGGCCGGCGCCCTTATTCACAAGCGCCTCTTCGCGAATCAGGCCCATGGCCAGCACGAACGACGGCCAGGTGGCGATGCGGCCGTTTCGCAGTACAGACTGCGACCGGTCGGGATCGTACAGAACCAGTGTTGCGGCCTGCGCGAACGGGTCGGTGCCGCCTAGGCTCGCCGGGTGCAGTTCGTTTCCTTCCACCTTGGTCGGACGTCCAAGATGGCTCTCCACCAACACACCCTGCGCGTACCCGCTCAGGCTCAGCGCCGAAGCGTATTTAAGCGACTTGCCGGGAATGAAGTCTTCCGGCTGGCTGACGTAGGGAACAATCTTCTCTTCCGGCTGCTTCGTGCAAGCGGTCAAACCCGCGAGGCCGAGCGAGGCGCCGA
>JBDTVQ010000122.1:0-16074 GCA_040007195.1 Acidobacteriota bacterium | reverse complement strand
CCGACGATCACGACTACGAGTTCAAGAAGAACAACGCCGTTCGCTTCCTCAAAGAGGGCAACCGTGTGAAAGCCGTCGTGCAGTTCCGCGGACGCGAAATCGCCCACACCGACCTCGGCCACAAGCTCCTTCAGCGCTTTGCGAAGGACCTCGCGGGCGTCGGCGCGGTCGAAGGCCAGCCCAAGCAGGAAGGCCGCAACGCGCACGTTATCATTAGCCCTGCCAAAAAGGAAACTCCGGCTAAGGAAAAGTCGGAAAAGCCTCCTCGCGAAGCGGCGCCGCCAGCCGAAAAGCCCGCTGAATAGCGGTTTGGTCATACTCAGTACTTTTATTGGCCACGGACGTATTGCAAAATCGAGAGATTCGCATTACGTTTGATAAATGCCTTTTCATCTAAGCCGTAGAACTCCCCTCCTACGAGGCTCCTACCCAGTTATGGTGGCAGCGTTGCTGTCAATAGCCGCCGCTCCCGCCGCGACGATCGATTTTACGGCCTTAGGCGACCAGACAGTTGCATCGCTGGACTTGGGCGACGTAACAATCACCGGTTCCGGTCTCGTCGTCGTGCAAGCCAGCGGCTTGGCCATGACGCCATCTAGCGCCATGGTCGACGAGAACGAGACGGTCACGTTCACTTTCGATTTTGCAGTTGGCAACATTTTCCTGAAAAGCAACGGCGGCGGCAGCAGCGCCAACGCGATCTTTGCAGAATCAGACATTACTGCTTTCGGAGCGGGCAACACTCCACTGGGCACTGTGGCGACTGGATTCCCGCTCGATACCGACGTGAGCATATCAGGCCTTTTTGGGAATCAGTTGATCCTCAGTTTCACGGTCGCGCCACTGTTGGGTCCCAAGGGCCCGGAAGTGTTCGGCAACAACGCCGTGTCATTTCACACGCTGACTTATGGAGATTCCGAGGTACCGGAACCGGCCACCGCTGCCCTGACGCTGGCCGGTGTCGCGGCTCTCGGATTGTGGCGCCGCCGCGTGCAGCGCTCGCGAGTTTGAGGCAGCTACTGAATTTTGTGACCTGCCCCGGCCAACAAGGGGAGCGATGACTATTCTCCTCACTCTCCTTGGATCCGCGCGAACTTCCTAGATACTTCCCTGCCCTCGTCCCAACAATCGTCTTCGGTGACGATAGCTCCCGGCCCTCCTCCGCCATCCAGCCCACGCAAGCACGGCCTTCTGTTATAACGGCATGACGGCCGCAATCATGCAATGCCGAAGAAGGGGAGGCGCAGATCACGGTGCCGGGCGAATTGGTGGTTCGCGAATCGACGGTGCCCGTGGGAAGCATCACGATATGAGTCAGCCATTGGACATGGGCATTGTCGGCGTAGGCCGCATGGGCGGAGTGCACGCGCGGCACTTGCTGGAGTTGGATCGTGAAGACGGCGTCTGCCGCCTGCGCGCCATCGTCGATCAGGATGCCGCGCGCCTGAAGGCGTTCGCGGATAGCGTACAGTTCACCGGACCGCTATTCACGTCGCTTGCCGAGTACCTCGAGGCCGGCGTCTGCGGCGCGACCATGGTGGTGTCGCCCACGGAACATCACCGCGCGCAGGCCATGGCGCTCGTGAGGGCCGGGCATCGCGTGTTGCTCGAAAAGCCGCTGACCGGAACTCTCGAAGGCGACATCGCCTGTTGCGCCGAACTCGATCGCGACCATCCGCGCTCGCTCATGCTCGCCTTTCAGCGGCGCTTCGACCCGGCGCTCGCCTATGCAAAGGAACTCGTTCAGCAGGGCGCCATCGGGCGGATGTTCAAAATCTATTCGGCGCTCGAAGATTCAGGCCCGCCGCCGGACGGCTATCAGAGCGATGGCATTCTTCCCGACATGTCCGTCCACAACGTCGACGAGATTCTCTGGTTCGCCGGCCGCATGCCCGACCGCGCCATGGCCGTTGGGTCGGTTCTCTATAACAAGCACGTAGCGTCGTGCAAAGAAGATTTCGACGACGCCATGCTCTACATGTGGTTCGGCGAAGAGCTGCTGGGACAGGTGCAGGTGACGCGCAACCACGTCTCCGGCTATCGCGTCGAGTCGGCCATTTATGGCGACCAGGGCCAGATCCAAATCGGCCGCTTCGACCAGCGCCCACAAGAAATTCTGGTGGAGGCGTTCGGCAGGCGCGGCACGGCTGCGCCCATCGCACGCAAATTATTTCCCGGCGGCGACGGCGGTCCCGGAGCGCCTGAATTTGTCGACCGCTTCGGCCCCGCCTACAAGGCCGAGGCAGCGTCGTTCATCGATTGCTGCCGCAAAGGCATCGACTTCCCCATGACCCACAGCGACGGCCTGCGCGCGCAACAAGTGATCGCGGCAGGAATGCGGGCGGTGAAGACGCGGGAAGATGGAGCCGTGGTGGGGTAAACGCCAGGTGTCGCGGGACTTCGATCGCTTTCAATTTTGTTCCCTCACCTGAGTGAGGTCGATGAGTTCGAAAGTCCACGGTTCCGCGCTCAACTCAAGCCTTGCCACGGTTACAGGCAGATTGAAGCGGCGCGGGCCGGCACTGCCGGGGTTGAGGTAGAGCACTCCATTGCGTTCGGTCCGCGAGGGTTTGTGCGAGTGCCCACTGAGGACTATCTGAGCGCCCGCCGCGGCCGGGTCGAGGGCAAGTTGATTGACGTCGTGCAGCATGTAGATGAGCGCAGCGGCCGTCTCAACCAACATGGTTTCGGGGAAGGCGGCCGCCCATGAGCCTGTGTCTACGTTCCCTCGAATCGCATGCACCGGTGCGATGGCGCGCAATTGATCGATGATCTCGGGCGCACCGATATCTCCCGCGTGAAGAATCAGATCGCAATCGCGCAGCGCCGCGATCGCTTCGGAACGCAAGAGGCCATGCGTGTCTGAGATGAGGCCGATTAGCATGGCATCGATCATCGGCCGGTGCCCTGCGCTGAAGTGCGCCGTTGCACAAGGCGCGAGAGGAGATACACCAGGCCGCCGGCGAGCCATAGAATCAGCAGCCAACGAAACGACGCGGCAAGCGTCGGCGCGTCGAGTTGCGGCCAGGTGAGCTTGAACTGTCGAAGAGTGTCGAACCGCTCCGTCATCCAGTGCCATGCCGTGTGCGCGATGAAGGCCGAAGCGATGATCGTTCCGGTGCGCTCCGCGATCACATAGCGGAAGACCAGCGCCGTGAAGGGGACAAGAATCGCCACCACCAAAAGCTGTCCGAGCTCCACGCCGACATTGAAGGCAAGCAGCGAGGCAGTCAGATGACTTCCCGCGAACTGGAGCGATTCGCGCAGCGCGAATGAGAATCCGAAACCGTGGATCAGGCCGAAGCCGAATGCCATCAGCCAGCGCCGCTGCGTGGAGAGAGCGCCCGCGATGTTCTCAATCGCCATGAATACGATGCTGGCGGCAATCAGCGTCTCGACCAGCGGCGGGAACCACAAGGCATCGGGAGCGAGGCCGTAGGCCGAGGCGATCAGAGTCACCGAATGTGCGATTGTGAACGCCGTGACAATGAGCGCCAGCTCGCGCAGGCGGCGGAACGGAATTACAAGGCAGGCGAGGAATAGCAGATGGTCGGTGCCATCGAGAATGTGTTCGAAGCCCAGCGTCAGGAATCGCCATGCCGCCTGATGCCAACTCGGATCAAGCGGCACGAGGCCAGGGTCGTTGTGAAACTGGAACGCGCGGACGTCGCCGCTGGGCGTGATGAAGCGCAGAACCGTCGTCGTCGAGGCCGCCAGATGCTGCAGGCCAGGACGTATGGAAAACGCCGAGCGCTCGGAGCGGATCGGATACTCGAGCAGCACATCGAACATCAGTTGCTCAGGTTGGGCCTGCGGCGCGGGCGCGGCCTCTTGCACGTGCGCAAGAGCGGAGGCGAAGGACTCAAACGAGCGGTCCGACGGCAGTGACATCCGCATTGCCGCTATGCGTGGCGAGAGGCGGGTGCCCTCTTCATAGAGTTCAATCGGCTGGGCGATCCATTGAGTCGCGGCCAGTTGTAGTTGTGGCTGGAGATCGGCGGCGAGAAAGTCGATATCGCGCATCGAAGACAGCGGCACCCGCACGATCACACGCGCCTGCCGTCCCTCGGGCGCGAATAGCAGGTGCGCCGTGACGTCGACCGGAATATCGTGCGCCATCGCGGCAAGCGCAAAAAAGGTCAGGAATGCGGTGCGCAACAGCATGGATCGTGTATGATATCGAACGCTCGACTGGGAGGATACAGGAATGCGCATCACTCATTCAAAATCGGCCGCGTACGTGGCCGTGGCGGCATCGTTAGCCGCGGGCGCCTACATCGCGGAACGGCGTTCCGTGGTGGAAGCGGCCACGGTGCAAGCACCGCGATTTGAGGTCGATCCGATGTGGCCGAAGCCGCTGCCCAACCACTGGCTGATGGGCTCGGTGATCGGCGTCGGCATCGACGCGCAGGACAACGTGTGGGTCGTGCATCGTCCCGGTTCGCTCGAAGAAAAAGAGCAGTACGCCACGTGGAAGCCGAAGGCGGCTGAGTGCTGTGCCGCCGCGCCGCCGGTGTTGAAGTTCAATGCCGCGGGCGACTTGGTGGGCCATTGGGGCGGTGAGAACGGCCCGCCCGGAACGTACGAATGGCCGACGTCGAACCACGGCATCGACATCGACTACAAGGGCAACGTCTGGATTGGCGGTAATGGCCGCGGCAAGCAGCCCGCGCCCCTCGCGCACGATGAGAGCAAGATGGCCGACGCGGGCGCCGTGCACGACAGTATGGTGTTGAAGTTCACGCCCGCGGGCAAATTCCTGATGCAGATCGGCAAGGCCAACGCGCACACCGGCAGCAACAATACCGAGAACCTGCGGCTACCGGCGAAGACGCTGGTCGATCCGAAGACGAACGAACTGTACGTCGCCGATGGCTATGGTAACCGCCGCGTCATTGTCTATGACGCCGACACCGGCAAGTACAAGCGCCACTGGGGCGCGTATGGCAATAAGCCTGACGACACCCAACTGCCCGCCTACACTCCTGGCGAACCCGCGCCGAAACAGTTCCGCACACCTGTGCATTGCGTAGCGCTCGCCGACGACGGCCTGCTTTATGTGTGCGACCGCACCAACGACCGTATCCAGGTGTTCAAAACCGATGGAACGTTCGTGAAGGAACAGTGGGTCGCGCGCCACACCATGGGCGACGGCGCCGTGTTCGATATCGCGCTCTCGCGCGACAAGGGCCAGCAGTACATCTACGTGGCCGACGGTTCCAACATGAAGGTACACGTGCTTAAGCGCGACACGCTCGAAGAGCTTACTGCCTTCGGAGACGGCGGGCGCCAGCCGGGCCAGTTCTACGCCGTTCACAGCATCGCCAGCGACTCCAAGGGCAACCTGTACACCACCGAAACGTATCGGGGCCAGCGTCTGCAGAAGTTCACCTATCGCGGACTTGCGCCTGTGGCGAAGAAAGAACAGGGAGTGGTTTGGCCGAAGGCGAGTGGGAAGTAAAACCGCGAACTACGGCGCAATTCGCCGGCACCCTTTGATCCTGTCGAAGTCGTGATCGAAGGTGCAAATCCCTTCGAGTCCTGCCACGAGGAGAACGGCAGCGTGCACCGCATCACGCGCGGAAATTCGTTCATCCTGATCGGCAATTTCCTTGGCACGGTCCATCACTTCTCCAGTCACAGGTAGGACTTCGGGAAAGATTCCTCGCGCCAGATCGTATGCGTGTTTCCCATCCTCCCAGCGGTTCAGGGCACGGTAGCGGTGGAGAATCTCCTGCAGGATCTCGGCGTCGATTGTAGCCTCGATCGCGCCGCTGGCAACCCGCTGAAGCAAACGCACAGCGCGTTTCTTGTTGGGATGTTCCGCGCCGACGGCATACATCAGCACGTTGGCATCGATCAGGATCAAGGAAGCGGCTCGACTTCCGGGACCGATTGCCGTTTCATCTCCTGCGGCGTGCCTACCGGCAAATTCATCTCCGCCATCTGCCTGACCAGATCGAGACGCGCCTCTTTCGTCGCGAGTCCGTACTGATCGCGGCAGGCGCTGCGAACGAGTTCGCCAATACTAGTGTCACGCTGGCGTGCCAGGCGGGACAACTGTTCGTAAAGATCCGGCGGAAACAGGATCGTGGTCTTCTTGACAAGTTCCATATATGGATCCATATCCATCATAACTTGGGTTATCCCGGAACCCTTGGGAAAGAAGGACCGCCTCTGTGAAGCCATCAGGGCGCAATCATCATGAAATAGAACGACGCGCATGTTCGCGAGTTCTCACGTTCAGATGAAACGCGGGCCTTCAGACAAAGGCAGGTGTTCGCAAGCGAGCGACACGCACGCGATCGATAGTGGAACTCGCCAAGTGCCGATGGTATCCTGAGCCCCATGCAGACGAGCGGAATTTCACAAGTGGCCCTCGCGCTGAGCCTGCTGTCGGCCTTCTCCTTGATCTACTGTCTACCCTATTACTTGATCTTCAGGAAAGCAGGCTACTCGGGAGTGCTTGGATTGGGGATGTTAGTGCCCGGTGTCAACGTGATCCTCATGTTCTGGTTCGCGTTCAGCGAGTGGCCCATTCATCGGCAACTTAAGAAGTTCCGCGACCGGTGATTTGGGCGTAAGCAGCCATTCGCGCTCGACAGCCTCGTACCACTCACGCAGGGTCGCATAAAATCATCGGCGGCTAACCACACGTCGCGTAGTGTAGCGGGATCGTGGCCGTATCCAGTCGTGCTCTGGAATGCGATGAGACGTACGCGATCTTCAGAATCGAACTGCAGCACGTAACTGCCGTCATCGAATGCTTCATCGCCGTCGGGAGCCCACAAGAAATTCCGTGAGTAAACGACCCCGGCGAACTGCACTTGTGAAAGGCCGAAAAACACTTGGGATTTCGGACAGTCAGCGTATAAAGCGTGACGCACTGCGTCTGCGATACTACCAGCGTCCGGTTCCGCCGCGAAAGGTGCAGCGTGGGCCCCACGATTGAATATCCGCTCAGCCACACCATCGAACGAGCAGGCCAGCATCGTGGCGTCCGGCTCCTGAATGCCATACCTATATCCGCCAACATAGATCACGAATGATCCAAGCGCGCGGAGGCTCAGGCGCTCGTAGGCGGTCGTGACCTTCGATTCGATTGCGAAGAGATTGGGGTTTCCAACAATCATCGAATGGGCCACTTTCCCGCTGCTACCGGACCATCTTGTCGTATTCGGAGTGGGTACCTACCCGGAACCAGAGCACGCCATTCTGAATTTCCACGCCGAGCACTCGATGGTGCAGGCCGACGCGGGCGGACCAATACTTTCCTGTTCGTTTCAGATGCAACGACGGATGTGCACTGATTCGGGCAAGGCGTGGAGTAAAGACCAGAAATCCGGCGAGGCGAGGTAAGTCAACGTTTGGTCGAACGGCCTGCAGCGTGTTCGCTCACCGCTATTGAAGCCAGTGCGTCGAGCTTTCCGGCGCGGACGTCGCCGTCAAACTTACGATCCCAAGCCTCGGGTCGAACTCGGCGAACCAGGCGCGGAATTGTTCGAGTTCAGCCCTTGTCATCTGCTGAACTTCGGCTTCGATTTTCTCTACTCGGCTTATAGGGCTGTCCCTTTTCTCAGTAGAACAAATACTTCTGCCAGCGGTCCTCACTCCGCGCAAGCAGGCGCATCAAATGCCGGCTCGTATGCAAACTGAACGGGCGCGGCGAGCGCACCAACTTCATCCCCGCCTCCTCCGGCGTGCGATTCCCCTTGCGGTTATTGCACTGATGGCAACAAGCCACGAGGTTCTCCCACGTCGAATCGCCGCCGCGGGAGCGGGGGATGACGTGGTCGAGTGTGAGTTGTGCCGATGAGCCGCCGCGCAGGCAATACTGGCACGTGTAGCGGTCGCGCATAAGGATGTTCTTGCGCGACAGCGCGCGTGCCTGGTGCGGAATGCGGCGGTATTCGAGCAATCGGATCACGCTTGGCAGCAGCGTATCGGCGCGGGCCGAACGCAGCGGAATGTGCGAGAGCTCCTCTGCGCTCGCAACCCCTTTTAGCACCAGCACCAGGGCGCGCCGCGCGGCGCAAACGTGGATCGGCTCGTAGCTGGCGTTGAGGACCAGCACCGGCTGCTGGAGTCGGTCGAGGCTTGCCATTCTCATTGGGCTCCTTTGGCGAACTGTTTGTGAGGAGACTCCGCGGGCTCCAAAAGAGACTGCATCCACTGGCGGCGGTCGGCACGGGCGATGGTCAGTACGGTCACGCGCCGCGCGCCGGCGGCTTTCAGTTCCATGGCGCAGGCGTTGGCCGTGGCGCCGGTGGTGAACACATCGTCAACCAGTAACAGGCTGGCGCCAGCGATGTGGGGAGAAGAGCGAATCTGGAATGCGCCGCGCACGTTACGCCTGCGGGCGATACCGGTCAGCGATGACTGCGTGTCCGTGGACCGCGCGCGCCGCAGCGCCATGCGTACGGGGATGTGCAGCGACTGCCCCAGCACGCGAGCCAGCAACTGAGCCTGGTTGAAGCCGCGGGAAAAGCGCCGCCGCCAGTGGAGGGGCACGGGCACGATGGCATCAAATGCCTCGCTCGGCGGCAGCGATCGCAACAACAGCCGCCCAAGCGGCTTGGCCAGCGACTCGATGCGTTGAAACTTAAACAGGTGAATCAGTTCGCGCAGTTCGCCTTCGTAGACGCCGTACGAATACGCCGCTTCAAAACGGTTAATGCCCGAGCTGCACAACAGGCACATCCCGTTTTCGTCGAGCGGGCTCGGGTTAAGGAAAGGAGTTCGGCAGCCTGCGCAGGCAAAGACCGATTCCAGCGGCACCACCGAGTGCAGACACTTCTGGCACACCGGGATCGTCGAGAAATTGTCGAGTGGGTTAAGGCAGAGCTTGCAGGAAGCGGGCAGGACGGTACTAAGCACGCTTCCGGCCAAACGGCGCAAGAAGGGCGCCCGCACAAGCGGATGACTAACAGAGAGCCATGGCTGCGGGAAGTCCCACCTCCTGGGGCCTCAATTGGCCTACGAACCTTCATTGTAACACCGGCTTAGCGCAATGGCGTAAGTGCGAACTCAACGTGGGCTTCCTGCCCGCGCCGAACCGTTACCAGCTGTTCGGCCGGGACGCGGAAGCCGTGTTTCATGGCGCCGACGATGTAGTCGCCCGGCTTGAGCATGGGCAGGCGCAAGCGTCCACCGCGGCTCGTCTTGCCGGTGCTGTGCTTGTTGAGCATCAGCTCCACTCCGTCTTCGGGCACGGACACCACCAGCGTTCCGGTTGCTCCGCTCACCTGGACGAAGAACGAAAGCGTCGCGGTTTCACGGGTGAAGACATGTAGCTTTTTCTCCACGCGGGGCGCACCCAGGGCGACCATGTGTTCGCCCGGGAAGAGCGCACCCAGCACGACCGGCTTGGTTCCCGTATTGCCGATGCGTTGTTCGTCGAGCTGAAGCGCCAGTCCTGGTTCGTTCGAAAGGATGGAACCGCGCTTGCCCGCCGCGGCGACAGCAAGCACTGTACAGTTGTTCGCCTGGGCCGGTTGCTGCCATGTCGGCGGGCCCCCGGCAGCTATGCTGAATTCAAACCGCGCGTCGCAGCCGCCTGCGCGAAGTTGCAGGATGTGGTCGCCGGGCGAGAGTTCGGGCAGCGCCCACTCGCCTTCAGACAATCCCCCAGCCGGTTTGCCGTCGATGGTGACCTCACCTGCGGGCACATCGGCGGTTAGGAGCAGCGAGGCCGGCTTGGCCGGTGCGGGGCTGGCGGCGCTCACAGCAGGTCCGGGCGGGACCGGTGGATGCTGCTGGTTGCGCATGATCACGAACGTACCGAATACCATCGTCACGCCCATCCCGATGCCGAGCAGCGTGCGCACGAGCAATTTTGAGGTGGGCTTCTTCTGAACTTGTCCCTCGCGCGCAATCGGCGTGATCTTGATTTCCGGTTTCTGAGCCTTGCGATGCTGATGCGGCCGGGCCTTCGGCGCGTTGTCTTCGGGGCGGAAGAACTGGATTTCGGCGGGAATTTCGCCGGCGCGTTCCGAGCTGAGCGAACCGGGCGTGTGCACCAGCGCGAGCATCTGGTCGGCTTGCGGACCACCGGCGTAGGGATCGGTCACCACGGCAAGACCCGTGGCCGTGTCGATGCGCGGGCCGGCCTCAGCGGCCTGCTTGAGCAAAGTACCGCGCGCCACCATGCGCTGCTGCGCCTGCGTGATTAACGGCTCCAGGTGGATGTTGCGCTTATACTGCTTCCCAAAATCGACCAGGCGTTGGTACACCGGCTTCAGTTCTTCGAGATCGATTGCCTGCTCGATACTGTCGGTCAGCACGGCGATCTCTTCGAACAGTTCCTGCGCCGGCGGTTCGTCGTCATAGTCGTCGTCATAATACTCTTCGCCCGAAACGGACTCCTCGACGGGAGCCTGGTAGTAAGACTGCGACTCGCGCGGCGGCCATGGCCCTGGGTTAGGGCCTGCGCCACTGCCGGTCTCGTAGCCGGACCAGGTGGATTCTTGAAATGGGCGGGCACTGTTCATGCTGCGGAATCCTTCTCCTCCACAACTATCGGAGGCAGCGGGGTGTTGTTGCACTCGGCCAAACCTCTCATTCCTCCCTGCGGCTTTCGCCTACGGACCTCGGGCATGGAGGGTACTGTGTCTAAGGCTTCGAATACCCCCCCACGCGGGGCGGTGGTACTGGAAAATGGGAGTGTATGAGCGAAATCGTGACGATTGTCGACCGCGAAAACCGGGTCGTCGGCGTGGCTGAACGAGCGGAAATGAGGGCCCGCAGGCTACCTCACCGGGCCAGTTTTGTCTTTGTTTTCCGCACGGACGGGCGGTTAGTCGTCGAGCGGCGGACCATGCATAAGGATGTGTGGCCGGGGTGGCACGACCTGGCCGCAGGGGGGGTGGTGGTAGACGGGGAGAGCTACGAGGAGAGTGCTCGAAGGGAACTCGAAGAAGAACTAGGTGTGCGCGACGTGGCCCTAAGGGGTGGCCTCGAGTTCTGGTTTGAGGACCCCTCCGTGCAGGTTTGGGGCTGCGCCTACGTCTGCGTCCACGACGGTGAGTTGCGGCTGCAGGAAGCGGAAGTGGCGGGCGTCGAGGAGTGGACCGCCGCCGAGATCGAACTCGCGACAGCAAGAGGCCTCCAGGTGACGCCCGACAGCTGGGCGGCATTCCAGCTCCTCCAGGAGAATAGACTCACACCACCCCGTTCGTAACCGATGTGAAGGTCAGGGAGTATCTGGCCTTGATTTGCGGTACACAAACGACGAGAGCCTTCTTATGGGCGATATGGGCGGGACTTTTGGCGGCGGCATTGAGCAATGCTCAGACCACGGCGCCTCCGCTGAAAGCGAGCCCGGCGGCCCTCACCTTCACATTTACACAAGGAGCCGACAAACTGCCCGTCACGCAAACGCTGGCAATCAGCGGCGGCTCGACGGCGTCACCGTTGAACTATCAAATTGTCGTTTCGGGCGGACCCTGGCTGGTGGCGACGCCGATCACCGGCACGGCCCCCACCTCGGTGAAAGTGTCGGTGAATCCCACGTCGCTTACCGTCGGAACGTTCACGGGAACGATCACGGTATCGAGCGTCGGCGGGTCGACGCTGCAGACCGCGCAGACAACCGTCACGCTCTCTATTAAGGCAGCCGCGCCGGCTCTGGCCGTGGCGCCCAATCCGGTCAGCCTCACCTACATCCGCGGCGGCGTTGTACCCGATCCGTCGAAAATCACGCTCTCGACCAATGGCGCGCTGCTGCCCTACACAGCCACCTCGGCCGGCGGCACATGGCTTTCAGTCTCGCCGAAGAGCGGCATCGTATTCCCGGCTTTTCCCACCGATCTATCCGTTACCGTGTCGCCCGTGAACCTGGCCGCGGGAACGTACAAAGGAACGGTCACGATCACGGCCTCGCAGGCAAGTAACAAGACGACCACGGTGAACGTAACGCTCACTGTCAGCGCCGGTTTGCCCACGCTATCCACGGTCTGGCCCGCCGAAGCTGTGCAGGGTGCGGCGGCCACTACGGTGACCGTTACCGGTTCGAACTTCTTTAGCGGCACGACCATCAAGGCGGGTACGACGACGTTGAGTTCGGCGCTACTCGGCCCCGACGCGATGACGGCGATCATACCGGCGACCCTGCTGGCGACAGCAGGACCGCTGGACATCGTCGCCAACAACCCGGGCACTGGCGGCGGCGATTCAACGCCGGCCGTTGTATTCACGGTGAACGCGCCGGGGCCCAATGTCAGTGCGGTGGTGAACGCGGCGAGTTTTCTCGGAACCTCGATCTCGCCTGGAGAGATGGTGGTGTTGTTCGGCCGGGGATTGGGCCCAGCCACTCTTGCCACCTTCGACCCACCGGGCGCGGGCAGTCCCATCGCCTCCACCCTTGCCGGCACTACGGTGAACTTCGATTCCACCCCCGCGCCGGTCATCTACACCTCGGCCAATCAGGTTGCTGTGATGGTCCCCTACGACGTGGCAGGAAAGGTTTCCGTCGACATTCAGGTCGACTATAACAGCGTCACTTCCACCGCCGTCTCGGTGCCGGTTGCCGTCTCGGCGCCGGGCATCTATACGGCGGGCGGAACCGGAGCAGGCGCAGCAGCGGCATTCAACTACGACGCCTCGACCGGCGCTTACACGCTGAACACGGAAGCCTCGGGCATCGCCAAGGGCGGCATCATCGTGTTCTATGCCACAGGCGAAGGCGGCACGGGCACGGACGGAATGCTCGTTACCGCGCCCGCTTCCACGCCTAACCCCTCCGTGTCGGTCACGGTGGGAACGGCAACGGCGACCGTGCTCTACTCGGGCGGTGTCGTCGGCCTGGTGAACGGGTTGATGCAGATCAACGCGCAACTGCCGAACGAGATGACGGCAGGCAAGGCGCTGCCGCTGGTGGTCACCATCAACGGGCAAATGAGCCAGTCCGGCGTTACGGTGTCGGTGAAATAGCCGTCGCCGTGCTTTCCAGCGGCGCTACGTCGAGTTTCGTCGCGTCGCCCTGGAAGCGGTTTGGCTCCGAAGCCATGCGGCATTGGAGCGTCGTCTTCGCCGCGTACCAGCCGGAAGGAATTGTCACGTCGATCTGATAGATGCCGATCGACCCGCCCGACAAGCCCGCAAATGGAACCACGATGCCCTGCGAGCGGACGGGCAGATCCTTCGCGTCGAGTTCGATCAGGTAACAGGCCAGCGGCGTAATTACCCGCGCCGGAGGCGACGAGGGCGAGCGCTGCCCGGTGGTAACCGGCAGATCCACGGGTCCCATGTTGCGGGCGAAGACGTGAAGAGTTTCGCCCTGGCGCGCCGGATCGTCCGCCGTCACGACGCCCCGAAAATCCTGGTGCGCCACCTGTGCGAGTCCGTTGGTATTGGACCGCTCGAAGCTAATCGTCGGCAGGCTGCCGGGTGCGAAGCCGACGCGCTGCAGAAAAGGACTGGCGGGTCCGCGAACGGTCAGTTCGCGCGCCCCGGACTGCAGATCGTACTCCCAGGGAATCTGCACGGCCACCTCGTTCGGTTTAACCTCAGAGACCGGAAGCGCCCTATCTCCTAACAGAAACTGCGTGCGCGGCGTGAAGCCCATCCCGGGCAACCTGACCACCGAACCAGGCACGGCGAAGAAGCTGCTCGAATAGACGCTCGGAGACTCCGCGATAATCTCGTCGGCCACATCGTCGGCCGTGCGTACACGCAGCAGTTGGCCCGTCGCCGACGCAAGCCAGACGAGTTGCGCGTTGCCGCTGATGATCGCCTGCGTGACGCCGCTCTCCACGGTGAGAAGAGCACGTGGCTCCCCGCCTGACGCAAGCAGCATAGGAACTCCGCGTCCTTCGAAGCCGGGCTGCAGGTATACCAGCGTGCCGTCGTTGGCGAACGAAGGCCTGTAGGTGGATCGAACAGGCGTGCTGGCAAGCACGCGGTGCGCCGAGCCGTGTGGATCGGTGAGCACGAGCTCGAACTGCGCGCCGTTCTGGCGCTCATACGCGACGCGGCTTCCATCGGGGCTCAAAATGCCCATCGTGGCATTGCCGGTTCCCGGTACGGCGGCGGGCTCGCCATCCAAAGGCACGAGCAAGAGCACCGAGGTTTGCGTCCGCCCGTCCCGCATCAACACGGAGCCCGAATTGGCCACGCTCTGCGAGCCGGACATGATCAATGATTCCGGCATGCGGCGGTCGCGTTGCGAGGGCAGCTCAACAAGGCGTGTTCCGTCAAAGGCGCTCGCGCCGAAGAGGAAGCGGCCGTTGCGGGAGATTTGCAGATTGTAGTTGAAGGCCGGAACGCTCAATTCCACTCCTTGCAGCTGGAAAAACGAATGCGGCAGGCCGCTCAGGCCACAGCTCCCACTGCTGCAGGGATAGTTCAGTGAGTAGCCGGTAATGGAGCCGTCGCCGCTGGTGAGCGGAAAGCTCGTGCTCTGGCCGAAGGGATTGTTCCCTCCGCCGCCGGCAGCAACCAGCGACAATCCTTCGCTCGTGATGCGATAGACCTTGGAGGAGATGTCGGCTGTGCCGGCCGTGGTGAGTTGCGTGTCAAAGTACAACCGCCCGTCGTCGGTGACGGCAAAATCGCCAAATTGCGCCGGAAGCGTGGACGCGGCGGTAAAGAGAAAAGCGAGAAGAAATGCGATTCGTCGCATGGGTTACCTCACGGAAACAGCAACGTTCGCGGAATCGCCTTGGTTGCCCATTCGGCAACTGAGAAGCGAATCGGGAGCGTTCCAGGAAGACGGAATGGTGACATCGATCTGATACACGCCGATGGAGCCGCCGGACAGTCCGGCGAACGGAACGTCCAAGCCGACAGCCGGCCCTACTTCATTACGCGCAATCGCGGGGTGAAAGTAGCAGGCAAAAGGCGTTGTCACGCGAGCGGGCGGCGATGAGGGCGAGATCTGGCCAGTGGCGACCGGCTGATCGACGGGACCCATGTTGCTGGCGAAGACGTGAATGGTCTCGCCGGGACGGGCGGGATCGTCCTGCGTAACCACGCCGCGAAAGTCGTCATGCGCGGCTTGCAGAATGCCCTGTTGCCCGGCGCGCTCGAAGCGGATGGTGGGCCGCTCGGCGAGTGTGAATTCAATCTCCTGCCCAAAAGGGCTGTTCGTGCCGCGCACTGTCAAAGCCAGTGGCGGAGTGGAGGGCGCGTACTCCCAAGGGATCTGGTAGACCGACTCGCGGCTGTTGATTTCGGCAAGAACCAGGGGTGTTTCGGCCAGCGTCACTTGCGTGTCGCGTGAAAGCCCCAGGCCCTGCAGCCGTATCACCGAACCGGGATATGTATAAAAGTACCGGGACGACAGCAGCGGCGAAGCCGGAATCACTTCGTCGGCCACACCGTCGATCGTACGGACACGAAGCAACTGGCCCACGCTTGTGGCGAGCCAGACAAGCTGCCCGTTGCCGCTGATGATGGCGTTGCGAGCGCCGCCGTCGAGGGCGATCAGTTGCCTCGGCTCCGAACCGGGAGCAAGTACCACCGGCTGGCCTTGGGCGTCCAGATAAAGAAGGGTTCCGTCGTTGGCGAAAGAAGGGTTGAACGCAAACGGGGACGGTGCGGACGCCAGCACTCGATGCGTGGAGCCCTCCGGATCGGTGAGAACCAGTTCGCGCCCGGCCACCGTCTCGCGCTCATAGGCGATCAAGCCGCCATTTGGGCTGATGATCGCCGATACGGCGCCTTCCGTACGAGGGATATTACGCGACGGCGCATCGATCGGCGCGAACTCGAGGGGTGCGGACGGCGGATCGTAGAGGAAGACGGCGCTGCCATCATTAGCGATCGCCTGGCGTGAAGAGGCCGCACGCCCCAGTTGGGGAAGAGGCCGTTGTGCCTGCGACGGCAGTTCGATAATGAGCGGCTGTTCGAAGCGCAACGTAGCCGGCACGAAGACGGAGGCTAACAGGAACCTGCCATTGCGCGAGATCTGGAGAGTGGAGGAAGTGATGCTTGGGAAGCCCGCGCCCTGCAGGTAGAAGTTTGTGCGGGGGTAGTAGATCATGCAACTCCCCGCGCAGGGAGTGTAGATTGCGTGGCCAGTGATGGAGCCGTCGCCGCTCACCAGCGGTTGGCCGGCGGTTGGGCCGGAAATTG
>JBDTVQ010000121.1:0-16097 GCA_040007195.1 Acidobacteriota bacterium | reverse complement strand
GCCGCTCACGCCCTCAACATCCAAAGGATGCGCGCCCAGCATGTTGTGGCACTCGTAGTTCGTGCCCTCCCCGTACAGGTGCAGATCGAATTCGGAAAGCAACAGCGGGAATCGATACGGATCGACGTGCTCCAGCACCGAACCGTCGAAGTGAGTCACCCGCAACCGGTACGCGCCTGGATCTTTTTCGCACTCGCCTTCATAGAGACCAGCCGCGTGGATGCGCTTCATCGGCTCCGCGCCGCCGCAACCGATCAACTGCACCGAGGCTGCCTGCGGCAGGAAGGCCCTCACCACCCATGTTTCGCCGCCGCCGTCCCGGGGCAAGGCATGCGGACCCAGCACTCGGAACGCATCTCCGTGACGGCCGCCGACAAGGGCTTCGATCTCTGCTGGGTGCATGGCAGTTAATATCGTATCAATGGCTTCATCGAGCGATGCCTCGCTTATTCAGGATTTACCCAAGGCTGAGCTTCACGTTCACCTGGAAGGTACCCTCGATGCCGCCGTACTTTCCGAGTTCGATCAAGGCATTACCGCCGCTGAGGTGGATCGACGGTACCGCCTCGAGGACTTCGATCAGTTTATCGCCGCGTTCAAATGGGCTGTCGGCCAACTCGTCTCGGCCGACCACTACGCACTTGCCGCCCGCCGCTACTTTGAGAAGCTCGCGGCGCAGAATGTCCGCTACGTTGAGATCACCCTGGCCGTCGGCGTTGTTCTCTGGAAGAAGCTCGACTTTGCCGCTGTCTATGATGCTGTCGCCCGCGAATGCGCCCGGGCGCCTCTCGATGCTTGGCTCGTCCTGGACGCCGTCCGCCACTTCGGTGTCGAACATGTCGACGAGGTCGCCCGCCTCGCGGTCGAACGCGCCGGTGACCGCGTTGTCGCCTTTGGCATCGGCGGCGATGAGCGCCTCGCACCGCCGGAAATGTTCGCCGCCACCTTCCGGTTCGTCCGCGAACACGGACTCGCGCTGGTCCCACATGCAGGCGAAACCACAGGCGCCGCAAGCGTTCGATCGTGTCTGGAATTAGGCGCCCGCCGCATCGGCCACGGGATTCATGCCGTCACCGACCCCGCCCTCCTAACCGATCTCGTGCAGCGAGACGTCGCCCTCGAAGTCTGCATCTCCAGCAACGTCGCCACCGGCTCAGTCAGTTCGCTCGCCAGCCACCCCGTTCGCCGTCTCTTCGACGCGGGCGTCCCGATCGTCTTGAACACAGACGACCCGGCACTGTTCGGCACGGATCTCAATTCCGAATACACGCTTGCCGCGAATCAGTTTGGCTTCACGACCGCCGAACTCCAACAGCTCGCCGCCAACAGCCTGCGCTATGGCATTCGCTCTACTGGACTGTGATCGTCAATTTCTCGGTATCGACGATGCCCCCTGAGTTCTTGGCGGTCAGCGTCAGCGTCGTCGTCGTATCGAACGATGCCGAGAAACAATTGCGGTCGCTCGGCTCTATGTCGCGCAGCTTAGGCGACAGGGAAACGGACACCGCGTCCTTCACGCCGTAACAAATCGTCACAGGCCGTCCCTTCGTCACCGTTGTCGAACTGGCCATCAGGAACTGAATCAACGTCGTCGGCACCGTGGCCGCGATATTCGATTTTGCGCGTGGGTCGGTCGTTATCGTGAACGATGCTTCGTCCTTGCCATCCGGCCCTTCCGCAGTCATCGTGTATAAGGTCGTCTTGTCCGGCTTGGCCTCGATGCAACGGTTATGAGACGGCGTGATCTCCTCGATAAACGGTTCGATGCGCACGGATTCGGCGTACTCCACGCCATAGCAGATCGTCACAGAACTGCCCGGCCGCACCACGCCCTCGCTCGCATAGAACTGAAGAATCTTGGGCGGGTTTTTCCGCGGAACTACTGCTTTCTCCTGGGAACTTGTGCTGCACGCGGCCAAAAGCAGTGCACAAGCAAGCGCCAATGTTACGGCAAAACGCGGGTACATAGTGTTGCGAACAGCTTATCGCGAGTTGGGGGGTAATTTCACCTTGGCCAGATAAATACTAGTCCGCGACGATTCGTGCGAGGAGTAGTAACTCACCCAAAGTAAGTCGTCGTGATAGGCTAGGCCCGGATAACTGGAATCGCCGTTCGACGGCAAATTGAGAAATTCCGTAAGGCTCGGCTCGTCCGGATTTACCCATCCCAGGGCCGTCCGCTGCGTGCCGTTATACAGCCTGCCCGCGAAGACGATCCTGCCATCGGGGAGTCGCAGCAGATTCGGCCCTCCCACACGCACGCCCAGGTCCTTCCACTCCCAACCGCGATACGGCGGCCGCGAATACCCCAGATGAGCCGTCTTTGTCCCCTCCTCGCGCCGTACGATGCACAAGGCATTTCCCATGCGATCGAACAACATCGCGGTTTCGTTAGGCCGCCCGTCGTTCGTCACCATCTCGCCGAGCCGCTCGAAGTTCCGCCCGTCGGTCGATATATAGGCCCGCAACATCGGTTCACCCGCGGTCGCATAGCCCATCGCGTAGGCCTTGCCCTGGAACCAATGGACGCGCCATAGCCAAAAATCGGGATCGCCGATCTGTATCGCCGAGGTCCATTCACGCCCGTCTGAAGAAAACCAAGCGAACGTCTTGTGGCGTGCGTCGGAGGGAGGATGCATCGCTCCCGCGGCGGTCAACATTAACGCACCACCCGCGTTATGAGTCAGCTTTGGATCCCGCAGGTCGGCCGCTGGATGCTCGATTACGGCCCACGACCGCCACAAGGCTCCATCGTCGGAGTGAAGAATTTGAACGCGCCCATCGGGCGACACGTGCTTCGTGCCCTCGCGAAAACAGCACAGCCACTGCCCGTTATGTCGAATCAGGTCCGTGAACGCACAGTGAGGGGATCGATCCCAAATCCGCTCGCAACTGAGGAGCTCCGCCTGGGGAGCCTCTTTCGGCGCGGCATGGTTCAATGCCGGAACCGCTAGTCCGGAGGCCAGGAATCTTCGTCGGCTGGTCATGGTCGTCTGGTGGGCATCCGCTCCTCCATCAGGAGACGCATCTGCTCTTCCAGTTGTTCCATCCGGCTTCGCAACTCCGCCCGCTCTTGCGCTTCCGGATCGGGCAACTGGGCGTGTTCCAGCATGTCGGACTCCGTGCACCCGCTCCTTCGCACCACGCGCCCCGGAATTCCCACTACGGTCGAATGCGATGGTACGTCGTGGATCACAACCGAACCCGCCCCTACCTTCGAGTTGTCGCCCACCGTAATATTGCCCAGCACCTTCGCGCCCGTCCCCACCACCACTTGGTTACCCAAAGTCGGATGCCGCTTGCCGCGGTCTTTGCCAGTTCCACCGAGCGTCACGCCCTGGTACAACAGGCAATCGTCACCGATAACCGTCGTTTCGCCGATCACCACGCCCATGCCATGATCGATAAAAAATCGCCGCCCGATCTGCGCTCCGGGGTGAATTTCGATACCCGTAAACGTACGCGAAATCTGCGAAATGACTCGTGGAATCAACGGAAGCCCGGCGCGGTACAGCCAATGTGAGAAGCGATGCAACAGAATCGCATGGAAGCCCGGGTAGCACAGCACGATCTCCAGGCGGCTCTTTGCCGCCGGATCTTCGCGGAAGATCGTGTCGAACTGCTCGCGAATGCTGGAAAGCATGCCTAACCCCATTATCGCCGAAGCCTCAGCATGAAGTTAGATGTAACTTTCGTCGACCAGGATTCACGTTGCCCGCAGGGATCACCGGGTTCCTGTGTTAGAACTCAAAATCGTAACCAGGATCCAAGGTCCGCTCCTCCGGTTCGCTCGCCAGCATGAATTCCCGAATCAGGTACGGGCTCGTCCGCTGGTCGAACAGCGCATTGCGCATCACTTCCAACCCATGCTGAATTCCCGCCGACTCGTCAATATCCACATCCGCCGCAAACTCGCCAGTCGTTGGGTTCTCCATCACCGTGACCTGTAAATTGGCGTGGGCGTCCTTCGACTTGTAACTAATCCGCAGGTGGAAGTCCGGCAGTGGCGTATGCAGCGTGCCCGGCGCCTCGGCAAATGCCGCGCTTTCGGCTAGAAACTTCAGCACTGTGCCGTCGATCTTCACGAAGCAGCGATCCTGGCGCGACAACACAATCCCCTTTACGAACTGAAATGAATTATCCGTTGTGGCCAGATTCGTTGCCTTGCGGAAAATATTCAGCAGGCAAGCTTTGCGCAATGGGCCCATCGCGTCATAGAGCGCGGCTCCACTCAATCCCACTAAGTCCGCATCGATCGGTGAATTCGAAACCATCGCCGCGTTGTCCAACACCGCCCGCAGTCGTCCATCGATCTTCCCGAACACAGGCGCGTTGATGCCTGTCACCGCACCCGGATCGACCCACAGCCGCACCGGGGCCGGCTTCACCGCGACCTCTCGCACGTTTTGAAAAAAGGCATACGTCCGGTAATCGTCCGTACTCACGCGAATCCGATAGAGAGTCCCCGGTCCGCCCCGGAACGAAATTCCCGTCGCAATCAGCTCCGTCGCGCCGCCCATGCTCGGAATGTTCAACTCAAAATGACCGCCGCCGGCTCCGGCCTCCCCGCTCTGCGGCACCAGATCGACGTGCACCGGCCCGTGAACAGGCTCGCCGCGCAGGTCGCTCAGATCTATGTGGATACTGGCCTTTGGAATGGAACCTCCCGTCTCCTTGTACAGTAGAGAGTTTATGCGATATCGCGAGTTGGGACGAACCGGTTGGAAAGTTTCCGAGATCAGCTTCGGCGCCTGGGCCATTGGCGGCTCCTGGGGTGAGGTGGACGATGCCGCGTCCATGGAAGCGCTTCATGCCGCCATCGACAGCGGCGTCAATTTCATAGACACCGCCGACGTTTACGGTATGGGCCGCAGCGAAACCCTCGTCGCCCGCCTTAAGCGCGAACGCAAAGACGAAATCGTCGTTGCCACCAAAGCGGGACGCAAACTGTCGCCTCACACCGCCGACGGCTATAACAAGGCAAACCTCACGGACTTCATCGAAAACAGCCTGCGTAACCTCGAAGTCGAAGCCCTCGACCTCGTTCAACTCCACTGCCCGCCCACCGAGGTCTACTACCGGCCCGAAGTCTTCGGTGTTCTCGACGACCTGATGGCCGCGGGCAAAATTCGCCACTATGGCGTCAGCGTGCAAAAGGTCGAAGAGGCGCTCAAAGCCATCGAGTACCCAAACGTTCAGACCGTGCAAATCATCTTCAATTGCTTCCGGCACCGTCCCGCCACACTTTTTTTTGAACAGGCCATCAAACGCAAAGTCGGTATCCTCGCCCGTGTCCCGCTTGCCAGTGGCATGCTCACCGGCAAGCTGCGCCGCGACTCTTCGTTTGAGGAAGGCGACCACCGCAGCTTCAACCGTAACGGCGAAAAGTTCGACGTCGGCGAAACCTTCTCTGGCGTCGACTTTGATGCCGCCCTCGAAGCCGTCGAGCAACTCCGCTCGCTCGTCCCCGCCGGCATGTCACTGACCCAGTTCGCCCTACGCTGGATTCTCACCTTCGACGCCATCTCCTGCGCCATCCCCGGCGGCAAGCGCGCCCAGCAGGTAAAAGAGAATTGCGCGGCTTCTGAAATGCCCGCCCTGAGCGCTGAATCTGTTCGTGAAGTTGCGCGAATTTACGACGAAAGAATCCGTGCCGCCGTTCACCACCGCTGGTAGCCCGGTGTTATCATGAGTTTGCGATGCCGGAAGAATATCTTCCAATCTTCGTCTTCATGGTTGTCGCCCTGTTGTTTCCCGTGGCGACTATCCTGGCGGCGAAGCTTGTCAGACCCTCCTCCCCATTCGCGGCAAAACTGGAAGCGTATGAGTGCGGCATCAAAGCTGCCAGTTCCTCGCGCGGCCGCTACACGGTCCGCTTCTACATAGTCGCTATTTTGTTTGTCATCTTCGACGTGGAAACCATCTTCTTGTTCCCCTGGGCCGTCCGTTACCGGCAACTCGGTTGGTTCGGTGTAGTCGAAGTGGGTGTGTTCCTGGTCATTCTAGTTGTAGGTTACGTTTGGGCGTACAAAAAGGGCGCCCTCCAGTGGGTGTAGATGACGCCTGCTTTCAGTAGCCTGATTCCTACTAACACAGAGGTAGCCGTGAAATCCAGACCGAATCTTTTACTCAGTGTGTGCCTGCTGCTCGGAACTTCGAGCGCGCTGATGGCCGTTCCCAGACTGCAATTGTCCTCTTCCACCATCGGCCCCGTATCCATCGCCGCCAGCGCCTCTGGTCCTGCACAAGAAGTAGAGGCCTTTAATACAGGCGACGGCGCGCTCAGCCTTACCGCAACTTCCGTAGCCAGTTGGGCCACGGCCTCGGTGCAGTCTCCGCGCCAGTGCACGGGCCGCCCCGGCCAATGCACTCCCATTCGCGTCGCCCTCAACACCGCGTCGCTCTCGGCGGGCCGCCACACGGCCACGGTCCAGGTCTCCTCGCCTGGCGCTCTCGATGGCGTGCAACAGATCCTCGTCATCGTCCAAATGGGCGGAGGCGTCCCCAATTCCCTCAACTTCTTTCTCGCCCCCAACGGCAGCAACGATACACACGAAATCGTCACGTTGAGCAAAGCCACCACACAATCCTCCACGCAATCCGGCGGCAAGTGGCTCAGCGTCGCCGTGCAAGGCGGCAGCTTTAACTTCGCCGTGCCCTATCACATCAATGTCGAGCATCTGCCCGGAATGGCCGAAGGCACTTACAACGGCAGCGTTCAATTTAGCGGCTCCGCATTGGCCGCGGAAAACAAGACCATGGGCGTCACCCTGCGCGTCACTTCGCAGCCGATTGCCAAGCCGTCCAGCGATTCGCTTCGTTTCCGCGTTCCGCAGACCACCCCGAAGCAACTGCAGCGCGTGGTGATAAACAACGCCAGCGGCGGAACTCTCACCCTTGGTGCGATCACCGCCGCTACCACGAGCGGCGGCAACTGGCTCACGGCGGTGCAACTGCCCGGTTACAACATCGTCGATATCACGGCCGATCCCACCGGTATGCAGCAAGGTGTCTACGATGGTTCGGTCACCGTCGCCTCCAATGGCGTGAACGGCAATGTCGTCATCCCCGTCGAAATTGAAGTTTTTGCCTCGGGCGCACCCGTCATCTTCCCCGACTCCGTGTTGAACAATGCCACCTTCGACGCCGGCGACTTCGTTGCCGTGGGTGGAATCATCGCCGTTAAAGGAGACCAGCTTCACTTCGGCGATCCTATCGGCAACTCCAGCCTCCCACTGCCCACCAAACTCGGCGAAACGCAGGTCTTCGTCAATAACCAGCCCGTGCCGCTCTATTACGTCAGCTACGGCCAGGTGAACTTCCTGATGCCCTACGAAACCGCGCCCGGTGAGGTCACCATCCGCGTCGAACGCAACGGGCAGCCAAGCGCCAATACTACGGTCCGCGTCACCGGCCGCAAGCCAAAAATCCTGCAACTGCTTGACAGCGGAAACGAGGCATTCTACGCCATCGCGCAAAATGCATCGCGCAACAATTCATTCCCAATCCCGGCCCGCTACGGTATTCCCAATAGTGAGCCCGCCCGTCCTGGTGACACCCTCGTCGTTTACGCACTTGCTCTCGGCGCCACCAGTCCCCCTGTGGTCAGCGGCGCGGCAGCGCCTTCTTCGCCTCTCGCGCGAGCCACCGGCAACTGGCGCATTGTCATCGGTACCGGAGTATTCGTTTCCGGCATCGACGTCACGCCCAGCTATGTTGGACTCGCTCCCGGCTTCGTCGGTCTCTATCAGATCAACTTCCAAATCCCGGCGAATTGCCCCAAAGGCGATCTGGTTCCCTTCTATCTCCAGGAAGACGGCGGCGGCACGCAGCAGGTCCTGATCGCCGTCCAGTAAATATGGCCCGGCGCCTCTATTTCGACGACAGCTACCTGCGCTCCTTCCACGCCCAGGTAGCTTCCGCGGAAGGGCGCCGTGTCTTTCTGGATTCCACTGCTTTCTACCCCACCTCCGGCGGCCAGCCCTTCGACACTGGCTCCATCAATGGCATCCCCGTCGTCGAAGTTGCCGGCCTCGAAGATGGGCGCATCGCTCATACCCTGGAAGCAGATCTCGCTCCCGGGCCAGCCGATTGCACCCTAAACTGGCCGCGCCGGTTCGATCACATGCAGCAGCACACCGGCCAGCACATCCTCTCGGCAGTCTTCGTCGAGCGCCTCGGCATCAACACCGTCAGTTTCCACATGAGCAGTGACGTCTCCACCATTGACCTCGCCACACCTACTCTTTCGCTCGAACAGATCGTCACCATTGAGCGAGCCGCCAACGAGGTTATTTTCGAAGCACGCCCCATTGCAGTCAGCTACCACGACTCCGGCGAAGACCTCGGCCTTCGCAAAGCAAGCGAACGCACCGGCTCACTCCGTATCGTCACCATCGCCGATCTCGACCGGAGCGCTTGCGGTGGCACCCACGTGCGAAACACTGCCGAAGTCGGCGCCATCCTACTACGCAAGCTCGACAAGGTGCGCGGCAATGTCCGCCTCGAGTTCGTCTGCGGCGCCCGCGCCGTGACTCACGCGCGTCAGGACTTCGATACCCTCTCCCGGGCGGCCCGTATCTTTTCCGCGCCCCTTGATGAGGTAGACTCCCTCGTCGCCGCTCAATCGCAGCGCCTCTCCACTGCCGAAAAGCAGCTCCGTCGCCTCGCCGCCGAAGCCGCCCAGAGAGAAGGACGCGAGCGCTTCGCCCAGGCCAGCCCAAACACGAGTGGCTTGACTGTCGAATTTCGTCGAACCCCCACCGCCATGACTGACGAAAGCCGTCTCCGCGCCACCGCCTTCGCCGAATCCGGCCCCGCCGTCTGGATCGAACTCTTCAGTTCGCCGCCCAGCGTCCTTGTGGCCGTCTCGCCCGCCACCGGCCTCCATGCCGGCAACCTGCTGAAGCCCCTTCTCACCGCAGCCGGAGGCCGAGGCGGCGGCAGCGCGACGGTGGCCCAAGGCAGCCTCCCGGCGCCCGAAGGGCTCGATGCCATCGAAGCCGAGCTTCGCAGACTCACCGGCGCGCTCTAATCTCGGTACAACGGCGGAGGCGCCCGCCCGGTCTCCAACGTTTCCCCGCTTAGTCCCCCAGCGCACCCACCCACGCCGGCTTGGTCGTGGGTTGCGGACTCCCGCCCTCAGGCTCTTCCGAGATAGCCAATGCCGCCGCCCCAGAAATCGGCGCACTGCTCTCGGTGATCAGCAATACCCGCCCATCTCCGAGAGGCCGGAACACACCCGCACTAATCGGATTCCCCTTTTTCGGCACAACCCAAAGTTGCAGCGTCCGCCCTGCCGGCGGTACCGCGATTCCGCTGCCCGTCAAGATCAGCCCCTCAGGCTGGCTCCAATAGGCGCGCATCTGGGGAGCCTCAGGTGCGCTGGTCGCCAGCCGGATCGTTCGCGAATCCTTCGCCATCAGCACGGCTAGCACCTTACGCTGCACGCGTATTTCATCGCGTAGCCTGGTCAGCTCCTGCTGCGCCCCTTGCGCCGCTTGGTACAACTCGCTGCGGTCCGACGTTAACCAAAACAGACCCACCAGCAACGCGGCGGCTACGGCCCAGCCACTCCAGGACAGAATCGACATCGGCTTCTTCGCCGGCGCCGGACTCTCCTTTCGTATCCCGCTCAACAGCCGCGACCGCAACAACGCTGGCGGCTCCACTGGCTCTGCCGACAGCGCAACCTGCGCCACCAGCTCCTGCGCACTCGCCATTGCTTCCCGCGCCTGCGCATCGCCCGACGCGATCAGCTGGTCGATCTCCGCCCGCTCCGCCACATCCAGCGCATCCAGCAGGTACAGTTCGCATTGACCACGCAATGTTTCGAAGTCCATCACTGTACCTCCTTCCCCGCGCTTAGAAGCTGCCGCAGCTTCGTCATGCCCAGGCGGATACGCGTCTTCACGGTGCCCAGCGGCTGCCCCAGTTTCTCCGCCAGTTCCGTGTGCGAAAGACCGCTGAAAAAGGAAAGCTCGATCGCCTGCCTCTGTTCCGGGACCAGCGTATCCAGCGCCGTCCGAACCATCTTGCGCTGCTGCCCCATCACCGCAATGTCATCGGGTTGATGGCCCGTCGACCGTAGCGGCGCCAGATCATCCAACACCGTCTCCTGGCCTGCCCGCCGCTGCCTGCTGCGAAACCGATCCAATGCCCGGCTTCGCGCCAACATTAGTATCCAACCCGCTGCGGCGCCCCGCTGCGACGTGAAATCGCCTGCGCTCCGCCAGATCTGTGTGTAGACGTCCAGCGTCACTTCTTCCGAATCCGCCTGGTTCATCAGAATGCGTTGGACGACGCCAAAAACCAGCGAGGAACTCTCATCGTATAAAGCTGCCAGTGCGCTCTGTTCCCCACGCGCCGCTGCTGCCAGGTAGCCCGCCCAGCGGATCTCGGCGGAATCCTTGCCCGGCGGTGGACCCGCCTCACGGCCGCTCGAACTAAGCATCATCAGCATCATTTGGGATACGAATCCAACGGCCCGGCTGGATCTCCCAGCGAAGCCTTACCTACGAGTGTAGAGCGGCGCCACCGATATCAGAGCCAGCCCCACCACGAACACTGGAATCGATAACCAGATAAACAGCCGGCTTTTGTCCTTGGAATCGGCGAACTCTTTCCAGTACAGCAGGCCCCACAGAGTGCTGATCATCACCGCGCCCTGGCCAAGCCCATAGCTCACGGCCGGTCCCACGTGTACCTCCGGCGGCACACTAGCCGCCACCAGATTGGCCGCCAGGCCCACGCACCACAACATTCCGCCGAACAAACCCAGCAGGTGGTTCTTGACGGTTCCTTTGAAGTAGCCGGAAATCGCCACCGGCTTCCCCTGGACCGGAAGTGAAATGAAGAAGATGTTAAAGATAAACGTGCTGGCCAGCACACCGGCCGCGAACAAAATCAAAATCGAGTACGGTCCAATATCGATCTCGGTCCCATGCGACATCTGTATGAGCGGGTAAAACGATCCCATCAGCAGACCCGCAATAGTACTCAATACCAGACCCTTCCACGGAGAAACTTTGACCGGCTGCTTTCGCTTGGTCTCCGGCGCTGGAGCCAGCGGCTGGCCCGCGTTGCGCTCATCCTGCAAGAGTTTGTATGCGTAAGCCGCCAGTCCGATCGCCGCCAATATGATTCCCGTACCCAAGAACAGGAGCGATGGATTGCCCTGGGGGTTCATGAAGTAACTCACAACCACTCCCAACACCAGCGCCAGTCCAATACCCACAGGAAAAGCAACCGACATTCCCGCCACGCCGATTGCCGCCACCAACAGCATGTTGGCCAGGTTGAACACCACACCTGCAAAAGCTGCGTAACCCATTGCCCTGTACCGGATAATCGTCAAGTTGTCCTGAAACGTGATCTCGCTTCCAAACATTCCGAATGTGAAGCAGATCACGAGTGCGGCAAGAAAGACGCCGATCGCGTAGTCGAAGTAGTACAGCTCGAAGCGCCACTTAGGCGCTACTTTAGTGGTGTTGGCCCAGGAACCCCAGCAGATCATGCTGAGTATACATAGCAACAACGCCGCCATGTAGGTCGTTGGAATTGTCATCTTTCCCTCTTGGCCAGACACGACTGGCCAAGCGGAGATTATAGCGTAGGATTCACATTTGCTCCCGGAAATTGAGCGCGGGTAAACGTGATACCGTACGAGGGTGGTTCGTTGGTCCCTCGCACTTTGCCTCTGCATGGCAGGATGGCTCCGTGCAGACTGGCTTCTGTTCCGTACCGACTGCGTCGACATCTACGCCGACTCCGCCGATGATTCCGCCCGCGCCGCCATGAACCGGCTCGAACAGCTCCGCTTCGTCGTGGGCAAACTCACCGGACAAAGCGTCGTCACACCCCGTTGGCCCGTCCGAATTGTCCTCTTTAAGCCGGGCAAATCCCCGCCCGTTCCCGCCACGCCGCAACTTCTATTACAGGATGGCGTTTGGACTGGCGCCTGGCCCGCCAATCAACCACTCCCCGCTGCCTGGATGCGCCAGTACGCTCAGGAGCTTTGGGAATCCAACGCGAAGCTCATGGATGCCCCCTACGAGGCCGCCCTGCTGAGCCTGCTCACGACGCTCGATGCCAAGGCTACTCACATTCAGCTCGGCGCCCCGCCGCCGCCCGCTGAGCGCACGCCCGAGTGGGCCCTGCTCCACCTTCTTGCCACTACGGGCGAGTTTCAAGGGCGCATGCGGGTGCTCCTGTCCAACCTCCAACAGGGCGCCGCCCTCGACATCTCGCTCAAGAACTCCTACGACAAGCCGGCTAAGGAAATGATGAGTCTAGCCCAGGCCCACCTCAAAGCCGGGCAGTTCCAGCCAGCCGAATGGATCGGCGCTCCCATCAATCCCGATCGCGACTTCCGCGCCCGTGAAATCGACGACCCGGTCGTCAAACTCGCCCTCGCCACGGTCCAACGCCCTCCCGCCCGCGCCGCGGCCTTTCGCGCGCTGCTCAACGAAGGCGTGAAGACGCCAGTCACTCTCGAAGGCGCCGAATTGTACGCCGAAGCCATCGCCGCCGGAAGCGAAAACGCCACGGTATGGGTACGTGCCGCCGATGCCGAAAAGGACCCCGTGGAAAAGGAGAAGCTCCTCGTTCGCGCCACCGAATTCAACCCACGCTGGGCCGAGCCACACGCCCAAATCGCTCTTCTCACCACGGACCTCGGCCACAAGATCGGCCGCATGAAAAAGGCCGTCTCGCTCGAACCGCGTCACGGCGACTGGTGGCGTCACTTGGCCGAATGGCAATACGAAGGGCGGCTTTATTCCGATTCCGCCGCCAGTTTCCTCAGCGCCGCCCGCTGGGCTACTAACCCCACCGATAAGGCCCGCATGCAAGCACGCTGGAAGGAAATGGAAGATTCCCGCACAGCCCTCGAGGCGGCCGACCGCAAACGCGACGAGGACGAAAAACAGGCCGCCCTTGAAAAGCTCCGCCAGGAGGCGCTCGAACGCATTCACGCCGCCGAGCGAAAGGCGAACGCCGGCCTCGGTGGTGGCGGGGCTGCCGTCGATTGGTGGGACGGCCCTCGTGCCGAAGGCAAAGCTGCCGGGCTCCTCGAACGCTTCGATTGCGTGAAGCCCGCCGCGACGCTCTCCGTAAAGGGCGACGACGGGAAAGTGGTCAAGCTCTCCGTCATCGATCCCTCAAAGGTCGTCTTTACCGGCGGTGGCGAGATGACATTGAATTGTGGGATTCAGAAACCCGCGCGCCGCGTCCGCATCGAATACGTCCCCAAAGCAAATGCCAAGACCGGTTCCATCGGCGAGGTGACCCTTATCGAGTTCGCTCCATGAACCAGCCCCATCGCCTGCGCTGGCTGGCCATGTTCGTCTTCACACTGGCAAGTTCCCTCAGTTTCATTGACCGCCAGATCCTGGCCGCGCTTGCCCCGGCCATTCAAAATGAATTCGGCCTCACGCTTGCCCAATACGGCTTGGTCGTCTCCGTCTTTTCCATCGTCTACGCGCTTACGGCTCCGTTCGCCGGACTGTTCATCGATCGGGCGGGCCTGAATACCGGTATCGTCGCCTCCATCGCGCTGTGGTCGGCGGTCGGCGTAGCCACCGGCATGACAACCGGCTTCCTGGGCCTGCTCACCTGCCGCGCCGCGCTAGGCTTCGCCGAATCGGGCAATCTTCCTGCCAGTGGGAAAGCAGGCGCACTCTACCTCGCTCCCGGAGAACGCGCCATCGGCTCCGCATTCGGACAAATCGGCATCAGCATCGGCATGGTCGTCGCGCCCTTGCTCGCCAGCGGTCTCTACGCCAACTATGGCTGGCGCACCGCGTTCGTCGCCGCCGGACTCATCGGCTTCCTCTGGATTCCGCTCTGGCTCGTCACCGCCCGGGCCGTTCCCCGCGCGCATGAAGAAGTCCGAGGCACCGGCCCAGGCATCCTCATTCTGGCCCGCGACTCACGCCTCTGGGGCCTCATCGTCGCCAACATCCTCTCCATGACCGTTTACAGCCTATGGATGAATTGGACCACTGTATTCCTTGTCAAAGCCCGCGGACTCTCACAGCAGGAAGCGAATCTCCAGTTCGCCTGGATTCCGCCCTTCTTCGCTGCCCTTGGCGGCCTAACTGGGGGATCGCTCTCCTACCGCTTCGCCCGCTCCGGCCGAACTCTCGTCCAGGCCCGGCTCCGCGCTGCCTCGCTCGCCGCCTTCGCTCTCCTCGCCACCGGCCTGGCGCCTCTAGCCCCTACAAACATGCTGGCCACCGCCGTCATCTGCTGGAGCTTCTTCTGGACAGTCGCATTCAGCGTGAACACCTACTCGCTGCCGGTCGACTATTTCGGCATTGACCGCGCCGCCACCAGCATTGCCGCTCTCACCATGGCCTACGGCCTCATGCAAACCGTACTCTCGCCGCTGGTCGGCAGCATGGTCGATCTCCATGGCTTCGTTCCGGTCTGCGCCGCTGTCTCTGTCATGCCCATGCTTGCCTGGCTCGTTCTGAAGGCCACGGCATACGAATCGCCCCGATGACCGCCCCACACCGCTCCTGGCGCCGCCGCCTTCTCGCCGCCTTCGGATATGACCCGGATCCCGTCGTCGTGTCTTTCTGGAGTGGCCCGGTTGCACTCTGCGAACGAATGCAGGCCGAAGTGGAGGCGCTGCTCCCCCAGTACCGCCATGTCATCGTCACGCAGGGACCCATCGAAGGCCGCTGCTCGCTCCACGTCGAACCTGGACCGCCGTTCGAAATGTCGAATCGGCTCCGCCAAGCACTCCGAGGCAAGCGCATCGGCATGGCCCCCGTGCTGTTCGGCACCGGCCCAGAAGGCGAACCCCTCCGCCAGGTCGCCCTGCTCCTTGCTCCCACGAAGATCCTCGCCTTCAATCCCAACCTCGAACGCCTCCATCTCCGATTGATGGACTTCATCACCGGCTTCCTCTTTCTCGCCGGGATGCCCCTCGACCGCGCACGTCTCCGCCCCCGCTGGTGGTGGCCCGTGCCTGAACAACGCACCTTCGCGCCGGACTCCGTGCAAATCGTCGACGGCCGCCCGGCTTCCCCCGCCCGTTCGCCGGCCGCCGTTCTCACGCCCTTCAAACCCTGGCCACTCTCCCACGGCGGCGCGGTCCGCATGTACAGCCTCCTCCGTGAGGCAGCGCTCGAATTCGACATCCACCTTTTCTGCTTTCTCGAACCCGGCGAAGCGCCCGCTCCCGGCCCGCTCACCACTCTCTGCCACCGCATCACCTACGTCCCCAAGCCGCACTATCGCGAACCGCGCTGGTCCACTCTCGCCCCCGCCGAAACCCGCGAGTACCACTCTGCTGCCATGCACCGTGAACTCGCCCGCTTCCGCGCCGCCCACCCCAAAGCGCCCATCCAGATCGAATTCACCCAGCTCGCCGGATATCGCGGCGACATCCTCGTCGAGCACGACATTACCTTCGACCTCTACCGCCAGATTTACGACCGCTCCCGTACCCTCCCCGCCTGGTGGGACTGGTGGCGCTGGCATCGCTTCGAACGCCGGGCTCTTCGCCGGTTCCAGCACGTCGTGGCCATGTCCGGGAAGGACGCCCCCCTCACCTCCCGCCCCTGTGATGTCATCCCCAACGGGGTCGACCTCGCCCGCTTCTCCTTTGAACCCGAACTAGCCGGACAGCAAGTCCTATTCGTGGGTTCGTTTCGTCACTTCCCGAATGCCGCGGCGTTCCGTTTCCTGTGGATGGAGATCTGGCCTCTCGTCCTCGCCAAATGCCCGTCCGCACGCCTCACCGTCGTCGCTGGCCCAGACGCCCAAAGCCACTGGCACACGTTTACCGGTCAGGATTGCCTTCCCGCGGCTCCCAGCCTCACGCTTCATGAATTCGTCGCCGACGTCGCTCCTCTCTATAAAGCGGCCAATCTCGTCGTCATCCCCACGCTATTTTCCGCCGGGACGAACCTGAAGGCACTGGAAGCCATGTCTTCCGGCCGCACCATTGTCTCCACGCCATCCGGTGTCGCCGGCCTGGGCCTGACCAATGGCGAAAGCGTCGTCGTCTCCTCCACCGCCCAGGAATTCGCCCACGCCGTGGCCACGCTCCTCGCCAATCCACCCCGCCGCGAAGTCCTCGCCCG
>JBDTVQ010000120.1:0-16161 GCA_040007195.1 Acidobacteriota bacterium | reverse complement strand
CGCCGCCCAAATTTTGTGCATCCGGTGGCTATTGGCGCACATTAAGGGAAGGTACGAGCGGCTTTCCAAGCCGTTTTCCCTCAAAGCCAGCTGGGCGCAGCGAACAAACCTGCGTCCGGCTGGCCCTCTTCCTATGCATCAAGGGCAGCCGGGCACGCCTCCAGTTAGACGCACCCGACCGCTACGAGCACGGTACACAGGTGACCGCACCTATAGCTTGGAGGAATAGCGGGGATGGATCGTTTCAGGCGAGCAGCCCTCAAAAGGCGAATATTTGGTAAACAAACCTTCTCCGAACCTTTCACCCCATGTGCGGGTAGAGGAACTTTGGGACGGTTTCACCGTTTCCGTGAGGCACTCAGCAATCACTCCCTAATGGTCGTAGCTCGGTTCCAGACGAGCCCTTGCGGTGAATGGCAGCTTAGGGGGAACCAAGAAACTGGGCTGGCAAGCCGATGTGTGACTGGCACGGCGCTAGGCAGCCCGCACGTGAAATCGATGCCGGCAGTTCCCGCAGCGATAGACTCTCCAGTGGAGCACCGCCTCCAATATCCGGTCCCACCAGTTTGGCTGAGAGTAGCGTACATTGGCCGATTGGCAGACTGGACAGCGATGCGGTGTCACCGAGACTATCTGTATCACGAATTCCAGAGGCAGGCCAACCGGTGTAGAGCAAAGAGGCCCCCGCGTCACTTGCCGAGCGACTGTGGCAGTTGTATCCGGTATACGTTCGCTCCACTCCCGACAGCAGCATATAAGTACCCATTCGCCACGGTGAGCCCACCGAGGCCGGAAAGGGTCGCATACGTATAGGCCTGGGGACGTTGGGGGTCGCGGGCATCGACGATGACGAGTGAGCCGTTAGGCCCCTGGCCGCTGGCGTTCAAGTCTGGGGCGGCGCAGGTGACGGCGTAGAAGCCGCCGCCCAGAGGAACGGAACCGAGCGAGATCGGGCCGCCGATGTTTCCCGGCTGCATGGAGGGCACAATCAGGTTGCCCTGGATCTTCGGTTTGGTGATGTCGGAGATGTCGAACATCGTCAGCGTCAGATATCCAGCGAAGGGAAAATCAATCTCTCCGCCCGAAAACACGTTGCCCGGACTGAAGCCCCTGGTATTGCCGACGGCGAGCATTTCGCTTCCTTGCACAGCCAGAGTGAGCAGCATCTTCGTGCCGGGAACCATAATCTGGCCCGCTCCGAGAATGTTGCGGGGTGCGGAGGTATCGAAAATATCGAGCGCCCCCGCGCCAGTATCGAAATTCAGGCTGGCCGTGGTGCTGGCCACATAGAGCAGGTTCGGGCCAGCCATGTACATGTACGGGCGCAGGTTGGTTGTGTTGGTTTCCGGATGGCCGGGGTCGGCCTTCACCACCGGGCCAGCCGCGGGAGACACGAGGTTCGTAAAGTCCACCGAAAGGATGTTGCCGCGGGTGAGAGTCACATCGTGGCCGGTGTAGGAAAAGATGTCCTCTCCGAAGAAGCCCGCATTGCCCGAATAGGCAACGCTACGCGGCACCACGCCGATGGTGCTATGCGAGCGCTTTACCGGCGCCGACGGGACCGTCAGGTCGTAGATGGCGACGGCTTGGGAGGCGCGGACGAGGTTTGTGAGAAAGGGCTTGGTGGCGGCTGGATTGACCGTGCAGTTGTGGGCGGAGTTGGCGACGGCCGAGTCGGTGATGTTCATTAGGAACTTCGGAGCGGCCGGATTGGCTACATCGACGACTTTGATATCAGACGCGCTGCAGACATAAAGAACGTTGTTGTAGAAAGCCAGTGAGTTGGCGACGATGCCGCTGATGCCCGGCACCACAGTGGAGGCGACGCCCGGTAGCGAGAAGCCGCTCACCTGCCTAAGCAAGCTCGTCACCTGAAATCCGGCGCCGCTGCCGCTCACCGAGATCAGGGCCGAGACAAATTGATTGCCGTTTAGCGACAGGACGAGCGGATAGTCGCCGCTGGGCAGCTCGGGCACCTGGATGTTGGCTTGTGCAAGGCCAACGAAGCCGGGAGTCATGCCGGTGAATAGGACAGGCGCATCGGCGTCGCCAATGGTTGCTTTGGAGGTTCCGGTGAAACTGGCGAGTGGAGAAGTGGGCGAGACCGCGCCGCTGGTAATGGGAACGCTGGTTACGCCGAGACCGGTGAAGTAGACGACAACGTAGGACCCGCCTGCCGCCGGATTACCGGAGGTGTTGATCGAATAGTCCTGATTTTGGATGATGCCATGGCCCGCGGCGCCCTGAAAGATTCCGGGCGCGAAGGCGGCAACTACCATCTGATACGCATTGCTCTGACTTCCACCGTTGGTGACGCGTAAGGTAGCCACACCGGCGGTGGTCTCGTAGGGAACCTGGAAGTTGATTTGGGTGGCACTCACAAAAACGAGAGGCGCGGACCTCCCGTTGACGGAGACCGTTACCGAGTTGAGCCCGACGGGCAGCGGCGTGCTGGGAGCGGAGGCCGTCGATGGCGCGAGGCCCGTTCCGAAAATCGTAGCGAGCGATCCAGGAGCCACTGTAGGTGTGTAGTTGGCCGCGTTGGTGACGGCCGCAACTTCAGGTTGTGCGAATGCTCCGGGGGCGAAGCACAGCAAGATCGAGGCGAGAACGCAGATGCATTTCATAAAGCCCTCTCACTCGCGGACTTCCCCCTTGCCGCGTGCGCACAGTATAACGCGCGCGCGTTACTGGTGGCCGGTCGATCCGAATCCGCCGGCGCCGCGGGACGTTTCGCCGACGGCGCGCTCGTCCCACTCAATGGCTTCGTATCGCGCCACGACCATTTGCGCGATGCGGTCGCCTTGCTTCACCACGTAGGCTTCGCGGCCGAGATTGAGCACAATCACCTTTACTTCACCGCGATAGCCGGGGTCGATCGTGCCGGGCGAGTTCGGAAGGATGAGCGCGTGTTTCAGCGCGAGCCCGCTGCGCATGCGAATTTGCGCCTCGCATCCTGGTGGAACCTCCACGCGCAAACCGGTGGGCACCAGGCCGGGCACGTTGGGTTCCAGGCGGACCTCCTCAACGGCGCGCAGGTCCATTCCGGCGTCTTCTTGCGGCCCGTGGGCGTAGGTGGGCAGTTGGGCGTCGGGATGGACACGCTCAATTCGAATCTTCATCAACACTCCTCGTCAAACCTTCCTGGCGGAATCGCTACACTAACAGTTTGGCCGAAAAACGAGTACTGACGGTCGCGGGAGTGCCTCCCGAAGCGTGCGCCTATGCGCTGGCGCGGTATTCGCGCTCGCCCGATTCGATTGCCGCTTCGCTCGATTGGGTGCGCGCGCACGACTCGTCCAAATTTCTCGAGAGCTTTTACTTCCAGTACGGCCACGCGTCGATCGCCGATCTCGGCCACCTGGTGTTCTGCTTTGAAGGAATCTCCGAGTTGGCGGCGACCGAGATCGAGGACGAGCAGTTGTGGGACGGCCAGGCGCGGTCGTCGCGCTATCAGGATTTTTCGCGGTCCGGGTTCTTCACGCCGTCCGAATTGAATCCGACACAAATCGACATTTTTCAACACGCCGGGCTGGATTTGCTGGCCGCCTATGAGAAGGTGCACGCGCAGGTATTCGACTACCTCACGGAAAAGCTGCCACGGCCGGAGGCGATGAAACCCGACGCTTACAAGCGGAACCTGGCCGCGCGCGCGTTCGACGTGGCCCGCTACCTCCTGTTCTTCGCCGTGCCGACGGGCGTGGGGCAGGTGGTGAGCATCCGCACGCTCGAGCGCCAAATTTCGCGCATGAGAGGCAGCGAGTACATTGAGCTGCGTGAGTTGGCGGATGAAATGGCGCGCGCCTGCGCCGAGAAGCCCGACTGCGCATGGAACGAATCCGCGGCACAGGCTCCGTTGGCGCCGACGCTCGCCAAATATTGCGACTCCGATCCGCATCGGATTCAGGCGACAGCCGACCTGAAACTATGGGCGAAACAGAATCTGCCCCATGCCGCTGGAGCGCGCATTGACGATGTCGATCTATTGAAGCCGGCCAACACGGCAGCCGACATCGTCGCGACGCTTCTCTATCCGGTAACCGACCGGCCGTTCCGGGAACTCTACGACCTGGCCGCGAAGTGGACCGACGCGCGGCGCGCCGAGGTGATCGACGTGGCCTTGCAATCGCGCGCGCGGAAGGACGACCTACTACGCGAGTTCCGCGGCAACCTCTACGCCTACGACATTGTGATGGACATTGGCGCCTATCGCGACCTGCACCGCCACCGACGTTGCCAGCAGTTCCGCCAGGCCTACTCCGGGAAACTCGGTTACGAGACACCGGCCGCCATCGGCGAGGCAGGCGCGGCCGATACCTATCACGACGCAATGCGCACGGCGTTTAGCGCAATCGGTCAATTGCCGGAGCCTGGCTCGCATTACCTGATGCCATTCGGCGCGCGTTCCCGGTTTCTATTCAAAATGGATTTCGCCGAGGTGGAATACATCTCACGGCTTCGTTCCGGAGTGAAGGGACACTTCTCCTACCGCAACGTCGCCTGGCGCATGAAAGAACGGATGGCGGCGCTTGAACCGCAACTGGGCCGCCTGATCGAAGCGACTCCGCCCTGGATCGAAGACCCACTCACGAGATAGCAATGAACCCACAACCGACCAAAGTCAACCTGGCCCAAACGGCCGAATACCGCGAATCCTACGCCAACTCCGTCCAGGTGCGCGTGAATCTCTGGGACTTTTTCCTGATGTTCGGCACCATTCAGCAGTCGGTGCCGGACGAAGTGAACATCACAAATTTTCAAGGGGTCTACCTCAGCCCGCAGCAGGCGAAGGCACTTGCGAATCTGCTGAACCAGAATTTGCAGCAGTATGAGGCGGCGTTCGGAGCGATTCAGTTGGAACCAATAAAGCCGGGCGCGGGAAGTCCGATCAACTGAACTCGCCGCGTCCGGTGGAGGGAAAGCGGATCTGGGGCGTTCTATTGCCCGCCCGAAGATTCAACCTCGCGTAGCTCGACGGCGAGTTCGATGTGTTTGGAGGCAAGTGCAAGCAACTCGCGCGCCGCTCGCTGAGCCTGCAGAGCAAGTTCTCGCTCCTGTCGGCCTTTGAGGGGCGCCATGGCCGGCCACTTGTACGTCATCGCCGTTTTCGGCAGGGCTTCCCACTCTTTTGCTGCGTCTTCATGAGCTGCCGCTTTCGCGTGCAGGGCTTCAGCCTGGAGGCGGAACATCCTGGCGACCTTTACATGATCCGCGGCGGTGACGGCGCCCTTGGCGAGCTTGTGTAGCTGCGAGGTTCCTACCATTGGTTCCGCACCCGCCGCGCGGGCCGCGCCTAAGGTGGTGAACAGAATGGCGGCCGTCGCTCCCAACGCTGCGATGGTCATGGTCGTCATCATGGGATTCATGGTGGTGTTCTCCTACGTCCATGAAACCCCGAACGGACCAGGCTTCCCCATCCGCAAAATTACGTAGTGCCCGTAAGTCCAGTCTTTACCGCATATTGCACGAGTTCGGCACTCGTCTTTACCCCCAGATCGTCCATCATTTTGTATTTGTGGGTTTCAACCGTACGCGCCGAGATGCCCAAAAGCGCGCCGATTTCCTTGGCCGACTTTCCCTCGGCGAGCAACTGCAGCACCTCGCGCTGGCGCACGGTCAATTCGATGGTTTCCTTCACATGACGCCGCGTTTCATCCATCAATTCGGTGACTGCCGGGTTCCTCACCTGCGGGGAAAGATAGGTGCCGCCGCGCAGGGCGGTCTTGATTGCTTCAACCAGCTCATCCGAAGCCGAGTGTTTGAGCACATAGCCCGACGCGCCGGCATCCAGGGCCCGGGTCGCATAAACGACGTCGGGATGCATCGTGAGGAATACGACTTTCGCCGTGCCGCCCTCTTCGCGCATCTTGCGCAGGGCGTCGATTCCGTTCAGCAGCGGCATCGAGACATCGGCAACGATCACGTCGGGCGTCAACTCTCGTGCTCGCTCGATCAACTGTTGGCCGTTCGCCGCCTCGCCCACCAGGTCAAACTCATCCGAAAGGAGGCCGCGTAGTCCCTCCAGTACGATCTTGTGATCGTCAGCAAGCAAGACGCGAGGTTTTTTCATGCGGGTGCCTCCACGCGCACTCGCGTTCCCTTTCCGATTTGAGACTCCACTCTCGCACTGCCCCCAACCAGCCGCATGCGCTCGTCCATGCTGGCCAAGCCCAGTCCCGACTGCCAACCCGTGGAAGAGCGATCAAACCCGCACCCATCATCGGCAATTTCCAGATCCACACGGCCACCGGTGCGCCGTAGCGACAGCGTCACCTCCGACGCATCGGCGTGGCGGGCAATGTTTCGCAACGACTCCTGAACAATGCGATAGAGGGCCAGCTGAACGGCCTCCGGCACGGTGTTCAGCTCGCCTTCTACACGAATATCGACAGGCGGCCCACCGCGTTCAAAGAAACTGCGGCACTCGCCTTCAATGGCAGCCGCCAGGCCAAGATCGTCGAGCGTGGAGGGATGCAGGCGCCGCGACAAACCATGGATGTCGTCCGACAGGCGCGCCATCTGTTGCTGCAGCCGGTCGAGCCCGGCGCGCCACTGAGCCGCATCGCCGCCTGGGACCTGTTTCAGCCGGCCCGCTTCGATCGCAATGGAAGCCATCCGCTGCGTGATGTCGTCGTGCAACTCGCGCGCCAGCCGTTTGCGTTCCTCTTCCTGCGACTCGAGCAGCCGGTTGGCAAGCTCGCGCAGTTTCTGGTTCGCCTCGTCCAAGCGGTCACGCGAGACCGTGGTGGCGCGTAGATCCTCGGCCATCTGATTGAACGACTCTCCCAGTTGTCCAATCTCATCGTTGGACCAAACCGGAATCTGCACTCTGAAGTCGCCGGCGCCGAGTTGGCGGGCGCCCTTTGCCAGAGCAAGCACAGGTTCCGTGACGGAGCGCGCGAGCCACGATGCAGCAGCGAGAAACACCACGGCGATAACAGCTCCCCAGGCCAGAATCCGCGAGCGCAATTGACGCACTGGTGTGAATGCTTCGGCGGCGTCGATCTCCGTAATCAACTCCCAGTTCACGCCAGGAACGTTCAGTTTTGCCTTCGAACGCAACACATCGGCGGCCCGTTTCGCCTCATACTTCGGATCAGGAGGGGCACCCACATCGGGGCGGACGATATAGGCTCGTCCGGCTCGTCCCAGTCCCTCCGTGCTCCAGTTCGGATTGCCGGTGGTGATGCGGTGCAGTTCTTCAACCGAGACTTGAACGACTACGGCGCCGATCTTTTCACCCGCGCGCCAGATAGGGGTGGCGATAAACGCCGCGCGGGCGTTGTTCGAAGCGGCATAGGGTGCATAGTCTTCCATGACGGTCTCTTCCGGCTCTGGCAGTTGCATCGCGCGCTGATAGGCTCGCGCGAGCCCGCTGCCCGCTAGCGGCGGCACATTCAGCCCACCGCCAAGGTCGGTCTCTTTGAAGACCGTATACACCACGCGCGAGGACTCGCCATCGATGAGGAAAATGTCGTAGAAGCCAAAGGCACTGAGATAACGATGAAGCGTGGCGTGATAGCGCGCATGCACATCGCCATATCGTCCACCGCCGGGCGGGCTCAGAAGTAGATCTTTAGCCCCCTCAGGATGCGGATTGTTCGCGATGAACATCGACTGAAGCTTCGCCTGGCGCGCGTCGTCGCCACGCGGATCGAGGCCCGGCCATGCAACGGTGAACTCCTCCAGCGCGCTGATGATCGATTCGTCGGAAGCAAGCGCGAGCACATGGTTTCGCACATCGCGAAAGTAGCCCTCCACCTGGCGGCGCTTGGTGTCGCGAAGTGCCGTCAGCCCATCGACAGTCGCTCGTTCGAGAGCGGCCGTAGCGCCGTCCAGCGCTTCATATCCAGTGACACCGATGGCAATCAGTCCAAGAAGCACGAACGCCACCTGCAGTTTTGTGCGGTAGGAGCGGAACATCATACTCTCCGGATGACGAGGTTGCCGGAGCGGTCCAGTTGAATGGACCAATCGGATGGCACGAGCGTCGTTGTTCCATAGTCCAGCACGAGTACGGGACCCATGCGAGGCTTCGCGGATACCTGTTCGCGGCGAACCACAGGGACCCCCCGCATGCGCCCATCCACGTAGAGCTGCCGCGTGCCGCTCGTGCCGCGTTCACGCTGAATCGGGGGCATCACGGGCTTGCTCACAGGCTTGCGCGCACGCACACGCAGCGTGACCACTTCGACCGCCCGCGATTCGTCGGAATAGCCATAGACGCGCTTGTGCTCGCCGTGGAAGCTCTCGCCCCACGGCACCGTGAGTTCATAACTTTGGCCCGCGTAACGCACGTCGGCTCTGCGTTCCATCACGGCGCCCGGCGATTCTTTGGAAGCGCGTCTTTCAAGAGCGGTGAACTTCGCTTCGAAATCGGTGCGGCCTAAAACACCCGCGGCGTAGTCGCGAACATTGTCGGCCATCAACATCCCAAGCGCGGAAAGGACTTCGGCGAAGCGCGGCACAAGCACGGCTTTGATGCCCAGCTCGGCCGCCATCTCGCAGGCGTGCAGCCCACCACCGCCGCCGAAGGCAACGAGCGCATAGTCGCGCGGATCGTGGCCGCGCTCGATCGAGACCGTACGAATAGCGCGTTCCATGTTGGCGTTCGCCACGCGAACGATTCCGGCCGCGGCCTTCTCACGCGAGAAGCCGAGTTGTTGGGCCAAGCGATCAACCGCGGCTTCGGCGCGTCCGGCATGAATCGCCATCTGTCCGCCCAGGAACTGCTCCGCGCGAATGCGGCCGAGAACAACCTGCGCATCCGTCACGGTGCATTCGGTCCCTGTGCCATAACAGGCGGGGCCAGGATCGGCGCCGGCGCTTTCAGGTCCGACGCGCAGTAGGCCTCCCGCGTCTACACGCGCGATCGATCCGCCGCCCGCGCCGACCGTGTGGATGTCCAGCATCGGCACGCGCACGGGTAGGCCGTCGATGTACGCTTCCACCGTTTCGCGCGGCGCTCCGTCACAGAGGCTGACATCGGTCGAGGTGCCGCCCATATCGAAGCCAAGAATGCGTGTGAATCCTGAGGCGCGCGCCATTTCGAGCGCGCCTACAACTCCCCCTGCCGGACCGGAGAGGATCGTGCGCACCGCATTGCTGCTCGCCTCTTTCGCCGTGAGGAAGCCGCCGTTCGATTGCATAACGGCGACCTTGCCGAGCTTCGATAAGTAGTCGTCCATCAAGGGACCGACGTAGGCGTTGATCACCGTGGTCGACGCCCGCTCGTACTCGCGGAACTCCGGCGAGACCTCGTGTGACGCACAGACGTAGCCTAGGCCGCGCAGTTCGCGCAACAGCGCCTTTTCATGGCGCGGGTTTTGATAGGAGTGGAGAAGGCAGATGGCCACGGCGCGCACACCGGCGCGTTCGAGACGGCGGCGGAGGCGATCCACGCGAAGAGGTTCCAGCACGGTGCCGTCGAAGAGCATGCGCTCATGCACACCAAAACAAAGGCTCTCTGGCACCAGACGCCGCGGCTGCCCGGGCATGAGGTTGTAAAGCTCGCGCCTGTTCTGACGGGCGATCGTGAGCATGTCTTCGAAGCCGGCCGTGGTGACAAACGCCGTCTTCACGCCCTTGCGTTCGAGCAGCGCGTTCGTGGCGACGGTCGAACCATGCACGACGTCCGCTCGCGCTTTGCCTGTCGCCTTTGCGATGCCACGCAGAATCACTTCATGCGGCGCCGTTCGGCTCGACAGCAGCTTAAACGTCTCCACCCGGCCGTCGTCATGCAACAAAACGAAGTCCGTGAACGTTCCGCCGGCATCTATTCCAATGCGCACTGTCCTCCGATTCTCGCATTGACCCGGGTGGCGGGCAGGCCGCGCGTTAGATTGGTAGAAGACCTCAATCCTCATGATCGATCTGCAGCAGGTCTCGAAGACCTTCGAGGGCAAGCGCGAGGTAACCGCGCTGCACCCTTTGGACCTTTCCATTCCCAAAGGCGAGATGGTGGCTATTATTGGCGCCTCGGGTTCAGGCAAATCGACGCTCTTGAATTTGATAGGGGGCCTCGACCACCCGACGACGGGCACGATCTCGATTGATGGCGCGGCCCTGGGCTCGCTGAGCGACGACGATTTGACGCGCGTGCGGCGCGACAAGATCGGGTTCGTCTTTCAGTTCTTCAATCTGCTGCCGAGCTTATCTTGCCTGGAGAACGTGTCGCTGCCGCTACATCTGCGCGGCTGGACAAAGCAGAGGACGCAAGAGCGTTCCACGGAACTCTTGAACGTGGTGGGACTGGGCGCGCGCATGGAACACCTGCCCGACGAGCTTTCCGGGGGTGAACGCCAACGCGTGGCAATCGCGCGGGCGCTGAGCGTGTATCCGCCCATCATCCTCGCCGACGAGCCAACCGGGAACCTCGATTCCGCGACCGGTGTAGAGATACTCGGCCTGATTCAGGACCTCCACCGGAGGCTGGGAACCACAGTGCTCGTGGTTACGCACGACATGAGCGTGGCCAATGCCTGCGAGCGGATTGTGCGTTTGAAGGATGGCAAAATTCTCAGCGATACGCGGGTGGAAAGCCCCGCCGCGCGATGAAGCTACTGCAATTACTTACCTGGCCCTACGTGCGCAAACACAAGCTGCGCATGCTCCTCACTCTTGCGGGCATCATGCTGGGCGTGGCCGTGTTTGTCGGAATGCATACGGCCAACATCACGATTCAATCGGCATTTCAGCGCACAGTGGATCGCATTGCCGGAAAGTCGCAGTTGCAAGTAACGGCCGGTGAGACGGGATTTCCGGAAGAGGTTCTGGAGCGTGTGCAGTCACTCCGCGAGTTAAGCGCCGCATCGCCCGTGATCGAAGCCGCATTGACCACGCCGCAGGGTACGCTGCTGGTGCTGGGCGTCGATATGACCGGCGATACGAGCCTCCGCGAATACGACCTGGAAGGTGAAGATGAAGACGTCATCGACGACCCGCTGATCTTTCTCGCGCAGCCGGATTCGCTCATCGTCAGCCGCCAGTTTGCCGAACGCACGGGCCTCAAGCGCGGTTCGAAGTTGACCCTGAAGACGATGGGCGGGCAGAAGACGTTCACTATTCGCGGCGTGATGAAGTCGACCGGCCTGGCGACTGTGTTCGGCGGCAACCTGGCAATCATGGACATCTATGCCGCGCAGGCCGTATTCGGTCGCGGCCGCTTGTTTGACCGCATCGACATCGGTTTGGCCGAAGGCGTGACGGTGAAGCAAGCGGAGCAGAAGCTGCAAGGGCTGCTCGGTCCAGGCTTTCAGGTGGAGCCGCCCGAAGCGCGCGGCACGCACTTCGAATCGATGGTGCGCGGCCTCACCATTTCGATCAACATGGCAAGCCTCTTCGCCCTCATGATCGGCGTATTCATCATCTACAATTCGTTTTCGATTGCCATCACGCAGCGGCGCGGCGAGATTGGCGTGCTGCGCGCGTTAGGGGCGACGCGCGGCCAAGTCCAGCGCCTGTTCCTGCTGGAAAGCATCGTGCTCGGCCTCGCCGGCTCGTTCCTGGGCGTATTTGCCGGCCTGGCCATGGCGCGCGGCATCGTGCCCGGACTGGCCGGGACGCTGCAAGAGGTGTTCGGTCATGCTCTGAGCGCCGATCAGATCACCGTCAGTCCGCAACTGTTCGCATTCGCCGTAGTGATCGGTGTTCTGGCCAGCCTTGTCGGTGGATTCATTCCGGCGCACTCGGCCGCGCGCGTTGATCCTGTGAAGGCGCTGCAAAAGGGCCGCAATCAAGTGATGAGCGCAGGCGAGAATCGGCTGCGGCGTCTGGTCGCATCCGCTTGCGTTCTGGCTTCAGCAGCGCTCATCGCCTTTGGCCGTAGCAACACGTTCTACTATCCGGGCTATGCGCTTGGAATCGTCAGCCTCGTCCTGTTGTCCCCGTCGATGTCGATGTGGCTGGCGCGCGCAATCCGCCCCGTGTTGAAGTTTTTTTGGCCCGTGGAAGGCGCACTGGCCGCGGACAGCCTGATCCAGGCGCCGCGCCGAACATCGTCCACCGTCACCGCGCTCATGTTGTCGCTGGCACTCGCGGTTGGCTTCGCGGGAGTCTCGCGCGCAATCTACGATTCGCTGCTGGTGTGGATGAACCACACGCTGAACCCCGACCTCTATGTCAGCCCCAGCCGCAGCATCACCGCGAAGACCTTCCGTTTTCCAGCGAGCATGGGCGACGAGTTGCGCGCCATCGACGGAGTGCAGGAAGTGCAGCCCGTGCGCAACGCGCGCGTGATGATCGATGGCCAGCCTGTCATGGCAGTTGCGATCAATATCGCCGAGGTCGCGCGCCGGGTTGCGATTACGCCGGTGGAAGGCGACCGCGACGAGATGGTACGGCTGGGAGCGGCGGGCAAGGGCGTCGTGATCTCCGACAGCCTGTCCTTACTACGCAATATTCATCGCGGCGACATTCTGGAGATCCCCACGCCGCGCGGCGTATTGAAACTACCGGTGCTCGGTTCGACGATCGACTATTCCGATCAGCAGGGCACGTTTCTTATCAGCCGGGAACTTTATCAACGCTACTGGGGCGACGACACGGCGAACCTGTTTCGCATTCACGTCAAACCCGGAGTCGATCGCGAGCTGGTACGCCAGGCGATCTTGAAGCGCTGGTCGGATTCGCATGAGATCTTCGTCTACACGAACCAGGGTATCCGCGAGTACATCCTGAAACTCACCGATCAGTGGTTCAGTCTCACCTACATTCAACTTGCTGTCGCGCTGTTGGTGGCGATTTTGGGCATCGTCAACACGCTCACCGTTTCCATCACCGATCGCCGCCGCGAGCTGGGCGTGTTGCAGGCCGTCGGCGGCTTGCGCAACCAGATTCGTCGCACCATCTGGCTCGAAGCGGTGAGCATCGGCGTCGTGGGCTTGGTGATGGGCGCGGGCGCAGGCGTGGTGATGATCCTGTTCAACCTGCACATGCTGCGCGGAGACATGGGCGGCCTGCGCGTGGACTTCACGTTCCCCTACGCGTTCATGGCTGTGATGGTGCCCGTGGTGGGCTTGTGTGCCTTCGTTTCCGCGCTGTGGCCTGCCGAAGCGGCCGTGCGCGCATCCCTGGTGGAGTCGCTTGAGTATGAGTAAGTTTCTTGTCTTTTTTCTGGCCGCTTGCGCGCTGGCGCAAGACCCGAGACAGATTATCGAAGAGGTGCAGCGGCGTAACCGCTCGCAATCGCAACGCTACGAAGGGACGCTCACCGTGACCAGCGCGAAGAGCCGCGTCGCGGAGAAGCGCTGGCGCTTCGAGCGCATTGGATCGTTCGGCGACAGCAAGTCCGTGCTCCGTTTCATCGAACCGCCTGAGGTGAAGGGTGTGGCGCTGCTGATCCATAACCACAAGGACCGCTCGTCGGATCAGTGGATGTGGACTCCAGAGTTGCAGCGCGACCGCCGCATTGCCCTGCAGGATCGTTCGACGCGCTTCTTCGGCACCGATTTCAGTTTCGAAGATTTGGAAGAGCGCGACGTAGACCAGTTCGATTTCAAGCTGCTCGGCGAAGAGAAGATCGATGGGCAGGCTTGCTGGAAACTGGAGTCCCGGCCAAGGCAGAGCAAGACGTCGCAGTACACCCACTCTTATGTATGGGTTCGTAAGGACCTCTTCCTGTTCATGATGGTTGAGGGCTACAAGGGCAGCGAACTGATGCGCCGGATCGCCTATCGCGACTATGAGAACGTGAAGGGGTTGTGGACGGCGAAGACCATGGAAGTGTTCGACAGCAAGCGCAACAGCCGCACAACACTGAAGCTGGAAAAGCTCGAATACAACCTTCCCATGAAAGACGAGGACTTCACGCTGCAAGCGTTACGGCGTCCCTTATGAGGATTGCTGCGTGGCTACTGTTCGCCACGTGCGTTTACGCGCAATCGACGTTTACGCAGCGCGGATTTTTCGAAACGCGCACGACCTTGTACCCACAAACGGCGGTGAACGATCGCGGGCATGTCGTCAGCGAAGGCCTGCTGCGTTGGGAACCCGCCTGGCAACCGTCGTCGAACTGGGTGTTTGCGGCATCGCTCGATGCCCGGACGGACACGCACAGGCAGGTGGAACGCGAAGCGCGATTCGACTGGCAGGACCGCGGCATTATGCGTCCGGCCTTTTCGTTGCGGCGCGCAAGCGTTGCCTATCATCGCGGCGGACTGCATGTGGAGTTGGGCAAACAGTTCATCCGCTGGGGTAAGGCCGACATCCTGAATCCGGTGGATCGCTTTGCACCGCGCGATTTCCTTGCCGTGGTGGACAACGACTTCCTGGCCGTGATGGGCGCGCGCGTGACCTATGAGCGGGGAGCGAACACGGTGGATTTCGTGGCGACGCCGCGCTTCACGCCGAGCCGCGTGCCGCTATTGAATCAACGTTGGGCCGGGTTGCCGGAAGAAGCCGCGCAGTTACGATTCGTGGACGCGGGTTCGCGGCTTCCTGGCAGCACACAGTTCGGCGTGCGCTTCAGCCGCAATGCCGGACCGTACGAATTTTCGGCGGTGTTCTTCGATGGGTTCCACTACCTGCCGTTATTCGAGGGAAACCTGCGCCTGCCCAGCTTCGACGTGGAACTCACGCGCATTTACCCGAGCCTGAGACTATACGGCGGCGATGCGGCCGTGCCGTTGCCCTGGTTCACGTTGAAGACCGAAGCCGCCTGGTTCACTTCGCGCACGAAGACGGCGGATGAGTACGTGCTGTACGTGATTCAACTCGAGCGCACCGTAGGCGAGTGGATCTTCGTCGGCGGCTATTCGGGCGAAGTGGTGACCACGCGGCGCAACCCTTTCGGCTTCGCGCCTGACCGCGGCTTGGCCGACGCATTCCTGGGCCGTGCGAGTTACACGATCGGCCCGCGCCGCTCGATCGCATTCGAAGCGGCGGTGCGGCAGACAGGCGATGGAGCGTGGTTGAAAACCGAGTACACGCACACGTTTGGGCGGAATTGGCGGGCACTGGCGGGCTTTACACTCATCCGCGGCATACCGGCGGACTTCCTTGGACAATATCGCCGCAACTCGCATGCACTATTTGCGATTCGCTACAGCTTTTAATCGAGATGGTAGTTTTTCTCGCCGGTCTCCAGAGCAATCGGCAAACGGTTCTGCGGCAACGGCAAGGGGCAAGTGGCATACGGCGTGAACGCGCACGGAGGATTGTAGGCCTGGTTGAAGTCGAGCGTAACGATGCCGTCTTTCGCCAGATCCGCATAGAGAAAACGGCCTGCGGGATAGGTGGTCTTGCCCGTAGTGAGGTCGCGAAACACGAAGAACAGACGGCCTCCGCTGATGACGGGTTCCAGCTTCAACGTCTTTCCAGCAAGGGTGAACTCCACTTCTCCGGTCGCGTCGTATTCTTCGTTCACGCCCTCAATCACGGTGGGCAGCACACGCTTCTTCGGCGGGGCATAAGGATGCCAACGCGCCGCCACTTTCCACTTCGCTTCCACCGGGTAGTGCTCGATGCCATGAAATTTCGCGCGATAGGGGCTTTTTGTATCCCGTACGCGGACGCCATACTTGCCGCCGCGTTCGATGATGAACATCGTTCTCGTACCAGAGGTGATGAAGTCGGCCGGGCCGGGATTGTCTGGCTTCAATTCGCGCTCGGCGCCATTCTGCCGCAGGAACACGCGCTTGCCGTCGAGTTTCCATTCCATTCCGGCGGGGAGTTCGGCAAAGCGATTCCACCCGGGCTTCAGCCAGTGCAGCCCTGCGACTGTCAACCACCCATCGTCGGCCCGCAACGTTGCCAGGCGCTTCGTGCGCCAGGCTTCTACCTCACTTAAGTGGTCGGCAGCCGGAAGCAGTGTGGACATGATGAGCAGCGCGGCGCAGGCTCGCATACTTCATTCTATGCGGCACGGCGGTCTACACTGGAAACGGAATCAACATGCGGACATTGTTACTGCTGCTGTGCGCGGGTACGCTTGCGGCCCAGGACTTCACTGACATCAGGGTGGAGAAATTCACCGGCGGCTACACGTTCACCGAAGGGCCGGCTTGGGCCAAGGAAGGTTACCTCATCTGGAGCGACGTTCCAAACGAAAAGATTTGGAAGGCAGTGCCGGGCGAGAAGGCGGTTGAGTTCCGTGAAGGGAGCAACAAAACCAACGGCAACGCCTACGACGGCAAGGGCAATTTCTACCATTGCGAAGGCGGC
>JBDTVQ010000119.1:0-16239 GCA_040007195.1 Acidobacteriota bacterium | reverse complement strand
ACCGCACAAACTCCGTGTTGAAGAAGAAGAACGTCCGGTTGCGCCCGTCGTAAACTTTCGGAATATACACCGGCCCGCCCACCGTGCCGCCAAATTGATTGAAGCGGAACGGCGCCTTCTGTGTCCCGCTCAACTTGGCGAAATAGTCGCTATCGCTCAGCTTCTCGTGGCGGAAAAATTCATACGCCGAGAAGTGCAGACTGTTCGTCCCGCTCTTGGTCACCACGTTGAACACGCCGCCCGCCGCGCGCCCATATTCGGCGCTGAACGAGTTCGTCTCCACCTTGAACTCTTGCACCATGTCCGGGTTCGCATTGATCACCGGCTGGTTCTGTGACGACGTCGAATTGGGCGCGCCATCCAATAGAAACTCGTTTGCCGACGCCCTCTGCCCGTTGATTGAATACGACACCGTCGAGATCTGATCGATCACCACGTTGTTTACCCCGGCCGACGGCCTCACCCCGGGCACCAGCATCGCCAGCGCGTAGGTGTTCCGTCCCAGCAGCGGAAGCTCGGTCACCTGTTTGTTGCCGATCACATGCCCCAACGTCGAGCTCTCGCTATCGAGCAACGGTGTCTGCGCCCGCACTTCCACCGACTCCGACAAGCTCCCCACCTGCAGCGTAATGTCCAGTCGCGCCACCTGCTGCACCGTCAGCGCCAGCCCGGTTTGCTTCACCGGCACGAAGCCCTGCTTGATCACCGACACTTCATAACGCCCCGGCTGCAGCGCGGGCACCGTGTAGTAGCCGTCTGCGTTCGACGTGGTCGAAACCTCAATGCCTGTGTCCGTCGAACGGACTTTCACTTCTACCGCCGGCACCACCGCTCCCGTCTGGTCGGTAATGCGGCCCGTAAGCGTCGCCACCTGAGCGTACGCCGCCAGTGTGAACGTCAAAGCAAATATTGCGAGTCTGAACATGGTCTCTCCCTGAAGTCTTGCCCCGTCCCGCACGGCTGCTCCGCAAGCGAGACAGATAAGGTGTATCTGCTTTAATTTGAAATGTCAAACTGCTTCGCGCTTTATCCGTTCCGCCGTTTAACCGTTGCGCGTCCAGTACCAATAAAAAGGAATGCCGCTCGCGATAATCGCCAGCCCCGCCGCGGATTGCAGCGGCTGCGTCACCGCCATATTTACCAGCAGCGCCAGCGTCACCACGCAGAACATCGCAGGCACCCACGGATACCCCGGCAAACGGAACGGACGCGCTGCCTCCGGCTCCCGCCGCCGCAGCACAATCACGCACGACGCCGCCAGCGAATAAAACAACAGAAGTGTGAATACCGCATAGTCGGTCAACCGGTCGTAATTCCCGGTCAACGCCAGTGCCCCCGCCAGAGCCGCCGCAAACACTCCCGCTCGCACCGGCACTCCACCCGCCGACAGCCGGTTCAGAAATCCGAAGAACAATCCATCCTTCGCCATCGCGTACGGCACACGCATCGCCGGCGCTACCCCCGTGTGCAGCGCGCCAAACGAAGAGATGAACATCCCCGCCGCCATCAGCGACGCGACCGCCGCCCCGAATATCTTCGTCAAGGCAACCGTCGCCACCGACGACGACAAAGGTACTGAAGCCACCTCCTGCGGCGTCAGCGTGTAGAAGTAGGACGCGTTGGCAAACAAGTACAAGGTCGCCACCACCAACACCGCCAGCACAAACGCCCGTGGGATCGTCCGCTGCGGATTCTCCACCTCGCCCGCCATTGGTGCGAACTGCGCCCAGCCTTGATAGCCCCACATCGCCCCGAACATCGCCGCGCCCACCCCTGCCAGCCCGCCCCGCGCCGCCGCCGGAACTCCCGCGCACGCCCCGCCCACCCCCGACATTCCATAGTGAATCCACTCACCGCTCGAAAACAGAAAGGCACATACCCCCACCGCAAACACCACCGCGACCTTCACCACCGTGAATCCCGCCGCCACACTCCCCGTCGCTCGCACCGAATACGAGTTCAACAACAGTGCCAGCAGAATCCCCGTCACCGACACCGCGCTCAGATGGTCCTGCAACGCTCCGTCGAAAATGATGTTCAGAAAGATTGCCGTCGATACAGACTGCGCCGCAATCGACGCCGGTCTGGTGATCCCCGTGAACGCCCAGCCCCACAAAAAACCCGCGCGCCTGCCGTAGGTCTTGCTGATGAACACATACTCGCCGCCCGCCTCCGGCATCATCGCCGCCAGTTCGGCGTAACACAGCGCCCCAGCCAGCACCAGCAATCCCGCCGCGGCCCATACTGCTAAAACAGCTACGGGCGTCTCCACGTTGCAGGTCATGACCCGCGCCTTGAGGAAGACGCCCGTACCGATCATATTCGCGATGTTCAGCGATGCCGCCGACGTCAGCGTGAGTCCCCGAACCAGCTTGGCCATTCGGAGGACTATGCTACTAGACGCTTACCTCGCGATCGTAATCACCACCCCCGGCGAACACACCCGCACACCATCGGTCCCCGTGCCGCAAACAACAACTTCGCTGTTCATGGCCGGCAGATCCGCCGGTATCGCCAGGTTCACCTGCTGGATGCCGTCCAGCCCCGGCGCCGGACCTGCATACAGCGGCGTCAGGTTCTCACGGTCGTGAATCTTGCCCGTGATCGTCCCCAGCGCTGCCGTGGGCAAACCCACCGCGAACACCTGCAGCACATTGCCCGCAAGCTCAGGATTCCCCGTCGTGTTCGGGATGCCGTTCTGGTTCAGCACGCCATTCGGGTAGATCAGCGGCCGCGATGCCGCCAGCGTCACCGTCTTCGCCGCACTCGGCACCGCATCCGTCGTGTACACCAGTTGCGCGCTCTCGCGCGGTCCCAGCGTGTCGGGTACCACGAACTCCACCTTCGTATCGGTGGCCGTCAACACCCTCGCCGCAACGCTGTCGATTGTCAGCTGCGTCTGCGCCCCGCTCAGGTGCGTGCCTTCCAACACCGCCCGCGAGCCCGGCACCAGCGTCGTGTACCGGTTGTCGGCCGGATTGTAGACCCGGTCGATCGTCGGCGTCACCACCATCGGCGGCGCCTGCGTTGCCGTCAGTGTCACCGGATAGCTCTTCACCCCGGCCAGCGGACCCGCGTCAATCACCAGCGTCGCTTCATACACGCCCGGTGTCATCAGTACCTCCGGATGCGCGTCCAGCGTGAACGAGGCATTGTTCACTCCCGCGTCGCGGCTTACTTTCAACCAGCCCGTGGGGCCGCCTTCTTTGTATTTCACCGTCGCTGACCAGATCAGTTGACCGCCGCTGTCGTTCAGCACGCGGATGAACTTCTGGTAGTACCCCGGCACGCCCGCTAGAACCGCATAGCTCAGCGGAGGAGCGTCCACAAACAGCCGCGGAAAATACCCCGCGTTGCAATCGTTATTCACCGTGCAGTCCACCGGCGGCGTCGCCTGCGTGAACCGCGGAATCGGTGCCTGCCCGCTCGCCGTTGTCACGGTGCTCAACGGTCCGAACGAAACAGTCGCCGATGCAACCGACGTCTGCCCGCCCGTCTGCCGCGGCAGTCCCAGAAACGTCGGAATCTGCGCGCTCTCAAGCGTCGATGGCGCCGAATCATACACCTCGTACACCGCCACGCCCGCCCCGTTGCTCAACGGAACCTCGGATGCCGCCGTCAACACGATCGGATCGCCTGCGCCAAACGGAGGAGCCCATACCAGCCCGCCGCCTAAGCCCTTCGCATCGGCCCCGCGCACGCGAACCAGCAGCAATTGTTGCCCCGGCGCACCCGGCGTGTACTTCCCGAACGCGCGCGGCAGGCCCAACTCGCCCGGCGAACTCTGCTGCGTCGCCGTCGATCCCGCAATCGCATCCGGTACGAACACCCGGCTGCCTGCTGGGAATCCCGCATAACTCACCACGATCCGCGTTCCCGTATCGGCATTCGCCTGCCGCACTTCAAACGCGTTCGGCGTTCCTTCCGTCACTCGAAGCGCACTCACGCTCGTCCCCGCCGCGTACAGGTTCACCAGCGTGATCACTTCTTCGTCCGGTAGCGGCGAACCCGCGCAATAAATCGAGGCTGTCGAAACATTCGTCAGCAGCCCCGGCCGCACAAAGCCCACCGTCAGTTGCGGCTGGTTCGTCACAATGCGCGACACACCATTCGTCGACACCAGCGCCGTTACCGTACGGTTGAACAGCCCGTTCGCGTTCGCGCGAAGGTTGTTGATCCGGATATCCACCAGTCCCGAAGGCGGCAGCGTAAAATTCAAATTCTCGAAAATCACCGCGTTCGATCCGATCAGCCGCCCTCGCGCAGGCGTGCCGATCATCCCCGACGGGCCGCTCACCGAAATCGTCGCGTCCGTGAACCCTGCATCGTCAATTCGGTTCGTCACCGGGGCGCTCAAGAATACGCTGAAGCTGGCCCCAACGTCTCCGCCCGGCACCTCGCCCTGGCAGTTAAACACAATGTCGCCCAGTCTCTCCGTGAGACCTTCGCCACGTAGTTGGGCCTGAACGGCGGTCGAATTGCAAATCAGGCCGGAAACAGCGGAAAACCCGTTGGCTGGAAATATCACCGCACAAAGGGCGAAGAGGAAGGAATGCAAAAAACGCATGCGGACTACACCTCACTTAGACCAATACATCAGTACGACGATTCCCCCGCTCGGAAGGTTCCTCTTCATCCGGCAAAAATTGCATTCTTGCCCATAACCAGGGTTTCCCTTATTATGGGTTTATGAACGTCACGCTCACCCTCGATGACGATCTCGTCCGTACCGCCCGGAAGATCGCCGCCGAACGCGACACCACCCTCACCGCCATGATTCGCGACTTCCTCCACAACCTCGCCGCCGAAGACGCCGCCTCCGGCCGCAAACACCGCGAACGCGCCGCCCTCGAACGCAGCTTCGAACAGTTCCAATTCCCCGTCGGCCGCCGCCGCTGGAAACGGCAGGACCTCCATGAACGCTCCTGATTTCCTCGACGCCAACATCGTTTTTTACGCCTACGATCCCGCCGACCCCCGCAAGCAGCGAATCGCCCGCGACCTCCTCCGCCGCGCCCTGGCGGGCGAACTCGTCTGGTCCTCGCAGGTCCTCGTCGAGATCGCCGTCACCCTTCTCCATAAGCTCCCCTCACCCGCCGACGCCATCGCCGTCACGGCCCTCCTCGATTCCTTCGCCCCCGTCCGCGTCGTCGCCCAGGACGCCGGCCTCATCCGCCGCGCCGTCGAAGCCCGCGAGCAATACGACCTCCACTTCTGCGGCGGCCTCATCGTCGCCGCCGCCGAACGCGCCGGCTGCGCGCGAATACTATCGGAAGACTTCACCCCCGGCCAAACCTATTTCGGAGTCAAAGCCCAAAACCCGTTCCGGCCTTAGGTATGAAAAGCGTGGAACTCGTCACCGAAACGCTGACGCCAAAAATCCTCGAAGCCGAATTGCCACGAATTGTCGAATGGCTGCGGGCGAGAAGCGTACGAGCGCTCCAGATCACCTTCGGCGTGGGATCCAACGCCCCTATGAACGAATTGTGGACTCCCATTCCGGTGAACCTCGAGGACTTCGCAGCCTTTGTTCAGGACGCGATCAATTCAGGACGATTCACCTTCGGAGAGTCCGATCTCCACATCTACGACTCGGCGACCTTGGTGAGGGACTCCGATCGGACATTTCATTGCAACTACCCCGCGCTTACGTTCTCGTTCTGTCACGAGTCTGATCTCCACTTCGCTGCTCAGGATGTTGAACTCGTCGCGGCTGTGAAAGCAGACTGGATTTCAAGAGGTTATAAGGGATATGAATCTGAAGAAGTCCACCCGCGCGACTGGAAGCCATTCGGCTGATTGATCTCGGGCACGCTCCTCTTTCGATCGCCGCCCCTACCAAAGCCCCCGCGCCAACAACCGGTGCTCCCGAGCCTGCCGCTCCAACCCCTCCCGGAAATCCGGATGCGCAATCGAAATCAACGCCCGCGCCCGCTCCGGCACCGACTTCCCCTTCAGGTTCACCATCCCGTACTCGGTCACCACATACATCACATCCGACCGCGGCGTCGTCACCACGTTCCCCGCCGTCAAATCCAGCACCACCCGGCTCCGCCTCACCCCGTGCTTCTCGTATGTCGACGCCAAACACATGAACGACTTGCCCCCCTTCGACGCATACGCCCCCCGCACAAACTGCAACTGCCCGCCCGTCCCGCTGATGTGCCGGTGCCCGTCCGATTCCGACGCGCACTGCCCCTGCAAATCGATCTGCGTCGTGTTGTTGATCGAGATTACCCGCTCGTTCTGCATGATCATGTGGGGCAGATTCGTGTGGTCCACCGCCCGGCAGCAGAAGTCTTCGTTGCGGTCGATCGAGTCGTACAAATACTTCGACCCCAGCGCGAAGGTATACACCAGCTTCCCCTTGTCAAGCGTCTTCCGCGATCCCGTCACCCGCCCCGCGCGGTACAGGTCCACCAGTCCATCCAGCAGCATCTCCGTGTGTACACCCAACTCCCGCACGCCGCTTTCCAGCAACAGGCAGCACACCGCGTTCGGCATCCCCCCAATGCCCACCTGCAAACACGCACCGTCTTCGACCTCCGCCGCAATCTGCCGCGCCACCGCCCGGTCCACCTCGCACGGCAGAGGATTCCCCAACTCCGCCGCCGGCTCATCGTCCCCTTCGATGATGTAATCCACCTCGCTCACATGCACCGCATTGCCCTCGCCGCATGCATGCGGAATCCCCCGCGACACCTCGACAATCACCGTCCGCGCCCGCTCGATCATCGCCCTATTCCACAAACTGGTGGCGCTGAAATTGAAATATCCGTGCTCATCCATCGGGCACACTTTCAAAATCACAATGTCCACCGGATCGAGAAACCGCCGGTAATAGTCCGGCACCTCGCCCAAATTCAGCGGCATGTAGTGGCACAACCCGGCATCGTGCTTCTTCCGGTCATACACCGTGAAATGCCAGCTGAACCAATGGAAGTGTTCGCCCTCCGGATCGCACTCCACCACCGCCCGCGGCTTCATCGTCAGGCACGACCGGATCTTCACCTGCTCCAACTCATCCCGCCGAGCCGCCAGAGCTTGATCAAATACATCCGGCTGGCTCAAAGCCACGCCATAGTCGAGCCACATCCCCGAACACACCAACCCCGCCGCCTCTTCACTCGAGATTCTGCGTGCACCTGCACCGGCTATTCTCATCTGCATCTGCGTTCATCTGCGTCCATCTGCGGCTAATACTTCTTCCTACCCGACCTCCTCATTTGCCCGTCTCAGCAAACTCCGCATATACGCAATGCAGTACGCCGTCCCCGCCCGCCTGATCCCCTTATCGCCCGCAAACTCCGGCACATGGTCGGGCACCACCGTCCCATTGAACTTCACCTTCCGCAGCGTCTTCATCACCTCGTACATATCCACATAGCCATCATCGGTGAACGTCTCCACAAACTTCGGCAGCGGAGAACTAACATTCCGAAAATGAACGTCCGCAATCTTACCCCGCCCCCCGAAGTCTTCAATCATCTCGAAGACATCCTTCCCCATATGCGCCCCGCCCTCCATCCAAGTCCCCACGCAAAAAGTCAGTGCAAACGCCTTCGACCCGCCCGCAATCTTCTCCGCCCGCGCATAGCCGTCATAATTCACAAACAGCTTCGCCACGCCGTTCATCTTCGCCAGCGGCGGATCGTCCGGATGCAGCGCCAGCCGCACGTTTGCTTTCTCGGCCACCGGCAGCACGGCCTTCATGAAGTACGTGTACGTGGCCCAGATGTCATCCGCCGAATACTCGCGCTCGAACGCCTGCTTCTCTACCTTGTTGCGGAAATCGTCCACCGAAAACTCGCGCGCCTTGTACTTGCGCGGCGACTCCACCGTCGACGTCGTATACGTGTTCGCCGGATGCCAATCGATATTCGCCACCGGAATGTTCAGCCGCCCGCAGTCCCGCAAAAACCGGCAGAACTTCTCAATGTACTCATCACGCCGCCCGCGCCCCAACTGCACATCCGTCTCGCGGTAGTTGTAATCGACGCCCGAATAGATCTCCATCCCAAACTTGCGTAATCGATCCTGCGTCGACTTCATGAACTCAAAGGAGGCGTCGCTCCCAAACTCAATCCGCGCCCACTTCAACCCGATCTGCTGCAGGAACAGCAGGTCCTCGTCCGTCATCCCCTTGATCGGCATCCGGTGCGACAGCTTCGTGTTCGCCGGATCGTACTCGGCAATCTTCCGCTTCATCCCCCGCTGATTGGGCAGTTGCGCGCATAGCCCAACCGCCGGAAGGCTTCCTAAGAATACTCTGCGTGTCTGCACGGTCACTCAGCCTACCAAAAAAATTTAGCCGCCCTGTGGGCCGTGCAATGATGAACTGTTGATCCCCCGCCTGCCGGCACACTTCGCTGCGTTCCAATTCGCGGAGTCCCTCTACCGCCGCGTAAACCCGATTGCCTGGATCGCGTGCCTCATCCTCCTCGGAATGGTGATGAGGATCCCCAGATTCCAGGTCGATTTTGAGCGCCCGGCGGGCTTCGCCGAAACCGTATTGGTCAGCGAGTCCCTGGCCTTCCGTGGCGAATTCGCCAATCCCTACGGTAAAGCCCCAACCGGTCCCACCGCCCACCTGTCTCCTGGCTTCCCGTTCGTCCGGGCAGCTCTCATCACGGTTCTGGGCAAGCCTCTCACGGGTTCTCGCGGCCAGCAGATTCTCGCTGGGCTGGCGCTCGTCGTACAGCTCTCGCTCCTGCCCGTGGTCAGTTCCTTACTTGGTTTTGGACCCATCCCCGGATTGATCGCTTTCCTGTTCGGCGTCCTGCCCATCAACGCCTACTCCAGTTGGGAAGCCTCCTACGCCGGTCTCCTCGCCGTCGTCTCCTCCCTGCTTTGGTTGCTCGCCATCCGCAAGCCGTCCCCGTTGCTGGGCGCAGCCGCCGGTTCGGCTTTCGGCTGCCTTCTCAACTTCAGCTCGGTTGCGCTTTTCCCCACTCTCCTTTTGGCCGCACTCTACTTCGTTCGCACGCGCTCCTGGTGGATGCCAGCCACCATCATTCTCTGGCTCTTGCCGTGGACCGTCCGCAACGCCGTGGCCTTTGGCGAGCTGATCGTCTTTCGCTCCAATCTTGGACTGGAACTACAGGTCTCCAATAACGATTGCGCCAGCTACGCCATCCGCGGCAACCTGGCCTCCGGTTGTTTCAAGACATTTCACCCCAGCCGGAACGTAGTCGAAGCCAGCCGGATGGCGGCGATCGGCGAGATCGCCTACTACCGGATGAAACAGGACCAGGCGATCGCCTGGATTTCCACCCACCCAGGCAGGTTCCTCGAACTCACCCGCCAGCGCCTTGTTGCCTTCTGGTTCCCACATGAACGATCGAACCCGCTCGACGAACTTCTCCACGGCCGCTCCATCGAACGTTCGGTCATCTATCTCTGCACGATCCTGACGCTGCCGGGTCTGTTGCTGGCTGCCCGCCGTACCCGCTTTGGTATCGTGCTCTGGTCCTGGCTGCTGCTGTTTCCGCCCATCTATTACGTGGTTCAGTACGAAGACCGCTACCGCGCTCCCATTCACTGGGTATCGTTCTTGTTAGCGGGTCTTTGCCTCCATTCGGCCGCAAGCCGCATCCTCTACGGAATGAAAATTGTTCGCAGCGCCCAGCCGCACCCGGCGAAGTCCACCGGGTAGCGTCCGTTGTGCGCGGTTCCAGCAAATGCTAAACGGCCGGCACTAATTCCCGTCAACCCCATCAGCCACAATCTTCGGCTCGTCATAGCGAGCCAATGTATGAAAACGCCGCGCCTATTGCTTTGCTTTGGAAGCAAATCCCGCCCCTCAAATGAAAAGCGCCCGGGGCCAGATGGCTCCGGGCGCTATCAGTCAGCAATTCGTCAAAACTCAATCTTCAGGGCAAATTGGAAGGTACGTGCCGGGGCGGCGGTACCCGTAATTCGTCCGAAGGACGAGTTCGTCGGCGTGGTGTTGGGGTTGTTCAAGATCGTCTTGTTCAGCACGTTGAATGCTTCGGCGCGGAACTGGACCTTGGCGTACTCGTTGATCGGGAAATACTTGATCATGGAGAAATCCCAGCGGTTCTGGCCATCGCCACGGATGCCGGAAAAACGCAGCGGGAAGGTCCGGTAGTTGGAGGCCAGTTGCTGGTTGTTGACGCGGTTGAAGCCGGCGTCCACGTTGAACCACTGGTCGGCGTTGCGGGACCCCGAATCGAGCGCGATCGAGTTGATGTCGCCGTTGAAAATGGCGTTGCCGAAGCCGAGCGCCTGGCCGGACTGGTAGATGATGACGGCGTTGAACTGCCAGCCGCCGACCACCATATCAGCCGCTTTCGGAAGCGAGTTGGCGTGCGCACGGCCCTTGCCGAAGGGAAGTTCATAGATGCCGCTGACGGCGATGCGGTGCGGGCGGTCGAGTCCCGAGATCACTTCCACCGGCTGCGTGTCGGCCACGTTGAGGTACTCCACGGCTTCCATCGCCTTCGACCAGGTGTAGGCAAGCTGGAACGTGTAGCCATGGGAGAAGCGCTTTTCGGCGCGCACCTGGAAGGCGTGGTACCAGCTGTAGCCCATGGGCTGTTCGACGCTGATGGTGCCGAATTGCGGATATGGCCGCAGCAGGGCGGCGCGCGAAGTGTTGGCGCCGTAGATGGGATCGGTTCCCCGGAAAGGATTGGGGAAGGTCTGGCTCAGGTAGTTGATCGTGGTCTGATCGCGCGTGGGCGAGGTGGACAGATACTGATTCGGCGTCTCATTGATCCGCTGGTCAATGCCGAGGCGGGTGCCGCGGTTGCCGACATAGCTGGCGTCCAGGACGACGTCGCGGATCTGGCGCTGAATGCCGAAAGACCAGCGCGAGGAATACGCATGCGTGCGGTTGCGGTTGTAGAATTCGAAGCCCTGGCCAAGGAACGTCGACAGTCCGCCTGAGGCGCCATCGGGCGGAATGAGCCCGGTGGGGAACGGGTTGGCGTTGTTGGCGATGTAGGTAAGGCCGCTGTCGAGCGTGGCCTGGATGGGCGTGCTCTGCGAGAAGCCCGATTGCAGCGCGGAACTCTTGTTCACACCAATCGAATCATAGAAGAGCCCAAAGCCGGTGCGGATGATCGTCTGCGGCTGAATCTGCCACGCCAGGCCGATACGCGGCATGAAGTTGTTGGATTCGCCGTTGTAGGGGCTGCGGGACAGGCCGCCGGTGTTGGCGAAGAGCAGGCCGCCCTTCACCTGGAAGGCGCTCGGCGCGATTTCCGGGATCGGGCTGCGGGCGTAGTTGGCTTTGGCCGCCGCTTCGATGGGGCTGGCGACCGTGGAGTCGAAGCCGCCGTTGATGCGGTTGTAACGCTCGGTGAGCGGCCATTCCTTTTCGTAGCGCAGGCCGAGGTTAATCGTGAGCGTACGGGTGATTTTGAAATCGTCGTGGATGTACAGGCCGAGGTACTGATCCTGGAAGGCGGAACTGGCGTTAAGGGCCATCGAGCCCGCGGGCACGCCAAGCAGCATGGAAGCCAGTTCCTGCCCCACCTGTGCCGAGGGCGCGTTGTCGAGCGGGCCGCGCGTGTAGTTCGTGTTGAAGGCAAAGTCGGGCGCGATCTGCGTCGGGTATCGGTTGCCGAAGGCGCGGTAGACGCGGGCGTCGGCGCCGAACTTCAGGTTGTGGTTCGACTGCAATCGCGTGAAGTTGGCCTGAAAGGTGTGCGTGAACGACGAGTTCGTACCGTCGCCGGATTCCCAGGGCGAGATCTGCGAATAGGCGCCGAGCGAGACGCGCGGGATCACTGCGAGGCTCTTGTCGATCAGGTTCGTAAGGTTCGAGGAGAAGCCCAGCGAAGACAGATCGTAGCCCTGCGTCACGCGGCGCTCGGGGAACTCCTGGTTGGTGAAACCATAGCGCAGGTTGGCAAGCAGAGTGGGCGTGAGCACCAGCACGTCGTCAAGGGCGATGCCGCGGTTGATGCGGTTCAGAATGATGCCGTTGATGCGGTTGTCGAAGTAGTCGTTCTTATCCTCTTCCCAGAAGTCATAGTGGACGCGGACGAACATGCGATGGTTCTCCGAAAAGGCATGATCGACGCGGGCCAGGTGAACGTAATAGTCTTCTTTTGACTTGAGCTGGGAGTTGTAAAAATTGTTCCGGCCATCGACCGTGCCGGGCTGGTTGGCCGCGGGGTAGAGGTTCACCAGCGACGTGCCCACCTTATCGAGTCGGCTGGTCGGAATGATGTTCCCCGCGAAGGGCTGGCGTGAGAAGCGGCCTCCCGCGGCGGGGGTTGTCGTCAGCGGATCGAAAATCTGGTAGCTCGAGTTGATGGCGAGCAGGTCGGAGAAATTGCCCTGGCGCTGCGCGGCCGTGGGTACGGTGCCGGTATAGTTGCCCGGAACAATCCACTTGTTGGCTTCCCAGGCGTAGAACCAGAAGGTACGGTTCTTGCCGTTGTAGACCTTGGGGATGTAGACGGGGCCGCCGGCCGAGGCGCCATAACGGTTGTCCTGGTAAACCGGAGCCGTGGTGTTGTTCTTGTTGTCGAAGAAGTTCGGCGCGTCGAAGGCGCGGTTGCGCACGAACCAGTGGCCTTCACCATGAAGGCGGTTCGTTCCGCTCTTCGTGGACACATTGACGGTGGAGCCGATCGTATGGCCTGTGGAAGCGTCGTACGTCGCCGTCTGCATCTTGAATTCCTGGATGGCGGTTTGCGGCGGCGAGAACGCCACGCGCGCTTTCGCGCCGCCGTCGGCGAACGTGTTTGAGACGCCGTCGATCTGGAACTCATTGTTGTAGGTCCCATTGCCATCCGTCGATACTTGCGAGTTGCCGTTGTTGAAGGCCGGTTTGCGGTCGCGTAGGTTCGTGCCGTTAACGACGCCGGGCGTCAGGAGCGCCAGTTCGAAAGCGTTGCCGGCGAGCGTGGGAAGTTCCATGATGCGGCGCTCGTCGATAACCTGCCCCAGGGACGGGCTGGTCGTCTCGAGCAGCGGCGTGGTGGAGGTGACCTCGATCGATTCGCTGACCTGCCCGACTTCCATCGGAATCGTCACTTCCGTCGATTCGCCGACTCGGACCTGCACGTTGTCGCGGACGAAGCGCTTGAAACCGGTCAATTCGGCGCTCACGCGGTACGTGCCCGCGATGATGTAGGGGATGTTGTAGCGGCCGGCTTCGTTCGTGGTCGTCGTGGCACTGACGCCCGTTTGAACGTTTTCAGCGCGGACGGCGACGTTGGGAACAACCGCTCCCGTCACGTCGGTGATGCGGCCGATGATGGATCCGCGTGGATCCTGGGCAAACAAGGAAGCGGCGGTGAGAGTCGCAAGCAGAATGGCCAGCAAACGACTCCTCAAAACCCTGAAACATGCGAGTTTGTACATGAAGAACTCCTAACAGACTTGGTGAATAGATGTTAACGCACTACTCACTCGGATGAAAGGAGGTTAATCGGACGGGCAGACTTCGGCCGCCGCGAGGGAGGGCGGTTCGCAGTGTGGGGCGAGAGCCACGCTCCCGCCCCGGAAGGGATGCTAAAAAAGCACCTTCAACCCAAACTGAATCTGCCGGGGTGCGTTCGCCTGGCTCGTGATCACTCCAAACGCCGCATTGTTCACCGTCGTGTTCGGGCTCCCGAACTGAACGCGGTTGAACGCGTTGAAGAACTCTGCCCGGAACTGCGTGCGCACCCGCTCCGTCACTTGGAACTGCTTAAACACGGAAACATCCCAATTGCGCGTCGTGTCGCTGCGCACGTCTGGCAAATACCGCGACAGGTTCCCAAACGTGAATGCCGCCGGCTGGCTGTACGGACTTGCCAGCAGATAGCTGTCCAGCCGGTCTTGCACCCGTCCCGTCTTTAGGCCGCTCTGGCCGTTGTTGTTTGGCTGCGTCCGCGCTCCAAACAGCCCCGCCGTGTTGCTCGCCGAAAGCGCCAGCGGCGTGCCCGATGCGTACGTGACAATTCCGTTCACCTGCCAACCGCCCAGCACGAACCGCGATACCTTCGAATCGCCCGTGTTCAACGCGCGCCCCGGCCCGATCGGCAAATCCACCACCACGCTCGTCACAAACCGGTGCGCAATGTCCTGCGCCGAAAGCGCCCGGCTCGCCGCCACGTCGTAGGTGTTCTGGTGGCTGTCCCCCGTGTCGATCATCTTCGACCATGTATAGCTTCCTTCAAAAAGGAAACCATGCGTGAACCGCCGCCGGAACGTGTTCTGCCATGCGTGGTAAATCGAGTTCGCTCCCGCGTCATAGAGCGGCTGTACGTCGGTGAATTGCGGATACGGCCGCAGCAGTTGTCCACGCGCGATCTGCGGCGCCAGATGCACGCCGTTGTTCACAATGCCGAAGAACGGATTGTCCACCTGCTGGTTCAACGCCGATCCCATCGCCAGGTACTTCGGGTCAAGCTGATTCAACTCCATCCCACCCTCGCCGCTCCGGCTCAAATACAACCCGCGATTGCCCACATACGCCGACTCGAGCAAGATCTCGCCCGGCAGTTCGCGCTGCACCGTGAAGTTCCACATCATGTTCCACGGCGATGGGGAATCCTGCACGAAGGCCTGCAAATTCGCACCCGCCTGCGTGAGCAGACCATCGCTCGATCCCGGCACCGCGCGGAAGCCTTCCGGATACGGATTGCTCAACCGGTTGAATGGCGTGATGCCGTCCACCGTTGTCACCCATGGATACTCCACCCGGAATCCGAACGGTCCCACCGTTCCCTGCGCCGCTTGCCGCGACGGCCCGAAAAAGTGCCCATAGGCAGCGCGCACCACGGTCTTGCTATTGGCCTGATATGCAAATCCGATCCTCGGCGCCAGGTTGTTCAAGTCCTTGTGGAACTGCGTCCGCGGATTCCCATCTACTCCCACGAACCGCACGCCTCCGTAAATCTCGCCAAAGCCCGGAACCTTTCCCGACAGTGGCGACACCGCGTATGGCTCAAACCAGTTGAACCGGTTGTAACGCTCCGTCCGCGGCAGGTCCATGTCATAGCGCAGGCCCAGGTTCAAAGTCAGCTTCGACGTAATCCGGTAATCGTCCTGTGCATAAAATCCGTGATAGAAGCTTTGCGCCGCAACATTCTTCCAGTTCCGGATCAGCACGTTGCCCGTAGTTCCCGTCCCCAACAGCAGGGACGCAATGCTGTTCCCCGCCGTCGAACTCGCCGTGTTCGGGTTCGGCCCTTGCGTGAATCCCGCCGAGAATCCGAACGTACCCGCCGAACGCGCTTCCCAAACGTTCACGCGAATCATCCGTCCCTCCCAGCCGAATTTCAGCGTGTGGTTCCCTTGGATCCTGGAAAGGCTCGACGACAGCGTGTAGGTGTTAAAGGTGCTGTATCGATGGTCGTTGCCGCCCAGGTTTACAAATCCGCTCGCCCCAAACCTCGGAAACATCTGCCGGTCCACCACGCTGTCGATGCCCGCAGGCAGCCCCAGCGACGACGGCTTGAAGCCCAGGCCCTGGTTATCGTAGTCGAATAGCGATCTCGACAAGCCCATGCGCACCGTCAACACCGACGTCGGTGTCAACGTGTTCGTGTAGTCGATCGAAGCCGACGGCTGCCGCACGCCCTGGTTCACACGCCCTTCGGCGATCGTCAGGTCGTCGGAGAAATACTGCGGTGGCGAATCCAGATTTTCGCGCCACGAAACCCGCGCGAAGATCCGCTGATTGTCCGTCAGGTTGTGGTCCACGCGCCCGTCGATCTGATCCTGATCGAACGACCGTGCCCCGGCGTTGAAAAAGTTGTTCAGGTTCGTCACGGAATTGGTCACTGAATTTTGCTGCGGAAAATACTTCATGACATTGCGCGCCACGCCATCCATCTTCGATACCGGAATCACGTTCCCCGGAAACGCATCGCGCACAAATCCGGTCCCTTGTTGCCGGGTCGTCGTCGGATCGAAAATCGTAATCAGTGAACCATTGCTCGCCCGGGTCTGGCTGAAATCGCCTCCGCGCTGCAACTCCGTCGGCACCGACGTGATCGTGTTCGCTGACGAGCGCTCGCGCAAACCCTCATAGCTGCCCAGGAAAAACGTCTTGTTCTTCACGATCGGTCCGTTCACCATCGCCCCGAACTGATTCCGTTTGAAACTGCCCAACGCCCGTCCCTGCCGGTTGTTGAAGAAATCGTTCGCGTCCAGTTTGGAGTTCCGCAGAAACTCGAACAGGCTTCCATGAAGATCGTTGGTGCCCGACTTGTACACTACGTTCACCACGCCGCCGTTGCTGCGCCCAAACTCGGCCTGGTAGTTCGA
>JBDTVQ010000118.1:0-16290 GCA_040007195.1 Acidobacteriota bacterium | reverse complement strand
TGCTTGCGGCTGCGAATCCACAGGTGCCGGTTGTCCATCAGGAAGTCGACGCCATGGTCCTTCGGCGTGATCGGATACGGATGCTCTTCGCTCACCCGCTGCACGATCTCGAAGTCCTCTACGTCCATCTCAAAGCCGCCGTGCGCCCGCTCTTCCGCCCGCACCTTGCCGCGCACGATCAACGACGACTCCTGCGTCAGATGTTTGATCGCCTCGAATTTCTCTTCCGGCATCTGCGCCTTCACCGCGACGCACTGAATCATGCCGCTGCCGTCACGCACCTGCGGAAATGCGATCTTGCCCGACTTGCGCAAGTTGTACAGCCAGCCGGCGATCTCAACCGATTCGCCCGCGTGCTTGCCGATATCTTCAATCCGAACTCGTGTCATGCAACCTCTTACTCTTCGTGACCCAAATCGGCCAACCGTTCGCGCACGTCGGCCGCTTTGTCGAGCAACGGGTCCATGCCCGGGGCTTCGCGCAACTCCAGCATCATCGGATACTGGCCGGGCCGCGATCGCAACAGCTTCATCGTCCGCTTCCAGTCGATGCTTCCACCTTCGGCCAGAAACGGGAACAGGTGGATATCGTTCGTGCCGTCGTTGTCGTGAATGTGCGTCGAGCGGATGCGCTCCTTCATCAACTCAAACTCGTGCTCGACGCCCAGGTGGATGTGCGCGTGCCCGGTATCGAAGCAGTAGCCGTTATCCAGGTGCGTGATGCCGAGAAAGTAGTTCAGCCGCTCGGCACTCGAAAGATCGTTCGGGATGTTTTCGAGCAACACCTCGACGCCGCGCGAGCGCGCAAACAGGTTCAACTCTTCCATCGAACTGAACGCCGCTTCGAACTTCCGCTCGTCGAACTCCTCGTTGCCCACGCCGATGTGCTGAATCGCGAACGTGCAGGGAATCTGTTCGGCCACCTCGAGCGCGCGCTTGATCTCATCGACGCTGGCGATGCGCTTGTACTTGTCCGTCTCGGCGATGTTCACCACCGCGTTTGGCCCCGTGCGCCCCCACACCTCATCGGCGTACATCGGCATGTGCAGCGAGTGCAGCTTCAACGGCGAATCGTGAAACCAGTGGCGCAACTCGCTCACTTGCGCCGGATTGCGGTAATCCAAATGCTGCCGCGCGCAGAAGATCTCCACCCGGTGGAATCCGGCGGCATGGATCTTCTCCAGCATTACGTTGGTCAACCTGTGGTTCACGAAAAGATGAGTAGACAGTGCGGGAATCATCGTTTAGTAACCCGCCACCTTGCCGCGTCCCCTGCCGTCGGTTCCGCCTTCGAGCCACTCTCCATTCACGCGAACCGCCTCCACAACGGCCACGCTGTCTATTTGTTTAATCACGTGCCCTTTCGCCTCCAGCAGTGCAATCGTATCGGGTGAGAATCCTTTTTCGAGCATCAGTTCGTCCGGCATCCACTGGTGATGCAGGCGCGGCGCGTCGATCGCCTCCTGCACGTTCATGCCGAAGTCGAGAACGTTCAGAATCACCTGCGTCACCCCCGTAATGATACGGCCCCCACCGGGCGCGCCCACCACCAGGTACGGCTTGCCGTCCTTGGCAATGATCGTCGGCGTCATCGACGACAGCGGCCGCTTGCTCGGCTGCACGGCGTTCGATTCGCCCTGCACCAAGCCGAACATATTCGGTTCGCCCGGCTTGGCCGCGAAGTCATCCATCTCGTTATTTAACAGAAATCCCAGCCCCGGCACCGTAACGCCGGAGCCGAAGCTGCCGTTCAGCGTGTACGTCATCGCAACCGCATTGCCCTCGGCATCGACAATCGAAAAGTGCGTCGTTTCCGTGCTCTCGTAATCGCGCGGCGTGCCTGGTTTGACTTCGACACTCTTCGACGCTTTCGCCGGATCGATGGAAGCCCGCAGCTTTTCGATATAGCGCGGATCGAGCAACCCCTTCGTGGGCACTTTGAAGAAATCCGGATCGCCCAGGAACTCGCTGCGGTCGGCATAGTAGCGGCGCATGACCTCCGCTTCCCAATGAATCGTCTGCGCCGATTCGAAGCCGCTCTTCTCGTATCCCGACCCATCGAGCACGGCCAGCATCTGCAACAACCCCAGGCCGCCGGAACTGGGCGGAGGCGCGGTGATGATCTCAAATCCCTTATAGGCGCCCCGCAGCGGCTTGCGCTCCACTGCCTGGTATTGCCGAAGGTCTTCCTCCGTGATCAGGCCGCCATTTTTGCGCATCTCCTCGGTGAGAATGCGCGCCGTCTCCCCTTCGTAGAAGCCCTTCGCGCCATCGGCGGCAATGCGCCGCAGCGTCGCCGCCAACTCCGGCTGATACAGCCGCTCGCCCGGTTCGATGAACACATCATCGTGCTGAAAGACGCGCCGCGACTCGGCGAACTTGGCCAACATCTTGGAACCGCGGAAACTCCGCGCCTGGCCGTAGCTGACCTCATATCCATCGGCGGCCAGCTTAATCGCCGGCTGAACCAACTCGGCCCAGTCGCGCTTGCCGAACTTCCTGTGCGCCGCCTCCAACCCTCGTACCGTTCCTGGCACGCCCGATGCACGCCAGCCTTCGATCGAATCGCGGGTCGGCTTGCCGCCGGCGTCCAGGTACATATCGTGTGTCGCCGCCAACGGAGCTTTCTCGCGGAAATCGAAGAACGTCGCCTCACCGTTGGCCGCTCGCAGCAGCAGGAAGCCGCCGCCTCCGATATTGCCAGCCGAAGAGTGCGTCACCGCCAGCGCCAGAGCAACCGCTACCGCCGCGTCCACCGCATTCCCGCCACTTTTCAAAACCGCCGCGCCCACGTCGGCCGCGTTTGGCTCCTGCGCTACCACCATGCCGTGCCGGAACCGCACCGGCTCGCGGGCCGTCAGCAACCCACAAACCACCAACACCGAGGCAAGGACGCGCATGGATTTGATTTTAGCTCGCGCGCCTCCGCTTCCATTCAAATAAGGCGATTCCAGCAGCAACGGAAACATTTAAGGAACTGAGATTACCCGCAAGCGGAATCCGCACCAGGAAATCGCAATGCTTACGCACCTGCTCATGCAAACCTTTTCCCTCGGCCCCCACCACAAGCACGCTCGGCGCCGCGTACACGACCTCGTCGTAGGTCTGCTCACCACGCTCGTCCAGTCCGTAAATCCAAAAACCGGCCTCCTTCATCTGCTCCAGCGCCCGGTTGAGGTTCCCCACACGCGCCACCGGCAGGTACTCAAGCGCCCCTGCCGCGGCCTTTGCAGCCGATGGCGTCAGCCCCGCCGCCCGCCGCTCCGGAATCACTAACCCGTTCGCACCCGCCGCGTGCGCCGACCGCGCCACCGCCCCCAGATTGTGCGGGTCCTCAACCCCATCGAGCACAACCAACATCGACGCCCCGGCCATCACCTCTTCCAGAGTGCGCGTGTCCGATTCCGCGCCAATTGCCACAACGCCCTGATGCACGCCGCCTTCGGCCATACGGTCCAGCGTCGCCCTCTCCTCCCAACGCACCGGCACCCGGCCTGTCCGGCATGCGGTGAGAATGTCTTGAACGCGGTGTCCGCCAGCCCCCTTGGCCACATGTACGCGGTCCAACGGCCGTCCCGCTTTCAAAGCCTCCGACACGGCATGGATTCCAATCAACGTGCGCATTCCGGTCGATGGTATCAAAGCCGCCCACACCCCAACGGCTAAACTCAAGGTGTGAGCGCCCAACCCGCCCAGATCACCATCGCCCGCGTCCACCCCGACGACGTCCGCGACCGCCAGATCGTCGTCAGCCTCGACGGCAATCATATTGGCACGCTCATGTTCGGCAAGACCCTCACGCGCGAAATCCCCGCCGGTCCGCACCGGCTGAAGGCGCATAACACCTTGTTCTGGAAGAACCTCGATATTGATCTCCAACCCGGCGAACATGCACGTTTCGAAGTGCTGAGCCGCGCCGGAACCGGAACACTGGGCCTGCTGGGGCTAATCGGCGTCGGACCGCTTTTTCTGACATTTCAGCGGGTGACCGATCCCGCCTGAGCTTCGCGTTGCCAGCGGCGTCGCATGGCCCTATAATGGGAAGGTTGCCCTGGAGTGCAAGCGGGTGTCCGCTTGGTGCGCCTTGGCGGCTAGTAGGTTTTCCATGATCATTTTATTGACGATCGTCCACGTGATTGTGTGCCTGTTTCTGATCATCGTGGTGTTGCTGCAAAGCGGCAAAGCGGCCGATCTGGCCGGCGCGTTCGGCGGCATGGGTTCGCAGACGGCATTCGGTCCGCGCGGCGCGGCCACCGTGCTCTCCAAGGCGACCACCATCGCCGCGGCGCTCTTTATGGTGACGTCGCTGTCGCTGTCGGTGCTCGCCTCGCGCAAAGCAGGTTCGGTGTCCACCGTGCTCGACAAGCCGGTGCAGAGCCTGCCCACGCCGAAGAATCCGAACGAAGGCAAGCCCAGCGTGACGGTTACCCCCGAAGGCAGCGGTAAGGGCGTAACGATCCCGATCCCGGCCGAGCCGCCGAAGCCAACCGGCGAAGCCAAGGGCGGCGACCCCAAGAGCGCCGAGCCGAAGAAGAAGTAAGTTTTGACGAGTTTGCGGAGATGGCGGAATTGGCAGACGCACTAGCTTGAGGTGCTAGCGGGAGCAATCTCGTGCAGGTTCAAGTCCTGTTCTCCGCACCATTTATTCGGTGAGATACGGCCACCCCTAGTGGGTGGCCGTTCTGTTTCCGGGGGCAGTTGTCCTTGGTCCGTGACAACCGTAACTTCCGAATGGTCGACTATCCGCTCGGTCCACACGACGTCGCGTCTCGTCGAACAGCGCCCGGCCGGCGCACTTTGCCGGTCGTGTTCTCAATGCCGTAGCGCCGCCGACACGCGGCACGTCATCGAAATACTCCCGCCCTCACAATTTTGGCGCTCGTCAGCTCGGATCCCATTTCGGCCCGAATCCGCGGCAGTTGCGGATTGAGCCGCTGGGTTCCCGCGAGCCAGGTATTTCTGTCGCTAGAAGCGCCACTCGGAACCGTCGCCCGCCCACTTCACACAACTTGTGGATCTCGCTCTCGAAATTGGTGACCACCTCCGCATCCGGCAGCCCCCATCGTTTGGCGTTCCCGCGAGCGGACATCGCGCGGGGGGCGAACTCGACGCCCTTGGCCTTGACCCGGCCGGCGAAGTCGTCCATCTGTTCCACTGTTTTTCCCGCGAGCAGCGCGTCCTTAATTCTCCGTCCCTCGCCACGGCCAATCGAGGCGCTGCTCACCTTCTCAATTGAGGCTGTCCGAGGTAGAGGCCGACGCCGCTTGCGAACACCAGCGTAATCGTGCCGGCGATCCTGTACTCCTGGGAATGAACTTCGGGGCGCGCGAGAATCTGCTTCGAGATTCAATTTCGGATGCCTTATGTCGGAGAGTGATACGCTTCCACACGAAAGCAGTTCTTGTTGGCGGAAAGGAGAGCTCATGTCCACGAGAGAAAACGCAATTGCGCGACGTTCGCTTCTACGCCGGGGCGCGGCAGCAATGGGGCTTGGCCTCTTGGCTGATTTCGAAGCGTATCCCCAAAATGTCAACCGGAGTTCAATTCCTTCGAATTTGAAAATCACCGACGTGCGCATCGCCGTTCTGAGAGGGCCGGGAGGCCAGGCGCCCGCGGGTCGAGCCGGCGGGCGAGGCGGCGTCAGGCAACCGCCACCTCCTGCGACTCCCGGCACGGGAGGAGCCTCGGGCGGCACGATCATCGTCCGAATCGATACCAATCAGGGAATTTCGGGTTACGGCCAGACGATTGGGGACGGCCCCCAGCCCAACTACGTGCTGACGCATAAGACCCGATTGGTCGGCGAGAATCCCTGCAACGTCGACAAGATCTTCCGCAAGATCAAGATTCATGGCGCGTACAATCGCCGGGGCAGCGGCGTCAACGCGATTGAGAACGCGTTGTGGGATCTGGCGGGCAAAGCTTATGGCGTGCCGATCTATCAAATGCTGGGCGGGAAATTTCGCGACAAGGTCCGCATGTACACCGAGAGTAGCTCGCGCTCGAACGACATCAAAGTAATCGCCGCCGATTATAAGGAGAGAGTCGCCGCGGGATTTACGATGCTCAAAATGGACTTGGGCGTAGCTGGCATCCTCCAAGGCAAGCGGGGCACGATAATTGCGCCGGAAGGCTATAACGGGGAACCTGGCGAAGACCCCGAGAACTACTATCAGGGATTGGAGATCAGCGACAAGGGATGTGAACTCGTAGCCGACTACGTCGCTTCGATCAAGGAGCTCATGGGCGGCGCCGCCGACATTCCCATGGGTCACGACCATTTCGGGCACCTCACCGCCAAGAGTTGCATCAAGCTGGCAAACGCGCTGGAGAGGGTCACTCCGTCGTATCTGGAGGATATGGTCCCGTGGTTCCGGGTGGAGGAGTGGAAGCAAATCACCACTGCGATCCGGGTGCCCACCTTGACCGGCGAAGACGCCTACCTTGTGGAATCGCTCGAACCGCTTTGTCAGGCGCGTGCAGTCGATTACATCCACCCGGATCACTTGGTGATCGGCGGCTGTCTCGAATTGAAGAAGACCGCCGACATGGCGGCCAAATATGCGGTGGGAATGATGGTCCACAGCAACGCCACCCCGATCGGCTATGCGGCCGGCGCGCACGCGATCGCCGCCTGCCAAAATTTCCTCGCCATGGAATGGCACCAGCCGCAGCCAGCTTGGCACAAAGACATTACGGATGCAGGGGACCTCGTGGTCAAGGGTTACATTCCCGTTCCGGAGGGGCCCGGCTTGGGCATCAAAGTCAATGAAGAAGCGATGCGCCCACTCTGCAGGCAGGGTGAGTTCTTCACCGATCCGACGACGTATTGGGATTCGCAGAGCGGCGGAGACAAGTCGTATACCTAGGAAAGTAAGAACGTCGAACTGAGCCTACAGGCTCAATTACAGATAGTCTGTTGAGCCCGGCGGGCCGGAATTCCGCACAATTCCCGATCGCCGGGCGCCTTCGCGGCGACATGCCGTGTAACTGGCCATGCAAGAAAAACCTAAAACGCCACCTTGCGTTTTGGCCCGCTCTATTTCTCAAAACAACTCTGAAGGCGCGTTCACAAAACGAGCAATGCGATGCGCCACTTCCGCGTAGCCGGCAATCCAGTTGGAACCATCCCAGATCGTCGTGGCTGAGTCAATTCCGCGGCTCCTTTTCGATCTGCTACTACTAGTTCCGATGAGATCACTGTTCCTGTTCGCTCTGGCATGTGCGGCTTTTGCCCAGTCTTACGACATCGCGATCAATCACGGTCGAGTCATCGATCCGGAATCCGGCCTTGACGCCATCCGTCATGTTGGGATCCGTGGAACGACGATCGCCGCCATCTCGCGGACGCCCCTGAAAGGAAAGCGAGACGTGGATGCCCGCGGCCATGTCGTCTCACCCGGCTTCATCGATCTCCATCAGCATGGCCAGAACGACGAGAACTACCGGGTGAAAGCCAGGGACGGCTGCACGACAGCTCTCGAACTGGAGATTGGCGTCAGCCCGGTCGGTGCCTGGTATGCCGAGCGGGAGGGCAAGGCGCTGGTGAACTTCGGAGCCAGTGTGGGCCACATCGGCTCGCGCATGATCGTCATGCGGGACACCGGAACCTGGCTGCCAAAGGACAACGCGGTGACGAAAACCGCAACAGCAGATGAACAGAAGGCCATCCGCGATCTGATCGAACAGGGGCTGTCGGAAGGGGGTCTTGGCATCGGCTTCGGCTTCAACTACACGCCTCGCGCCATGCAGGAGGAACTCCAGCAAGTGTTCCAACTCGCCGCCAACTGGCAACGGCCGGGTTTTGTCCACATGCGCTATGGCTCACACGGCGACCCCGGCGTCGTCGCGTCACTGCATGAGGTGATTGCCTACGCCGCCGTCACCGGCGCATCCATACATGTCGTTCACTTGGGTGCTTCCTCCACCATCAACTTTGGGCGCGCCATCGCTGTTGTCGAAGCCGCTCGCAAACGAGGTCTTGATATTACGGTCGAGTCGTATCCCTATACCGCCGGAATGACGCGCATCGAAACGGCGATCTTCGACGGCAACTTCCGCGAGCGCCTGGGCATCGACTATAAAGACATGCTCTGGGTTGCCACAGGGGAACGGCTGACCGCGGAAAGCTTTGAGAAGTACCGCAAGCAAGGCGGATTGGTAGCCACGTTCAGCAATACCGAAGAGATGGTCGAAAAAAACATGGCTCATCCGATCGTGATGGTGGCGACTGACGGTATTCTCGAGAATGGCTTAGGCCACCCGCGCGTAGCCGGAACATTTGCCCGCGTGCTGGGCCATTATGTTCGCGAACGGAAAGTGCTCTCTCTGCCCGAGGCGATCCGCAAGATGTCGCTGTTGCCTGCCCAACGGCTGGAGGCAATGGCGCCCGCCATGCGCAACAAGGGACGTATCCGGGTGGGGGCCGATGCGGACCTGGTGGTCTTCAATCCCGATACGGTCATTGATCGCGCTACCTTTGAGAAACCGTATCTGCCCTCTGACGGCATCCCCTACGTCACCGTGCGGGGCCAGTTGGTGGTGGATGGGGGCGAGGTCGTCGAAGGAGTCCATCCGGGGATGGGCATTCGCGCCCAGAACCGGCGAGTAGCGGCGCGCTAACCGGCACGAGAAGAGCCGGTGTACGTCGCGTTCCCACGGCGGGAAGCGAATGTCGGTTGGGTTGTCCTTGCAGTTGTCCTTGTCACCCGATGCCAGACTGGGTCGCCCAGGGCAGCACGCAAGATTCTGCTATAGTCAGGCCGTGCCGATTCCGTAAAGGAGAACCCCCATGGCGCGCCTTTTCGCCGTCCGCAACAATACGAAAGAACCAACTGATGTCATCTATTCCGTCGAGCAGGCGGTCGGCATCGGATCGCCGAACCTGCGCGAAGATGTCTTACTCGTCCAATTCCTCTTGCGGATACTGCGCGAACCGGGAGGCGGCGGGAGGCCATTTATTCCACCCGGCGAGACCGCGCCCCTCGCCATCGACGGCGTGTTCGGCAAACATACGGCCGCACACATCAAGTTTTTCCAGGAGGAAGACACCCGCCGGAATCCAGACTCAGGCCTGGTCCTGGATCAACGGGTCGACCCGGTCAAGAAGGGCCGAGTAACAGGAGCAATTACCGGAAAATTGCTGACGATCACCTCATTGAACATCCAATTCGCACAACGCAAGGGTAAATCGATACACAACAACATCAACCAAGACCCACTCTTTCCCCAAGAGCTCACCAGCGCCTTCTTTCTATAAGACAGGCGGTTGAAAAGCTAAGTTTCCTGATGCCGTCCGGGCTGTTTAGTTATTGTGTTGTGTTTGTGCCGAGCATAGGGCTCGTTCCGGCCTGATGGCATGTTTTCGGTGCTCGTAGGCCGTTGCGATCGTGTGGGACGGGATGTGATGACTGGGTTGAGGTCTTAGCGGGAGCAATCTCGTGCAGGTTCAAGTCCTGTTCTCCGCACCATTATTTAGTGAGATGCGGCCGCCCCTAGTGGGTGGCCGTTCTGTTTTCGAGAGCGATTGTCCTTGGCGCATGAGAGAAGCACGGAAACTCAGCTTCCAGGTAGCGGATGCCATCCTGTCGAAAGCCGGGCGCAGTAACTTTTCGTGCGAACTATCGGATTGAGACGATCGGCTAACCTTGGCCAGATTGACCATCTCTTCGGTGCGCTGGCGACCAGACGTAGTGGCCCACTTTCCTCGCGGTGCCGCCGGTGAGTAGCCACGGTGATGGTTCAACGCGGGCGCGCGTTCTCCCGAACGTGGCGGCCGACCCGGTCTTCCTCCGGACCGATGTAGTGATACTGTTCAGCCCATTGCAGGCCGTAACGCTGCGCGATCTCGCGGTCGCGCTGCAGCACAAACTCACGGATGTAGTTGCGATTGGCCTCGACGTCGTTTGCACCAAGTACGGGCAGGCGCTTGCCGTCGCGATCCAGACTTTGCCGCAAACGCGCTCCATTCTCCCCGGCTGGACCTTGCGCCTTGTTCTCGAGATTCACGTCGATCTTCCGCTCCACCGTGGACGCGATATCCACTACGCGGTTCACCCGCTGCTGGAACCGTGAGAAATAGTACTTCTCGCTAACACCATGCGGTTTCAAGCCCGCCGCGAAGTGCTCCGGATAATCCTTGGTTCCGCCCGCCATCCAGCACGCCGCCTCCACGCAGGCGGCGGTCACGTAGTGGTCCGGGTTCTCTTCATAGTGGCCCCAGGGGTCATAGCAAATCACCGTGTTCACTTTGAGCAGGCGAAACAGGAAGATGAACCGCTGCCGGAGTTCCGACCGCGCGATGTTATCCATCATGTGGTTGCTGTAGTTGAGGTCGAATGACTGCTTGCACCCGAACACCTTCGCCACGGCGTTGTTGTCGCGTTCGTTGGCTGTCACGGTTTCTGCGTACCACCCCGGCCCGGCCATGTCGTCGTTGGTAACCCGGATCAGGAACGCCGTGTAGCCTTCGTCGATGAGCTTGAATGCGGTGCCGGCCGCGAAGATCGGAAGATCGTCCGAATGCGGCTGAATGAGGGCGAGCACCTTGCCGATGTGCGGCTTCCCCCCGGCGGCGCGCTCGATGACGACTCCACCATGATCGTCGTAGGAGTCGGGCGCCGGGCGCAATTGAGTCTGTTGCTGCGCGAGCGCCGATGCGCCTTGCGCGAGCGTACCAAGAAAGAGACGCCGGTCCATGAGTTGCAGTATACTCAGCCCCAATCATGACTTGGTGGATCGCCCTGTTATTTTTTCAAGCGCCGCCCCAGATGGACCTGCCGCAAGTCGACAAGAATCCGCATACGACGGAACCCGACATAGCACAAGGCAGGAAGCTCTTTGCAGGCCGCTGCGCAGGCTGCCATGGTCCCGGCGGTGACGGTGGCAAAGGCGCCAACCTTGCTGTCGCGGTCCTCCCGCGCGCATCCACTGATCTCGCTCTCTATCGCGTCGTCCGTTACGGTCTGCCCGAAACTGAAATGCCCGCCACCCTGCTGGCTCCTCGCGAGGTCTGGCAGATCGCCGCCTTCGTCCGGGCTCTTGGCGCGGCATCGGCGGCGGAATCCAACGGTGGCGACCCGGCAAGAGGCAGGGACGTGGTGACCACCAAAGGCGCCTGCCTGCAATGCCACGCCATCGGACTGACTGGCGGGCGGCTGGGCCCGGCACTTACCGATGTCGGCGTCCGCCGGGGGCCGGGTCACCTGCGAGCAAAGCTTCTCGATTCGCAATCGGCGATCCCCGATGACTTTCGCATGGCTCGTGTAACGACGCGAGATGGCCGGAAAATCGAGGGCGTGCGCCTGAACGAAGACGTCGACTCGATCCAGATCCGCGACACAGGAGGCACACTCCACTCCTATTGGAAGCGCGAGTTGCTTAACTTCAAAGTGGAGCGCCGTACGGCAATGCCTTCTTACGCCGGCAAGCTGAGTGGACAGGAGATCAACGACGCTGTGGCCTATCTTTCAACTTTGCGTGGTGAAACTCAATGAGGAAACTCTCTCTCGCCGTTCTGCTGGCGGCCGCCATCTCGCCGTCCCAAGTGACCTATGAGAGAATTCTTGGCGCGGCAAAGGAACCGGGTAACTGGCTGACTTACTCAGGAAACTATGCAGGCCATCGCTTCTCGCCCCTGGCACAGATCAATGATCGGAACGTCGATCGCCTGAAACCCGCCTGGGTCTACCAGGTCAACTCACTGCAGAAGTTCGAGACCACTCCGATCGTAGTGGACGGGGTGATGTATGTCTCGGAGCCGCCCAGCAACGTCACGGCGCTCGACACGCGTACGGGCCGCCCGCTGTGGAAGTATCGCCGCGTCCTGCCGGACGATCTGCGCGTCTGCTGCGGCCAGGTAAACCGCGGCGTAGCGGTACTGGGGGACTTGGTGTTCGTGGGAACGCTCGATGCGCACTTACTCGCCCTGGATGCCAAGACTGGCGCCATCCGATGGGATACCACGGTGATCGACTACCGGCTTGGTTACTCGATTACCGTCGCGCCACTCGTCGTCAAGGACAAAGTAGTCATCGGGGTAGCGGGCGGCGAATACGGCGTGCGGGGACTGCTGGACGCCTATGACGCCAAAACAGGCAAACAGGCTTGGCGCTTCTGGACAATCCCGGGTCCGGGGGAGTTGGGCAACGACTCGTGGAAGGGCGATAGTTGGAAATCCGGATCGGGCGGCACATGGGTTACCGGCGCGTACGATGCGGATACGAATTTGGTCTATTGGGGCACCGGCAATCCGGGTCCCGATTGGAATGGCGATGTCCGCCTGGGCGACAACCTTTACGCCGATTGCATGCTTGCGCTCGATGCGGACTCGGGCAAGCTCAAATGGTATTTCCAGTTCACGCCCCACGACATCCACGATTGGGACGCCACGGAGGTCCCGGTCCTAGTGGACGCCGATTTCCGCGGGCAGAAGCGGAAACTGCTTTTGTTCCCGAACCGCAACGCATTCTACTACGTGCTGGACCGGGTCACCGGCCAGTTCTTGCTCGGCAAGCCGTACGCTAAACAAACATGGGCCAAGGGGCTGGACGACAATGGACGGCCGATTCGCATTCCTGGCAACGAACCGACGCTACAAGGGACTAAGGTATGGCCATCGGTGGCTGGCGCGAATAACTGGTACAGCCCGAGCTATTCACCAATGACGAATCTGTTCTATGTGGCGGCCCGGGAAGCCGGCTCCACTTACCATAGTGGCGAAGCCGACTATAAGCCCGGTGAGCGCTTCGATGGCGGTGGCTACCGCAACGTCCCGGGCGAAGACGAGTGGGGAGCGATTCGCGCCTTCAAACCGGCCAGCGCGGAAGTAGCTTGGGAGTACAGGCTACACTCGCCACCATGGGCGGGCGTTATGGCGACGGCCGGCAATCTGGTGTTCGGTGCGACGAACGAGGGCCAGTTCTTTGCCCTGCAAGCGACTACGGGCAAGCCCCTATGGCGCTTCCAGGCAACCAGCCTGCTCGTCCGGTCGAATCCGATGAGTTACTTGTCGGATGGCAAGCAGTATGTAGCGATGACGATGGGTAATTCGCTCTACGCATTCGCCCTGGAATGAGAACCGAGCCGATGCAGCAGATGTGGGAGAAGCCATGGGAACACTGAATGGTGTTGGTTTTGTAGGGCTCTTCGTGTGTGCCGCCACATCAATGGCATGCGGTTCGCGGTGGGACTTCGAACATGTGGAAAACTCGCCAGATCATAAAGTTGGGATTTCCATTATCGAGAAATCTCACTTTCCCACGCTCTTCCTGCGGCATGCCGGCGTGAAAATACTGGCACGGAATGGCTCCAACAGCAGAATCTTGTATGAACGCCCAAACGACGTAAACATCGAGTTTTTCGATATTGTCTGGTCTGCCAATTACCTTTCGGCCTCCGTATTGATGTGCGACGCTTTTGGTCCCGACATCATCCTGGACTATGATTTTTCGCGCTCTACAGTGTCCTTCGATAGCCGCTCTTCCCGCGAAATTCTGTCGAACGATCTAAGACGCAGATACCGCAGGCGAGTTCCAGGAGAGGGCGACCTCCTCGATTGGGCGTGCTCAACACAAGGCCCAGGCTCATTCGACGCCAAGTTTGACAGAAGCCCACGCTAGGCGTGCCCCTTCGATCTTGTCGCGCTAGCCGCCGAATACGACTTACCGGCTCCGCTGCACGACGGAATGAGTACATTAGGACTGCCGTGGAATATTTTGTAGGTATCGTTTTAGCATTGGCGATTGCCGGCCTCGCTGCCGGTTGCGGGTTTTATCGCGACCGTTCCTTTGGTCCAACCGTACTGATCGTGATTGCCGCATACTACGTCTTGTTTGCCGTTATGGGGAGTTCCGGCAGGACCATAGTCGTCGAATGCATCGCAGCGGCTGGATTCGTGTTGGCAGCAATGATCGGATTCAAAGCGAGCCCCTTGCTCGTCGCCGCTGCGATTGCCAGCCATGGATTGTTTGATTTCACGCATTATCTGTTCATCGATGATCCTGGAGTACCGCACTGGTGGCCCGGATTTTGCGGGACCGTAGACATCCTCTTGGGCGCATCCCTGGCACTGCTCCACATGCGCGACTCGCGCACGCCGCAAGCCCCCGGCGTTCCTCGCGGATAAGCAACTCCGTCCCGGCATCGTGGCAAAACGAACCGGAATAGAGGATCATGCATAGGAAACATCCATGCTGATCTTCACCCCCGCACGCCTCGCCCGCCGCCCGATGACGGCGCTCCTTTCGCTCGCACTGGGAGTCACGGCGTTGTTGCCCGCAGCCGAGCAGAACCATAAGCAGTGGTCCGACTACGGCGGTGGACCGGATTCTTCCCATTTCGTCGCGCTGGACCAGATCGACAAATCGAACGTCAGCCAGTTGCAGGTCGCCTGGGTGTATCCCACCGGTGATGACCACGCCTACCTGTTCAATCCGATCGTGGTCGACAACGTCATGTACGTTCTGGCGAAGAACAGTTCGCTTGTCGCATTGGACGCAATCACGGGAAAGGAAATCTGGGTCCATGAGAACCTTCCCGGCCTGAGCACGCGCGGCATCGCCTTCTGGCAGAGCAAGAACCGCAAAGACCGGCGCCTGATCTTCGCCATCAACGACTATCTCGAAGAGATCGACGCCCGGACCGGAAAGTCGATTCTGACGTTCGGCCAGCGTGGTCTGGTGGACCTCCGCCAGGGCCTGAGCCGTGATCCCAAGACCATCAATCGCATTCAAACCGATACACCCGGGCGCGTCTTCGAGAATCTGATTCTGTTGGGATCCACGCCCGGCGAGGCCTATCTATCGCCCCCCGGCGACATTCGCGCCTATAACGTGCTTACCGGAAAACTGGTCTGGACGTTTCATACCATTCCGCATCCGGGTGAGTTCGGCTATGAAACCTGGCCCAAGAATGCGTGGAAATACTCGGGTGGGACGAACACCTGGGGCGAGATCACGCTCGATGCGAAGCGCGGAATCGCCTATTTCCCCACCGGTTCGCCCACCTACGATTACTACGGCGCCGACCGGATCGGGACAAATCTGTTCGGCAATTCCATCGTGGCGCTGGATGCGCGCACGGGGAAGCGTTTGTGGCATTTCCAACTGGTCCACCACGATTTGTGGGACTACGACACCACGGCCGCGCCGCAGTTGCTCACCGTGATGCACGACGGAAAACGCGTGGACGTTGTAGCGCAGTCCAGCAAGCAGGGATTCCTCTATGTGTTCGATCGCGTGACAGGCAAGCCGCTGTGGCCGATTGAGGAACGCCCAGTGCCCAAAAGCCTCATGCCGGGCGAACAGGCGTGGCCGACGCAGCCGTTCCCGACCGCGCCGCCGCCCTTCGCGCGCCAAAAGATCACCGCTGACGATGTGAACCCGTACATCCTCACGCCCGAAGAGCGCACGGCATGGAAAGTGCGCATTGACGCCATGCGCAACGAAGGGCTCTTTACTCCGCCGGGCACGACGGAAACGATCTCGCTCCCCGGAGCGCGTGGAGGCTCGAACTGGGGCAGCGGCGCCGTGAATCCCACCAAGGGCCTGATGTACCTCAACACCCAGGATTGGCCCACCATCTACAAATTGAGTCTTGAAGATCCACTGGGGAAGCGCACCAAGGCGACCGGGGCAAAAGCCGTCTACGCGGCAAGGTGCCAAGCCTGTCACGGCGTCAACGGTCTGCGGTCCGGATCCGGCCCACCGCCGCTCGCCGCAATCGGCCAGCGGCTCCCATTGGATTCGTTCCGCCTCCCTGTCCGCAACGGGCGCGGAGAAATGCCTGCGTTTGCTGACCTGGATGATGCCGCCGTCAAACAGCTCTTCGAATATCTGAGCAGCCTTGAAGCGCCGGCCCGTACCGCCGAAGTAGCCCCGGTAAAAGCGGAAGCGAGCCGCGGACCGGTGGTTGCCTCCGGAGGAGCACCAGGAGGCCTGAACGTCCGGCAAGGGAATCCGGAACAATTCACTCCGCTCGGTGGCCCGGACTATCCGCAGGGGAGCCAGACGCCCAGCGTTCGCTACTACACGGACTGGGGGCTTTATCCCAACCAGCCCTACATCATCAATCCACCCTGGTCGCAGGTTGTGGCGTATGACCTCAACGCGGGAACCATCAAGTGGAAAGTTCCCTTGGGCCAGGATGCTGCAGCCGAAGCCGAGGGAGCCCGCAACACCGGCGCCTTCATGGCAGAACATCACGGAATGATTGTGACCTCGACTGGGCTGATCTTCATTGCCGCCAGTGACGGAAAGCTGCGCGCGCTCGACGAGGAAACGGGCAAGGTCTT
>JBDTVQ010000117.1:0-16296 GCA_040007195.1 Acidobacteriota bacterium | reverse complement strand
TAGGCATCCTGGCTGTCGATCTGGAAATCGGCATCCTTGCCCATCCGCCACAGAATGGCGCCCGAACCGGCGCGGTTCCGGTAGTCGATCTTAATCAGCCAATCCTGGTGCCGGAGGGAAAGCAACAGGTTGCCGTCGGGGGTGTATTGGACCGAGTTCGTGTGCAGCCAGTCCGCGGCGGAGCCTCCGTCGAAAACCGGCGCGCACGAACCGGTGTTGGTGCACTCCTCACCCAGCACCGCCTGCCGCTGCACGTCGAGATGATCGAAGCTGTTCCAGGTCCAGACAATGTTCATCTCGTTGTCGACGATGAGAATCATGTCGCCCATTACATTCGCGTTGGCAAGCTCGGGCACGCGCTTTTCCACGCCCGCCAGCAGCAGAATATAGCCGTCCGGCAGGCGGAACGCTTCGTGATGGAACCCGCTTGTGGGGGGCAATCCACGCGCAACCAGACGGTCGCTCATGATGGTCGCGTTTGTTTCCCAGCGTGTGGTTCCGGCGATGTCGAATTCGCGGACGACCTGATCGCTGCGCACCGGCGTGGTTGTCCAGGTGATGGAGGTGAACGTTCCGCCCAGAGCGGCCCGCGCGATGAAGCCGACCACCTTCGGGTAGTACCAAATGAGATTGCCGCTAATGTCGGTCGCGTAGGGAATGGCGCCGATGGGAGAATTCAGTACGACGCTCTCGTAGACCGGAGACAGCGGAGCCAACGTCAACTTTCGAGTGGGTATTCCCAATTGGTTCTCATCCACGGGGCCGGTCCGGAACGGCAGCCACGGACCGCGAGTCGATTGCGCTCCGGTTTCGACAACGGCCCTTGCCGCGTAGTTGCTGTCGCTACGCAATCCGGGCAGATAGAGGTTCATGCTCTTCACGCCGTCACAGGCCCGCGGAGAACTGACCTGCGTCTGGCCGTCCTCGATCACATATTCGGAATACAAGAGAGACCCAACCGGACAGGGCGGCGCGCTGATCATCCAGATCAATGGGTTTTCCGTGGGGTTGACGGCCGGTTGGCCGCCGGACAGCCGCGGCTGGAAGACCTGCGTGGCCACTGTCACAGCCTCAGCCGGATTGGTGGATGTCCGCGCCGAGACCTGAATCTCGTAGGCGCCTTCCCCGTCGAGCGTGGTCCACTCAAATGTTGGGGACGGGGCGAAATCCCGCACCAACCGGAATTCGCCCGGTACCGGGCGCACGCGATACCGATACCAAACCTCTCCGGAACCGGCGTCGGCCGCGGCGGCTGTGAACGTCTGCCGGTCACCTAAGAAGAGTGGTTCGGGGCGTGAAGCGGCCACCGTGACGGAGATGGCGAAGGCGGCCGGAGCGCATGCAAGGGCGACGCCTAGCACTGCGATCAGATTTCTCCGATACTGCATTTCACTATTGTCGCCTTGTTTCGACATTTCTCTCACACTTGTTACGGGTGTCCCGGAAGGGGAGGTGACAGTTCAAGCGCCGCGCTGGCAGGCGGAACGCTTCTGTTCGCACCGCGTTGGCCGGTGCTACACTCGTGATTTGACACTCGCCACCCTTGCTTAATTCGGGTGACCGCGGCCGGTAACGGGCCAAGCTCACCCGAGGTGTATCGCCCCGCCAACCGCAATTCAGCAAGGGAAAATCACAATGAAAAGTTTGGATTTGGACGAGGCACGCGTGTGCCTTTCCAGTGGGGACCGGGCGCGCGTCCTCCTCAACGGCATCGAAATGGATGCCTTCATTTCCGGTGCGCTCGAATATGCAGCCGAAAGCGCCGCCGACCTGCCCGCAACCGGCGACTACGTTCTGGTCCGCCGGGTCGATACGACGACCGTTCTGATCGAACAGGTGCTTCCCCGCCGCACGAAGATTTCGCGGCGCGCGGCCGGCACGCGCCACGACGAGCAGATGCTAGCCGCGAACGTCGATCTGGCGATGATCGTTTGTGGACTTGACGGCGACTTCAACCCGCGGCGGTTGGAGCGCTACCTTGCCCTGGCGCAGGAAGGTGGCGTGGAGCCTGTGATCGTCTTGAATAAAGCGGATGCCTGCGCCGGACACGAGGAGCGGGTGGCCGAAACGCGGCAGGCGTCGGGTGGCGCCGCGGTGCTCGTGGCGAGCGCCCTCACCGGCGACGGGTGTGCGGCGGTGTGCGCGCTGCTCGCTCCTGGAATCACCGCCGTCCTACTCGGCTCCAGCGGGGCGGGGAAGTCGACGCTGTTGAATCGGATTGTGGGGTCGGAAATTCATTCCACGGGCGACGTGCGCGCGGACGATTCGCGCGGACGCCACACCACGACGCACCGCGAACTGATTCCGCTCCCCGGCGGCGCGGCGTTGATCGACAGCCCCGGCCTGCGCGAGGTTCAGCTTTGGGCCACGGCTGAAAGCGTGAGCGTGGTCTTCGACGACATCGCGGCACTTTCGTCCCAGTGCCGGTTCGCCGATTGCGGACATCGGAACGAACCGGGCTGCGCCGTGCGGGGAAACGTTGCACCGGACCGCCTGGATAGCTTCCACAAACTCATGCGCGAAGCCGCCCGTCTCGCCGATACGCGTAGCGAAAAGGTCCGGTGGCGGGCGATGCACAAGGCCGCGAGGCAGTTTTACAAGTTAAGGGGGCGAAAGTGATCTAGGCGAACGTGATCTAAGGGATTTGCCCGATTGCCCACTGCGGCCGTGCCGCCGATAAAAGGAGCATGTCCGAGGCGCAGCCCAACGCGAGCAAGCCAACTCCTAATTTATGGCTTGCGATATTGCCGGGAATACTTGTATTCGCCGGCGCCTCCGGCATGTTCCTGTATTCGTCGCGCGAGTTCTCCAGCGCGGGCGCGGCCATTACCGCGCCGGACCCGAAGGACGAGATTGCGGCCAGCAAACCCTCTCCGGGCGAAATGATGTCGTGCATCGAGACATATGGCGTCACCATGTCCACTAGCGAATCCTATGTAAGGGAGTCGAACGGCTTCCCGCAATCGCGCCCGAAGAACTCCACGGGGGAACTGTCCACGGTGCTGCGGGGAATGATTCGCAATAACTGCGGCCGTCCGCTGCGCCGCGTGGAGGTCTTTATGGAGGTGCGCGACGCTGACGGCAACAAAGGCGCTGGATGGGCCGCCGTGGGGCACCTTGAGCACGGGCAGGCAGAACCGTTCGAGCGTGCCTGGATGGGGCGCATCACCGAATACAAGGTGACGAAGGCTCGCTAGCCTACCGTTGCCCGCATCTGCTTATGCGGCGTGGGACGTGCCGCTTCGCGAATGGCCGTGTACCCGTCGTCGGTCTTTGTCCACAGCGCCGCCATATCGGCCGCCCGCTTCGGTTCGGCCCGAATCAGGTTCTTCTGTTCGCAGCGGTCGTTGGCCAGGTTGTACAACTCCCATGGCCCGCCTTCGCCCGCCGCCACAAGCTTCCAATCCTTCTGACGGATGGCGCGATTCTTGTTGTGGTTGAAGTAGAACAACTCGCGGTCGATGGTCTGATCCTTGCGGAATGACTTCGTAATGCTCTTGCCCGCAAGAGGTGAGCCGCCTTCGGCGTGCGCGGCGGCGAGATTGCCGCCGGCCAGCTCGATCGTGGTCGGCACGATGTCGATGAAGTGGCACGGCGTGTGCCGGAGCTTGCCTTTTTCCTGGATGCCGTTTGGCCAGTGTGCGATCCACGGCGACGCGATGCCGCCTTCATGCACCCAGCTCTTGTGAAGCCGGAAGGGCGTGTTCGATGCAGACGACCAGCCCGGCCCCAGGCACAGGTGCGTGGCCGGCGAACCGGGTAATGCGGTTGGGTCGTGCCCTTCGCCGCGAATCATGATTTCCGCGCTGGCGCCGTTGTCGGAAAGGAACAGAATGATGGTGTCGTTGAAAGCATCCATCGCTTTCAACTGCGCCAGAACGCGGCCGATCTCACGATCCATGCGTGTGATCATCGCGGCGTGAATCGCCATCTTGGTCCGTTGAAAATCTTTCTGTTCGCGTGTCAGCGTCGCCCACGGTACGGCCGTTGGCACTTCGCCCGGCCCGAAGCGCGCCAGTTGCTCTTGCGCCGGTGTGTTCCATGGCGGATAGATGCCCGGCTCCATCTTCGCCAGGTCGCAATTGATCAGGCCCATTTCGCGCATGCGTTTGTGATGACGCACGCGCGTGACGTCCCAACCTTCGGCAAAGCGGTCCTTATACTCCGCAATGTCCTCTTGTAACGCTTGCAGCGGGAAGTGCGGAGAGGTGAACGCGAGGTAAAAGAAGAACGGATCGTCCTTGTGATCCCGCGCGTGGCCCTTGAGAAAATCCACGGCATGGCTTCCGATCGCCTTGGTGCCATAGAAGCCGTCGCTCAGCTTGGGCTGCGGTAGCGGCTGATCGTCGAGAAGGTGCAGCTTCGGTGTGAAATAGCGCTGCTGATCGATCAGCGTATAGCTGTGATCGAAGCCCGTGGTGGCCACCGGATGAAACCGGATGTGCCACTTGCCGGAATGATAGGAACGGTATCCGAGCGGCTTCATGTACTGCGGGAAGAAGCGCGTCCATTCGGGAATGTTGCCCGGCGTCATGATGTCGCATGCCGTCTCCTGCGCGTAATGGCCGGTCATGATGCAGGAACGGGAGGGACCGCAGCGCGCCGTCGAATAGCCTTGGGTGTAGCGCAGCCCGCCAGCCGCCAGCGAATCGATATTGGGCGTTGAGATTTCGCCGCCATAGCAGCCGGCATCCGAGAAGCCCATGTCGTCGGCGAGAATGACCAGGAAGTTAGGCTTGCGCGGCTTGGCGTTCTGCGCGGCCAAGGCCGCCGGGGCCAAGGCCATGGAGCCAAGAAAATCCCGCCGGTTCATACTACGTCGGCGTAGAGTTCGACGATCTTCTTGATCTCGGCCGCTTCGTCCGCGTTCACTTCCACCAGCGGAGGACGCACAGGGCCGCCGGGCATTCCCATCAGGTCCATCATCTTCTTCATGACGGACACTTCGTAGCCCTTCTTCTTATCGCGCAAGGCGTAGAGCGGAAGAACGTACTTCTTCATCAGTGCGTTCATCGTGGCGCGGTCGCCCTTGAGGCCCGCTTCGGCGATTTGCAACGACAGCTTCGGCGCCACGTTGGAAATGGACGAAGTGTATGCCTGCACGCCAATGGCAAAGTAGGCCGGCGCGCAATCGTCGCCGATGCCGCCGATCCATGCCAGGCGGTCGCCCACTTTGGCCATGATGCGCTGATACTTTCGCGCGTCGCCCTGGCCGTCCTTCCAGAACGTGAGGGTGGGAACGCGGTCGCACAACTGCGCCACTTGGTCCGGGGTGAACGAGGCCCAGTCGCGAGAGTAGAGCGACAGCGGCAGCCCCGACGACTTCCCGATCTCCTCGTAGTAGCGCAGCAGGCCTTCCCAGGGCGCGTTCGTGTAATAGGGGGGCATCACCAGCAGTGCGTCGGCACCGGCTTCTTCCATGCCGCGCGACATTGCCGTGCCCATTGCCACGTTGTAGCCGACGCCGGCCACCACGGGCATGCGCCCATTCACAGCTTTGACGACGGTGCGAACGGTCTCGATATTCTCCTCGACCGTCATCGAATAGATCTCGCCCGTGCCGCCGGCGGCCACTTGCGCGCAGAAGGCGTACCCGCACATCCAGTCGGCGATCTTGGCCAATCCTTCGTGATCGAGGGAGAGATCACTCTTAAAGGGCGTGATCGGGAAACCGAACACACCTACCAATTTGTTGCGAAGTTCTGTTGGGGTCATACGCAGAGAAACCGTAGTGTATCATCCTGCACTTTGCTCGTTGCGTGCGCAGCCCGGCGGCAGTACCAGCCGGATGCACGGGCGTGGCCTGCCTGCATGATCTTTCGTGGGCTCTGCATTCCAGCCGCCGTTCCGTCATAGAATAACGGCCATGTCAAAGCCGTACTGCCTGGCCCTGTCGCTGCTTGCGTTGAGTCTGCCTGCCCTTGTCGTGCCTGCGCTTGCGGTGCAAGAAGTGGTCCTCCGTCCCGACCTGCCTGCCGGCGAAGAACTGTATACACCCGAAGCGGGCAACGTACACGTGAAGAGTCCGCAGGAGCAGTGGGTGCGCAAGGTGAAGCGGCCCGTGATGGAGGTGTACCTCGCGCCGAAGCCCAACGGCACGGCCGTGGTGGTGGCGCCCGGCGGCGGCTGGAACATCCTGGCCATCGAACATGAAGGACGCGATGTGGCGAAGTGGCTGAATGATCGCGGCGTCTCGGCATTCGTGCTGCGCTATCGCGTCGGTCTGGAATCGCGCGAGGCAAGCCAGAAAGCCTGTATTGAAGATGGCCTGCTTGCCGTAAAGACCGTTCGCCAGCGTGCCGCCGAGTGGAAGCTCGATCCGAAGCGCATTGGCGTGATGGGTTTTTCCGCGGGAGGCTATCTGACGGTTGGCGTGGCGACGCAATACACAGCCGAAAGCCGGCCCGATTTCGCCATCCCGATCTATGCTGTTTCGCCCGACAACTACACGGTGCCGGCCGATGCTCCGCCGCTGTTCGTCGCCGTCGCGCAGGACGACAACGTGCGCATGACGTCGTCGGCCACGGCGCTGATGGACAACTGGAAGAAGGCCAAGCTTCCCGTCGAACTCCACGTCTTCGCCGATGGCGGCCATGGTTTCGGCATGAACAAGAAGGGTAAATCGTGCGACGCCTGGACCGGCCTGCTCGCCGACTGGATGCAGCGCCGCGGACTGCTGGTACCGGCGGGGTCATCCGTGATCAGCTTGCGCCCCGACCTTCCCATTAGCGAAGAGGTCTTCATCGGCCCGAACGACACCGAACGCCGCATTCGCAAAGTCACCAGCCCCACGCTCACCGTTTTTCAACCGGTTCATCCCAACGGCGCGGCCATCATCGTTGCGCCTGGGGGCGGCTTCGTTCACCTGGCCATCGACAAGGAAGGAACCGACGTCGCCCAATGGATGAGCAACCTGGGCTTCACGGCCTTTCTGCTGAAGTACCGTGTCACGCTTGCCGATCGCGACACCAGTATGAAAGCGTCGGCTGAGGACGGACTGCTGGCGATGAAGCACGTTCGTGAGCATGCCGCCGAATGGCATATCAATCCGGCGAAGATTGGCATCGTCGGATTCTCCGCCGGCGGTTATGTGGCCGCCGCCGTTGCCACTTCTCCCGATCCCGCTACGCGAGCCAACTTCGCCGCTCCCGTCTACGCCGCCGCTCCCGCCGAGATCACGGTCCCCGCCGGAGCGCCGCCGCTTTTCCTCGCCGTCGCCCACGACGACAGTCCGCATATCGTCGACAGCGAACTGCGCCTCTACACGGCATGGAAAAAGGCAAAGGTGCCGGCCGAGCTGCACATCTTCCCGCGCGGCGGCCATGGTTTCGGTATGCGGAAATCGGGCGCTCCGACCGATAGTTGGACTGACCGTTTTACCGAATGGCTGCGCGGACAGGCTTTGCTCAGTAATTAGGGGCTACTTACGGTAACCCTTTTCAAAGTAGGGCCGTTGTGGTATCACAATGGTTGAATCGAAGATGAATAGGAAGAGGGTAACTGTCATGGCGCGGATTGGCCAAATTGTTCGTAATTTCCGGATTCCCGGTCCGGTGCTGGCGCTGGCCGCGGTACTCGCTTCGACGCTGCTCACCGCGCCCGCTGCGTTCGGTGTAACCCTGATCGCCACGCCGAATCAACTTACCTTTCTGCAGAATTCCGGCGTACAGTCGCCTCCTTCGCAGACCGTCTCGATCACCAGTGTCAGTCCGTCGAACGCGCTGATTACCGTCTCCGGCAGCGGAGCCTCCTGGCTTTTCTATAGCCAATCTTCGGCCACGGCGCCTTCCATTTTGACCGTAAACGTTCTGCCGTCCGGCCTTGCCATCGGGACCTATACCGCCTCGATCAACGTAAGTTCACCCGGTGCAACGACCGAGGTGATCAACGTCACGCTCACCGTGACAGTCGCGCCGCCCTCGCAAACCAACCCGACTCAACTCGATTTCACTTACACCACCGGCGGGTCCACGCCGCCCTCGCAACAGTTCTACGTCAACAACAACTCCTCGACGTTTTCGATTGGCGTCAACCAATCGTGGATCTTCGCCAGCGTGAACTCGGGCACGCTGCCCGCCACGGTGAACGTGTTCGTGAATCCCACCGGTTTGCTGCCCGGCACCTATAACGGCCTGGTGACCGTCAGCTTCGCCACCAATCCGGTTACCTTCCAACTCGTCAACGTCTCGCTCACCATCGATGCAGGCTCACAGAATTGGACCGTTTCCGGGCCGGTTCTTTTTAGCCACAAATATGGCGATCCCGCGCCACAGTCGCAGCAGTTGTCGATTGCCTACACCTCGGTCGTAATCTACATCGCCAATGTCACTGCGCCCGAGACCACGCCATGGCTGAAGATTCTCAACAACACCGAGACGGGCGTGACGCCGGCGAATGTTGAGGTCTCCGTCGACCCGACGGGACTGGTTGCGGGTACCTACAACGGTTCCATCACGCTCAGTACACCAGGAGTGCTGGGCTCCTTTGCAGTGCCCGTGACGCTGGTGATTACAGGCGCTCCGGCGCTTTCGGTTTCGCCGTCGTCACTTGAGTTTCAGGGTGCGGCAGGAGGCGCGCAGGTGAGCAAGACCGTGTCGCTTGCCAGCACTCCGACCACCGGCTACGTGGCGTCGGTGGCCGTTGGCTCCGCATGGCTGAGCGCCACGCCCTCTACAGGAAACACGCCGCAAACCCTCACGGTGACGGTGTCCCCGGCGAGCCTCGGACCGGGAACCTACAGAGGCAGCATCCTTTTCTCCGCGCCTGGGGCCAGCAGCAGCAGTCAACTGCTGAGCGTGACGCTCGTCGTCACGGGGTCGGTGACGCTTTCGGCTTCGCCCACGCAGCTACAATTCACCAGTTCTCCCACGGGCGGCGACCCGCCCGCGCAGAGTATTTCGGTGAGTTCGAACCTGACGGCATCGGTTGCCGCGGCATCCACGCCTGGCTGGCTGATGGTGACTCCGCTGAGTGCAAACACGCCGGCCACGTTCAGCGTATCGGTTGTTACCGCGGGCCTGGCTGCAGGTTCCTACAGCGGAACCATCACGGTCTCTTCGCCCGGCGCGGGACAGACGATTCAGATTCCCGTCACCCTCAACGTCGGCGGAGCCAAACCTACGATCACCGACCTCTCCAACGGCGCGGGCTTGTTAAAGGACTTCGCTCCGGGATCGCAGATGACCATCTTCGGGAATGGCCTTGGCCCGGCGACTCAAGTTGTCGCGACGTTGAACTCAGCGCGGCAGCTTCCACAGATTCTCGCTGGCGTGCAGGTGTTCATGAATAACATCGCCGTACCGCTGCTTACCGTGAGCTCGACACAGGTGCAGTGCATGGTGCCATTCGAGATCGCGGGCCAGGGCCGCATCGACATACAGGTTGTGTACCAGAGCGTCCGTTCCGATACGACGACGGTGGCGCTGCTGGACAACGCACCGATTCTCTTCACGGCAGACGGTTCGGGACGCGGCCGCGCATCGATCGTCAATCAGAATGGTTCCCTGAACGCACCGGGCTCCGGCGCGCCGCGCGGTACCGCCATTCAGATCTATGGCGACGGCGGCGGGCTATTCGTGAGAGATGTATTGAGCGGCTCCGTGGTGGATTCGACCGGGCAATTTCGGGCGACGACCTCGGTCTTTATCGGCGGAACGCAGGCCGATGTATTGTACGCGGGTCCGGCTCCGGGGCAGATCGCGGGTATCTTCCAGATCAATGCCTATGTTCCGCAGGAGATCATCCCCGGCTCGGCGGTCTCCATTACGATTCGCGTTGGTACCGGCTTCACCCAGCAGGGCGTGACGATGGCGGTGGAGTAGCGGCCGGCGCGTCCGGCGCAAATTCGCGGGCGGCTACCAGCGCGGCAGGATGCGCTTCCAATTTGGATCGACATGCAGCCGCATTTCGGCTTCATCGTCGCGTTTGCGCAGCGGAATCTTCTTGTAGAGTTCAGTGAGCCGGCCCAACTGGTCGTAATCGAGATCCACGCCCAGGCCCGGTTTGTTCGGAATTTCGACGCGTCCATTCACGATGGGCACGCGTCCGCCCAGCACTACTTCGTCCTGCTCGGTTTGCCACGGATAGTGGGTGTCGCAGGCATAAGTGAGGTGCGGGCAGCACGCCGCGGCATGCGCCATGATCATCATGCTCACGCCGAGGTGATTGTTCGAATGCATGGAAAGGCCCATGCCGAGGGCTTCGCAAAACTTCGACAGGTGCTGTTGATTGCGGATGCCGCCCCAATAGTGGGGATCGCTCAACACGACCTGCACGGCGTCGTGGTTCTTCGCCGGATGGAGGTGTTCGAAACAGGTAGTCGCCACGTTCGAGGCCAGCGGAGTATCGATGCCTTTGGCAAGCAGACGCCGGCGCACTTCGCCCATGCCTTCCAGCGATGCCGTGGGGTCTTCCAGGTAGCCGCCGTCGGAAAGCTCTTCCACCAGCGATTCGCCCACCCTCACCGAAGTGTCTACGGTCCAGGCGGAGTTGGGATCGATGCGCAGCGGATACTTCGGGCCAAACTCGGCGCGGAGCTGTTTGATGGTCTCGATCTCTTGATCCGGATCGAGCACGCCGCCCTTGAGCTTGATCTCATCGAAGCCATACTTGGCGATCATCTGCTTGCACTGGCGCACCATTGACTGCGGGTCGAGGCACTCACCGTACTCATCCTCGCGCGCGTCGGCGCCCATGCCTCCGCCGCCGCCATGTTTGTAGAAGAGGTATGCGCTGAAGGCAGGCGCTGAGCGGGCCCGGCCGCCGGTCACATCGCACAAGGGCAAGCCGACGGCTTTGCCGATGATGTCGAGGCAGGCAATTTCGATGGCCGCGAATGTCCGCGCGTGTTGATCGAGCGGATTTTCGCCGGGCACCATGTAGGTCTGGCTGCGGTCGTCGCCCTTGCCCGCGGCTTCATTCGAAGCGCGCTCGCCGAGCTTCAACCAGAAACCGGTGAGGTCCCACGGACTGCGCCCGACGATCAGTTCCTTCACCGATTCCAGCGCTGCCAGCGGACGCTCGCCGCCGTAGGTTTCACTGATGCCGGTGATGCCGTCCGTCGTCTTCAATTCGACGATCGTGCGCAACGCATACGGCATGTGGCGCCCATACGAACTACGCAATGGGGCATCGGCCACCGCGACGGGGTGGAGGCGGACCTCTGATATGAGCATAGGTTTAGGAACGAAGGACAGCGCCTACGGCGCTTACTTGCGGGCGCCGCGTTGCGGGCTCTTCACGCGCGACTGTTGCAGCTTCTTCCGCTTGCGCTTCGGCTTGCTGATGATAAACGTACCGCTGCCAATGTATTCGGCGCTGTACAACTTCTCGTTCTTCTTTTCTGCCACTTGCTTCTCGGCCAAGACAGTATTCTCCTAACTTCCGTAACTGCTGAATCTCCCAGTCTAGCGCACCGGCGCGCCCACGGAGACGGTCTTCCCTTGCGGGTCGTAGGCCGCCTCCTGCCCCAGAAGGGCCAGCGAGAGCATCACCCGTGCCAGATCGGGTTCGGAGCCGGTCCAACTGATTTGAGAGCCCGGTTTGAATCCACGCGACGCCATCTCGGCCTGCAACTTAGCGGAAATGGGAAAGCCGGCGCTTGAATCGTCACGATAGCGGCGCATGCCGCCGTCCATTACCGCCACATACGCGTGGCCCGCGCGGCGCAGTTTCCACCAGAGGCAGGCCGCCGCCGATGTTCCCTCTTCGTCGACCACGAGCACGAGGGTTTCCTGGCCGATTCCCGCACCGTCCATCCATTGCCGTGTCTTCGACGGGTCTTCCACGAACGCGCCCTGTTCCACCCGCAAGGCGTTCGGTACATGCCCGGATTCGAATTCCATGGGCGGACGTACGTCGAGGACACGCACCTCGGTCCGGCGCGGCGATTTCATGCGCACGAAGTAAGGAGTGGCGAGCCAGCCCGGATCGGCGAATCCTTTCTCGCCCCGCAGCGAGCCCATGTAGGCGACCATCCGGTCCAACTCCGGGCCGTGCAGCAGGCGGCCGGAAAATGCGCCGGACAATTGCCCGATCTTCACCGCCGGATATCGCCGGGAGATTCCAGCCAGCGGCACGATGTTGGCATAGTAGAGCCCGTCGCCGTCTTCGCCGTGGCATTGCATGCAGAGGCGGCGATAGGTGGCCGCCGGCTCAGCGGAGTCGCCGGGTTTGCCGGCGCCCAGGCACAGCAGGAGCGGCATCAAAATGCCCAGCCCCAAGCTTGCCGTTCGCAACACGCCTTCTATTATCGCGCCGCGCGTTTGGGCCGGATCGGGCCCGCAAACTCGGCAGCTTTGCCGAGTAATATAGATCGATGCCTGACTCGGACGCACTTACGGTATCCGGCACACTGCAAGTGGAGGATGTAATCCGCTTCACTTACTATCACCAGTTTCGGCGGTCCCGCCTGGGCCCGATCATGGTGATCGGTATGATTCTGATGGCCGCCGCTGCCCTCATCCTCCGGCTTTTGCAACACGAAGCGGACCCGGAAAGACTATCGCTTGAAGTCGTCGTTATTCCCGCACTATGGGCGGCTGTCATGATCGCCTATCCTTACTTTCAGGCGAGGAGGCAGTTCGCGAAAGTGGAGAGTCTTCGCCGCCCCGCCGAGTATCGAATCGACCGATCCCAGCTACAGTGCGACGGATTCGGTTCTTCGGGGCAAATGTTGTGGAACCGGGTCGATTCGGTGCGTGAAACGGGTTCCGCTTTTCTGGTTTACCTCAGCCCTTATGTGGCCTGGGTCATTCCCAAACGATTCTTCGACTCTCAACTTGAGGAAGTGGAGCGGTTCCGCCAAATGGCCGCACTGCAACTTGCCAAGCCGGGACTCTTCAAACGCCCGCGCCGGCTTGACCGCTTTTTGTGATGGTTCGGAGAAGCACTGCGGTACAATTTCGACGATTGCCACGCACCTTTCCAAACACACCACATTTGGTTTTTCTCTTCGCGATTGCTCCGGCACTTTTTGCGCAGCGAAACCTACTGCCCACGGATCCCGCCTCTGTCGAGGCAGGGAAGCAGATCTACATGGGCTCCTGTTCGGGATGCCACGGCGCAACGGGCGAGGGCAGCCAGGGTCCGAGCCTGCTCTCCGGCCGGGCCAGCCGCCTGCCGGATAGGACGCTGATGAATTCCATTAAGAACGGGCTTCCGGGCACGACGATGCCGAACTTTCCCCTGGCAGATGCGAAGATTGCGCAAGTAGCCGCCTTCGTACGCTCGCTCACCGCATCCGCAATCGAAACGCGGGTGCCCGGCAACGCAGATCGTGGCCGCGAGCTCTTCTACGGCGCGGGCAAGTGCTCCACCTGCCACATGATTCTTGGACGCGGCGGCCATCCCGGCCCCGACCTGTCGAACATTGCCGCCGAACACACGGCGCACCAACTGCGCGAATCCGTCACGAAGCCCTCCGAACGCATTGCCGAAGGTTATCGCGGCATTACGGCGGTCCTCAAATCGGGCGCGACGATTCGTGGCGTGGCCAAAAACTACGGCAACTATTCGGTGCAAATTCTCGATGGGGCAGGGAAGCTGCACCTGCTCAACCGCGGCGACATCGCCAAATTGGAAATGCTCGACGCATCCCTCATGCCGCCTGTATCGAACGCCGCCGACGCCACGGACCTGATCGCCTTTCTGGCAACACAATCGACACGGCCCAAAGAAGGATCCTCCCGATGAAATTCGCGCTCGCGTTGCTGCTTCCACTGGCAGCCGCCGCCCAGGTTACGCCCGAGGCGATCGCCAAATCTCCCAACGCCGACTGGCTCACTTACCATGGCGACTACTCCGCGCAGCGCCATTCGTCGCTGAAGCAGATCACACCGGCCAACGCGAAATCGCTTGTCGCGAAGTGGGTGTTTCACATCGAAGACGCGAAGAAGTTGGAGGCGACGCCCATTGTCTACGGCGGGCTGATGTATCTCTCCAACACCAACGAGATTTACGCCCTCGATGCGCGCAACGGCCGGCAGGTGTGGCGTTATCGTGCCACGGGCGCCAAGGGTACGCGCGTGAATCGCGGCACCGCCATCCTCGGCGACAAAGTCTTCTTCGCGACGGCCGACTGCCACCTGATCGCGCTCGACCGTTCCACCGGCAACCTGATTTTTGATGTCGAGTACGCTTCCTTCGACGGCGGCTACACCACGTCCATCGCTCCCCTGGCGATCAAGAACGCGATTCTGGTGGGCGTGGCCGGCGGCGGATCGGGTCAGCGCGGTTTCGTTGCCGCGATCAACCCCGACACGGGCAAGGAATCCTGGCGCTTCTGGACCGTCCCTTCGAAGGGCGAGCCCGGTTCGGATACCTGGGGCGGATTTCCGTCGGAGATGGGCGGCGCGCCCACATGGACCACTGGCACCTACGATCCCGAACTGAACATCGTGTACTGGCCCACCGGCAACCCATGGCCTGATTTTTACGGTGGGCGCCGCCCTGGTGACAATCTCTATTCCGATTGCGTCGTTGCGCTCGATGGCGCGACCGGCAAGCTCAAGTGGCATTTTCAATTCACTCCGCACGACGTGTGGGACTGGGACGCCAACGAGAATCCCATGCTGATCGACACCACGTTCCGAGGGAAGCCGCGCAAGCTTCTGGTGCAGGCGAATCGCAATGGTTTTTATTACATTCTCGATCGCCTCACGGGCGAGTTCCTTCACGCCAAACCGTTCGTGAAAAAACTGGATTGGACGAGCGGTCTCGACGATAAAGGCCGCCCCAGCGTGCTTCCCGGCAAGATTCCCACGCCCGCCGGCACTCGCGTGTGTCCCTCCGTGAGGGGTGCGTCGAATTGGATGTCGCCGACATACGATCCTGCCACTGGCCTGTTTTATGTCGTCGCGCTTGAGCAGTGCGATCTCATCGTTGCGTCGGCTAAGGAGCCCGTTCCCGCCTCTGGATTTCGCGGCACGGGCAACGAGGGCATTCCTACCGAGCCCGGCAAGTTCTTCCTACGCGCGCTCGACGTTTTGACGGGCGATATCAAGTGGGAGAACCCGATGCCTGGGCCCGGCATTATGTGGGCGGGGACGGTCTCGACGGCCGGAGGCGTGGTCTTCGCCGGCGACGATGATGGCAACCTCGTGGCTGTCGACTCGAAGACCGGCAAAGACCTGTGGCACTTCTCCACAGGGCACAGCCTGTTCGCGTCGCCGGCCACTTACATGATCGATGGCAAGCAGTACGTCACGATTGCCGCCGAAAGCGACATCTTCACGTTCGGCCTGTTCGATGCGGTTCAGTGATTGATCCGCGCGAACACCTCGGCAGCCTTCTCGCTCACGCCGCCCGCATAGAGGAACTTTGCGCCCGCGACAGGCAACTCTTCGCGATCGGTCGCCAGATCGGCCATCGCGGCCGTGATGAAATCGGAAAGCGGCATGGGGATCATGCCTTCATGAGTGGTGGGCGTCTCGTGCGCGGCGTCGAGTTCCGTCTTCACCCACGGCGGCGCGAGTTCGATGACGCGAACGCTCGTGTTCCGCAACTGATGCCGCAGGGACATGGTGAACGAATGCACGAAGGCCTTGGTGGCGCAGTACACCGGATAGAGCGCGATGGGCATGAAGGCAAGCCCTGACGACAGGTTCACAATGGCCGCCTTGGGCTGTTGTAGCAGGTGCGGAAGAAACGCCGTCACCATGTCGATCGGGCCGAGAATATTCGTGCCCACCTCTTCGCGCACGGTCGCGCCGTTGATCGATTCCGGCTTAGCGAAATCGAACACCTTCTGCACGCCCGCGTTGTTGACGATCACGTTCAGCGCCGGATAGCGCTGCACTACATCAGCCGCCGCCGCGCGAATGCTCTCCGTGCTGGTCGTATCGAGCACGACAAACCCCATGCCCGGATTCGCCGCCGCGGTCTTCTCCAAAACCTCGCGACGCCGCCCGCCAATAATTACCTGGTTGCCCAGTTTGTGAAATGCCTCGGCCAGGCCGCGCCCGATGCCCGATCCGCCGCCCGTGATCAAAATCGTGTTCCCTTGCATGTTCATAATTCGATCCTACCGACTTATGCTCCACGAACTCATCGTCCGGCGAGCTTCACGCCGCCCAGGCACACGCTGAGCGGAGGGTTTTGCGGCTTATGGCAGTGGGCCGAAAAGCATTACGCCGAAGTCGAACGCGCTCGCGCCGCCTTCGACCGCAAGGCCCGCCCGCTATCCTGAAATCTCGATGCTCTTCCGGCAACCCTTTCTGAACGGACTCGCGGCGGGCGGCGATTTCGATTCGACAGGGTTCGACACAATTCGACAGATCGGTACATCTGGCATGCGGG